>DATCGA010000648.1:0-9917 GCA_036509215.1 Trebonia sp.
GGTTGGTGCGCAGATGGACGCCGGCCGTGTCGATCAGCGCGCTGTTGACCCCGAGCCGCAGCGCGGAGTCGTGGTTGCCGCTGATCGCGATCACCCGGGCGCCGGTGTCGCGGAGCCGGGCGAGCGCGTCCTCGCACAGCGCGACCGCGTCCACCGGGGCGATGGCCCGGTCGTAGACGTCGCCCGCGACGAGCACGGCGTCCACCCGCTCGGCCCGTGCCGTCTCGACCAGGTGGTCGAGGAAGGCCGATTGCGCTTCTCTCAGGTCGGCCCGGTGGAGCGACCGCCCGAGATGCCAGTCAGAGGTATGCAGGAACCGCATGGCAGGGACAGTAGCGAACCCGTCCGACATTCCGGGCCGGAGTTAGGATTGCTGGCAGCAATGAACGCGTCACGGAGGTGCGTCATGACGACGACCGCTCGCGAGACCGCCGGAACGGCGGGCACGCCCGAGAGCCAGGACGCAGGCCACGTCGACGTCCTGATCATCGGGGCCGGAGTGTCCGGCATCGGCGTCGCCCACCACCTTCGCGACCAGTTCCCCGACCGGACCTTCGTCATCCTGGACGCCCAGGGCAACCGGGGCGGAACCTGGTGGACCCACCGGTACCCGGGCGTGCGCTCCGACAGCGACCTGTTCACCTACGGCTACCGCTTCAAGCCGTGGCGCGGCCCGGCGATCGCGGCCGGCGGGGAGATCCTCGCCTACCTGGACGAGGTCATCGACGCCGATGACCTCGGCCAGCGCATCCGCTACCGGCACATGGTGACCTCGGCCAGCTGGTCCAGCCACGAGCGCCGGTGGTCGGTCGAGGTCACCAGGGGCGACACCGGGCAGCAGCTGCGGTTCTCGGCCGGCTTCCTGTGGATGTGCCCGGGCTACTACAACCACGCCAAGCCCTACCGGCCCCGGTGGGAAGGCGCGGACCGCTTTCAGGGCGTGATCGTGCACCCTCAGGAGTGGCCCGAGGACCTTGACCTGACGGGGAAGCGGGTCGTGGTGATCGGCTCCGGGGCCACCGCCGCGACGTTGATTCCCGCGATCGCCCCGAAGGCGCAGCACGTGACGATGCTGCAGCGCTCGCCGTCGTATTTCTACGCCCCGCCGGCGACGAGCGAGCTCGCGACCACGCTGCGCGCACTCGACATCCCGGACGAGTGGACGCACGAGATTCTGCGCCGTCAGTACATGGCCCAGACCGACCTGCTCGCCCGGATGTCGGCGGAGTCGCCCGACGAGCTGCACGCGTTCCTCCTCGAGTCGGTGCGCCCGCTGCTGCCGGACGGCTTCGACATCGACCGGCACCTCACCCCTCGCTACCGCCCCTGGCAGCAGCGCATCGTCATCGTCCCCGACGGCGATCTGTTCGCGGCGCTGCGCGAGGGGACGGCGTCGATCGTGACCGACACCATCGACACCTTCACCGAGTGCGGGCTGAAGGTCAGCTCCGGCGCCGAGATCCCGGCCGACGTGGTCGTCAGCGCCACCGGGTTCAACCTCTCGGTCTTCGGCGACGTCGCGTTCACCGTCGACGGCGAACCGGTCGACTTCACCGAGCGGGTGACCTGGCGCGGCATCATGATCGACGGCCTGCCGAACATGGCCTACGCCTTCGGCTACTTCCGGCACAGCTGGACGCTGCGGGTGGACCTGGTGGCCGACCTGGTGGGCCGGCTGCTCGAGAACATGCGGGCCAGGGGCGCCACCATGGTGGTGCCCGCCCTGCGGCCGCAGGAGGCGGACATGCGGCTGCGGCCGTGGGCGGATCCGGAGAACTTCAACCCCGGCTACGTCATGCGCTCGCAGCACATCCTGTTCAGGCAGGGCGATCGCGAGCCGTGGACCCACCTGCTCGAGCATGAGCAGGAACGCGAGATCCTGCCCCAGGCGGACCTTGACGACGGGACGCTCGTCTACCGCTGACTTCGCCCGGCCGGCCGCCGCCGCGCCGCCTCGTCCCCCGATCCCTGAGTTAAGTCGTCTCCCCGGTCCCTGGGTAAACGGGTTGCGGTCTGATCTAGGGTGGGGCAGTCTCGCGGAGGATCAAAGCGGAGGATACGTGGCCGAACCGACGACTGCCGAGCCGCGATCGCGGTTCGCCGAGGCGCTCCGGCCGCTGGCGAGCCGCCCCTACCGGCTGATGTGGATGGGCTCCACCACCTCCTCGATCGGCGACGCGGTGGTGCAGATCGCGCTGGTTTTCGCGATCTTGCATATCGGCGGGACGGCATCCGACATCGGCGTCATCGCCGCGGTCGAGACGGTCGCGCGGATCGCGTTCGTGCTGGCTGGCGGGGTCTGGGCGGACCGGCTGCGAAGGCAGTACGTGATGCTGACGGCCGACGCGGTGCGCGGCGTGGTCCAGGCGACGCTGGCCGTCCTGCTGCTGACCGGGCACGCCCACGTCTGGGAGCTGGGCGTCGGGGCGGCGCTCTACGGGGCGGCGACGTCATTCTTCAGCCCCGCCTCGATGGCGCTGGTCCCCGAGACCGTGCCGACGGCCGAGCTCCAGCAGGCCAACAGCCTGCTCGGGCTGCCGCAGAGCTTCTTCAGCATCGGCGGCCCGGCCGCCGGCGGGGTGCTCATCGCGGTCTTCGGCACCGGCTGGCTGTTCGCCGCCGACGCCGCGACCTTCTTCGTGAGCCTGATCTGCCTGGCGCTGCTGCGCGTGCCGGCCCGGCGAATGCCGGCGCCCGCGTCGTTCATGGCCGACCTCGGCGAAGGATGGCACGAGCTCGCGATCCGTCCCTGGTACTGGATCACGCTGGTCGCGCACGCCTGCGGCAACTTCACGCTGCCCGCCTTCTTCGTGCTCGGCCCGGTCATCGCCGCGCGCTCGCTCGGCGGCGCCTCCGCCTGGGGCGTCATCTCGGCCGGGTGGGGGGTCGGGGCGATCGCGGGCGGCCTGGTCGCGCTGCGGGTCAAGCCGCGGCGGCCGCTCATCGTCGCGACGCTGCTGACCACCCTGATCGCGCTGCCGCCGCTGTCGCTGGCGTTCTCCCACTCGGTGGCGGTGATCACGGCGGCCCAGGTGGTGTTCGCGTTCGAGGTCGTGTGGTCGAACAGCATCTTTACATCGACCATTCAGGCGCTGATCCCCGATCAGGTGCGCTCCCGGGTCGACTCCTACGACATGCTCATCTCGATCGTCATCATGCCGGTGGGCTTTGTGGTCGCGGGGCCGCTGGCCTCGTCCGTCGGGATCACCACGACGCTGGTCGGGGCGGCGATCGTGGGCGCGGTGCCCGCCGCCCTGACCGCGCTGGTGCCGGGCAACCGGACCGTGCGAAGAACCGCGGCCGGAGGGATCGTCGGCCCGGAGGGAGAGGTCGTCGGGCCGGACGTCGAGACCGCCGACAAGCCGGTTGACCCCGTTGACCCGGTGGACCCCGTTGACCTGGTTGAGCCCGTTGACCTGGTTGAGCCGGTGGACCCGGCCACTGCCAGTTAGCGGGATCGGGGGCGGTCGCCCCGGTCACACGCGTCGTGGGCCGAACCGGGTTCAGCGGCACCTTGCCTGATCGCTGCGTAGAGCAGCATGTCCCGGCGGCGGCCGCCGATCTCCTGGTGGCTGCGCAGCAGGCCCTCGCGCTCGAAGCCGGCTCGCTCGGCGGTCTTGATCGACCCCGCGTTCCACGGCTCGATGTAGAGCTCGATCCGGTGCAGGTCCTGGATGGTCCACGCGAAGGAGGTCAGCGCCGTCAGTGCCGCCGCCGCCACCCCGCGTCCGCGCGCGCTCGGAGCGACGGAGTAGCCGGCCGTGGCCCGGCCCTGCTCCAGGGCGGCGAGCCAAAGCCCGATGCCCCCGACGCCGCGACCGGTGCCCGCCTCCGCGATGACGAACGAGAAGCCGGTGCCCTCCGGCAGCCGGCCCCGCTGGCGGTCAATGTAGTCAAGCGCCAACTGCCTGCTCGCATTCGGCGGCAGGGTCCCGATCTGTGGCACGTACGGGTCGGTTGACATCTCCTGGACCATGGCGAGGTCCGCCGACGAGAACTCGCGCAGCACGACCGGACCGTAGGCCACCGGGGTCGTCGGCCAGGACAGCGATTGCGCGGTGGTCATCCTCCGGACCTTACCCGGATGATGTGGGCGAGAGAATTTATTTTCCCGGGCAGAAACCGGAATGCGAGGCGGAAGCGACCCAGAGTTAATTAACTGCAAACGCTTGCCACTTACCAGGTAGAGCGGATCTTGCCCATTGACCAGGCATGATACAGACGCCGCGCATTTGGCAAGCCCGAATGTCGGTGGCCGGCGCTACGGTGCGAATGCGCTCGAAAGTCGGCGCCGGGATAATCCCTTTGCGTCGCGGGAGTCCTGTCATAGCATCGCTGGGTGACGATCCCGCTGACCCTCGGCCCGCGCGGGGCGGCGGCGGGGAACCGCGCGGGGCATCAGGGAACAGGGTCCTGGTGGTTCGTTGCTGACCATGGCGTGGGTCACAGTACGGGTGCGGCGGGCGGCGCGGGCAGGTCGGGTGACGCCAGCCCGGTGTTGGGAAAAGTCGTTAGCTCGGGAAATGAAATATCGGGGCGGGGCGTTACAGTTCTTTGGCCCGGGACCCGGCCGGCGGCCCGTGCGGGGCACGGCGCCGAGGCAGGCGGGCCACGATCTTGACGGGCATCTCAGCGTGGGGTGGCATGAGCGAAAACGGTTACCAGCAGGGCAACGAGGCTCGCTGGATCAGGCGGCTGGCCGGGTACTGCTGGCGGTTCAAGCGCGATGTAACCATCGCGCTCATCGGGGCGCTGCTGTACACGGTGGCGACCCTGTCCATCCCGCTGCTGCAGCGGTCGGTCATCGACAACGTGATCGTGAAGCACACCGAGTCGGTCTGGCCGCTCGCGATCGGCCTGCTGGTCGCCGCGGTCGCGAACTTCTTCGGCGTCTACATGCGCCGCTACCGCGGCGGGAAGATGGCGCTCGACGTCCAGCACTCGATGCGGACCGAGCTGTTCGAGTCGCTCTCCAACCTCGACGGCGCCCGCCAGGACGAGATCCACACCGGCCAGCTCGTCGGCCGATCGATCTCCGACATCAACATGGTGCAGGGGCTGCTGCAGTGGATGCCGCTGATCCTCGGCAGCAGCATCCTGTTCGTCTTCTCGCTCGTCATCATGATCATCTTGTCCCCGCTGCTCTCGCTGGTCGCGATCGCGGTCGCCCCGGCCCTCTGGCTGATCGCCACCGCCTCGAGGAAGAAGCTCTTCCCCGCCAGCTGGCAGGCCCAGCAGGTCGTTGGCGAGGTGGCCGGCATCGTCGACGAGTCCATCGGCGGCGTCCGCGTGGTCAAGGGGTTCGGCCAGGAAGAGCAGGAGATGGAGCGGATGGAGGAGGCGAGCCAGTCCCTGTTCGGCTCCCGGCTCCGGATGATCAGGCTCACCGCCCGGTACAACCCCGCGCTCACCGCGATCCCGTCGTTCGGCCTGGTCGGCGTGCTGCTGCTCGGCGGCTGGCTGGCCATCCACGGCAACATCACCCTCGGCACCTTCCTCGCCTTCTCGAGCTACCTGGCCCAGCTGGCGGGCCCGGTCCGGGTGCTGACCAACCTGGTGACGATCGGCCAGGAGGCGCGGGCGAGCGTGATCCGGGTCTTCGAGGTGATCGACTCCAAGCCGACGATCACCGACAAGCCCGACGCGATCGAGCTGCCGGCCGACGCCAACGGGATCATGTTCGACGACGTGCAGTTCGGCTACGTGCCGTCGGCGCCGGTCCTGCGCGGGCTGTCGCTCGAGGTCAGGCCGGGCGAGACCGTCGCCGTCATCGGGCCGTCGGGCTCCGGCAAGTCCACCCTCAGCCTGCTCCTGCCCCGCTTCTACGACGTACGCGGCGGCGCGGTGCGAATCGGCGGGTACGACGTCCGCGACGTCACCCAGGAGTCGCTCAGGGCCACGATCGGCATGGTCATGGAGGAGTCGTTCCTCTTCTCCGACTCGGTCAAGGCCAACATCGCCTACGGCCGGCCGGACGCCACCGACGAGCAGATCCTCGCCGCGGCCAGGGCGGCCGAGGCCGACGAGTTCATCCGCGAACTGCCGGAAGGCTACGACAGCGTGGTCGGCGAGCAGGGGCTCACCCTCTCCGGCGGCCAGCGGCAGCGGGTCGCGCTCGCCCGGGCGCTGATCACCGACCCCCGGCTGCTGCTGCTCGACGACGCCACCTCGGCCGTCGACCCGCGGATCGAGGCGGAGATCCACGCCACCCTGCACCGGGTGATGGCGGGCCGGACCACGCTGCTGATCGCGCACCGCAAGTCCACCCTGAACCTGGCCGACCGGATCGCGGTCATGACCGCCGACGGCCGGCTGGCCGACGTCGGCACCGACGCCGAGCTGACCGAGCGCTGCGAGCTCTACCGGGTGCTGATCACCGGTCCGGGCGACGACGTCGAGGGGATCGACGCGGGCGAACTGCCCGGCGCGGCCCCCGCCAGCGCTTTTGAGAGCGTCACGGTGGAGACCACCGGGGTGGTCGTCGCCGCCGACAACGGCCACGGGAACGGAAAGGCGAAGTCCAGGGTCCGTTCGATATCCGGGGTTTCTGAGCGGGCGGCGACGCGAGCGCTGGCCGCCTCCGCCGCCACCGCGGGCGGTCGGCTCGGGGGCGCGGCCGCCGGTCGCGGCGCTGCCCGCGGCCGCGGCGCCGGCGGGCGAGGCAGCACGATGGACGGCATGATCGGGTCGGTCCCGCCCAGCCCCGAGCTGCTGGCCAAGGTCGAGGCGCTGCCGCCGATCAAGGACGAGCCCAACGTCGAGCTGGCGGGCGCGCGGGCCTCCGACCGCCACTTCACGCTGCGCAAGCTGCTCAAGCCGATCGCGCTGGCGCTGGTCTTCGGGCTCGTCCTCGACGGCCTCGACGCCGCCGCCGGGCTCGCGCTGCCCGCCCTGGTGCGCGGCGGGATCGACAGCGGCGTGCAGGCCAAGGCGTTCCACTACGTGATCCTGGTGTCGCTGATCGGGCTCGCGATCGTGCTCGCGGACTGGGTCGTCAACATCGTCGAGACGATGGTCGTCGGGCGCAACGGCGAGCGGCTGCTGTACACGCTCCGGGTCAAGCTCTTCGCCCAGCTGCAGCGGCTCGGCCTCGACTTCTACGAGCGCGAGCTCAACGGCCGGATCATGACCCGGATGACCAGCGACGTGGACGCGCTCTCGTCGTTCCTGCAGACCGGGCTGGTCACGATGGTCAGCTCGCTGCTCACCTTCGTCGGCGTGCTGGCGGCGATGCTGATCATCAACGTGCGGCTCGGGCTGCTCGTGGTCGCGATCACCCCCGTCCTCGCGGTGGCCACGGTGATCTTCCGGCGGAAGTCGTCGCAGGCCTACACCGAGGCACGGGAGCGGATCTCGGTCGTGAACGCGGACCTGGCCGAGAACGTGGCCGGGCTCCGGGTCACCCAGGCGTTCCGGCGCGAGGGGACGAACCGGAACCGGTTCGCCGGGCGGAGCGACCTCTACCGGCAGTCCCGGCTGCGGGCGCAGCGGTACATCTCGCTGTACTTCCCGTTCGTGCAGACGCTGTCGACGGTCGCGTCGGCCCTGGTGCTGGTGGTCGCGGTGGGGCAGGTGCGATCGGGCGCGCTCTCGGTCGGGGCGCTGATCGCCTACCTGCTCTACGTCGACATGGTGTTCGCGCCGATCCAGTCGCTCTCGCAGGTGTTCGACGGGTACCAGCAGGCGGCGGTCGGCTTGCAGCGGATCAAGGACCTGCTGCGGCTGTCGACGTCGACCCCGCCGACGGCTGCGCCGGCGCCGGTGCCGGACTCGGGGCTGACCGGGCTGATCGAGCTGCGGGACGTGCACTTCGCCTACGCGACCGGGTCCGAGCTCTCCGGCGGCCCGGCCGGGCCGGGGGCGAAGGCGGCGGGCGAGGCAATCTCCGGCGTGTCCTTTACGGTGACGCCGGGCGAGACGGTGGCGCTGGTCGGGCAGACCGGGGCGGGCAAGTCCACGATCGTGAAGCTGATGGCGCGGTTCTACGACGTCACCGGCGGCGCGGTGCTGGTCGACGGCGTGGACGTGCGGAGCTACGACCTGACCGAGTACCGGCAGCGGCTGGGCGTCGTGCCGCAGGAGGCGTACCTGTTCAGCGGCACCGTCGCCGAGGCGATCGCGTACGCGCGGCCTTCGGCCACCGATGCCGAGGTGGAGGCGGCGGCCCGGGCGGTGGGGGCGCACGAGATGATCGTGCATCTGCCGGGCGGGTACTCGCACGAGGTCGGGGAGCGGGGACGGAACCTGTCGGCCGGGCAGCGGCAGCTGATCGCGCTGGCCCGGGCCGAGCTGGCCGACCCCGACATCCTGCTGCTCGACGAGGCGACGGCGGCGCTGGACCTAGCGTCCGAGGCGGCCGTGACGGCGGCGACCGATGAGCTGTCATTGCGGCGCACGACGATCGTCGTCGCGCACCGGCTGACGACGGCGGCGCGGGCCGACCGGATCATCGTGATGGACCACGGGCAGATCGCGCAGATCGGGTCTCACGACGAGCTGCTGGAAGAGGGCGGCGTCTACGCCAACCTGTGGGCCGCGTTCGTGGGCGACACGGAGTACGCCGCGTAGGGGGTCTTCGGTTATTGGGGGTATCTACCGTTGCTATTTGACGGTAGATACCCCCAATTTTTGATTCTGGCCGGAGGCGACGTCTGGGTCCGGGCGGAAGGATAGCGCGTGGTTGAGACATTGCCGAGAAGTTATCCACATTTCAGGTCGCAACTGGGCGCGTTATCCACAGGTTCCGGGTCGTGCTTTCGCAGCCGGGGCGGGTGTCCGCACGCTGGTGTCATGTCTGTGGAACTTCCGCGTGAATATGTCCGGCTGATTGATCGCCAGGACGGGGTGCTTGCGATCGGGCAGGCCCTTGAGGCCGGAATGACTGCCGGGTACATTCGCAATCAGGTGCGTTCCGGCCGCTGGCGGGTGATCCACCGGGGCGTCTATGCCTCGTTCAACGGCGCCGCCAGCCGACCTGCCGAACTGTGGGGCGCGTTGCTTCGGGCCGGGGCGGACGCCGTTCTCAGTCACGAGACGGCGGCCGAGGTTTACGGCCTGACCAATGGCCGAAGTCGGCTCATCCACCTAACCGTCCCGCATGACAGTAACCCGGAGCGGTGCGGGAGGATCCCCGGAGTCGTCATCCACCGGTCGCGGTCGCTCAAGCTCACACGGCATCCGGTTCTCAGTCCCCCACGCACTCGGCTCGAGGCCACCGTGCTTGATCTCATTGAATGCGCGCGGACGCTCGACGAGGCGTACGACTGGATCTGTCGCGCGATCGGGCGCAGGCTCACGACGGCTGCACGTCTTCTTGCCGCGCTTCGCGCTCGTCGTCGATTTCGGTGGCGGCAGCAGATCGAACTCGCGCTTGGATATGCCGAGGGCGGAGCCCTCTCATTCCTCGAAGTCCGCTATCGGCGGGGCGTCGAGCGACCGCACGGCATGCCGACCGCCAAACGCCAGGTTCAGGTACAGCAGGCAACCGGCAACCGTTATCTGGACAACTTCTATCAGGAGCACCGGGCGTGCGTGGAGATCGACGGTGCCGCCGCCCACCCGGAGGACGAGCAGTGGCGAGACAAGCACCGCGACCGCTGGAACTCGGTCCACGAGGGGATCGAGACTATCCGCGTTGGCGTGGTTGACCTCTGGACTCAGCAGGCCCGCTGCGAGACGGCCGCCGACGTGGCTAAGTGGCTCACGGGCCGGGGTCCGGCCGTCGGTCACCCGTGCTCGCGCCCGGACTGTCCCGTCGCCACCCAAGCATTGGGGGTAATTACCGTCAAATAGCGACGGAAATTACCCCCAATCTTTTTAGGCTGGCCGCTCCACACAATTGCCCGTGTCGGTGAGACCCGGCGGGACGCGAGTGGTGGGATCCGACCGGCGTTTGGGGGCGGGTTAGTCGGCTGGGG
>DATCGA010000649.1:0-3671 GCA_036509215.1 Trebonia sp.
CTCGCCCGCCTCGACCGCGGCGTGCAGGGTCGGGCAGCCCTCGGGCTCGACGCCGACGACCATGGCCGGCCGGCCGATCGCGGCGAGGCCGCCGCTGAAGCCCGCCAGCAGGCCGCCGCCGCCGACCGGGACGGCCACCACGTCGCAGTCGGGCAGGTCGGCCACGATCTCGGCCGCCAGCGTGCCCTGGCCCGCGACCACGGCCGGGTCGTCGTAGGCGTGCACGTAAAAGCGGCCCTGGCCGGCCGCGAAGGCGCGGGCGGCGCGCTCGGCGTCGGCGTAGACCCGCCCCGTCTTCACCACCTCGGCGCCGGCCGCGGCGATCCTCGACGCCTTGATGTCCGGCACGGTGGCCGGCACGTAGACGGTCGCGGGGATGCCCAGCCAGCGGGCGGCGGTGGCGACGCCGAGTCCGTGGTTGCCGCCCGACGCGGTGACCACGGACGCGTCCCGCCGCCCGGCCTCACGCCTGGTCAGCAGCGCGTTGAGCGCGCCGCGGATCTTGAATACGCCCGCCGCCTGCAGGTGCTCGAGCTTCAGGCTGACCTCGCGGCCGTCGGCGCGCACGGTCAGCAGCGGGGTTCGACGCACGTAGGGGGCGATCCGGCGGGCGGCGGCGGCGTAATCCTCGGGTGAGAGCGGGGGCGTGGCGACGGGGCCAGGGTTCTCGGACATGCCTCAAGCCTGGCACAGGCCTCACAGTTCGCTGTCGACGTCCCTGCGCCTGCGCCTGCTCCGGCGGCGGAAGTACCTGTCGTCCTCCGCTATCGCCGCGACGTCGGCGGCGGCGGCCGCCTTGATCCGGTCCGAGCGCCGCCTGCTGAAGCTGGTGCTGCGCAGCTGCCGGGTGAGCTGGGCGGGGCTCCTGCGGACGAGCGCGACGAGGATGAGGAAGATCACCACGACGGCCACGATGATCGCCACGACAATTCCGCTCATGCTTAATTTGTACGCGTTCCCGGCACTCCCGCATAGGGCGGCGCGCTGGTGAAATGGGTCAGCAGGGCGTCGGTGACCGGTCCCGGACGCTCGTAGTGGGCGAAGTGCGAGGCGGCCTGGATGACCCTCAGCCGCGCGCCGGGGATCGCGCGGGCGGTGTACGCGCCGATCGAGGGCGGCGCGGCGACGTCTTCGGCGCCGGACAGCACCAGCGTCGGCGCCTGCACCGACGGGAGCAGCGGGCGCAGGTCGAGCGCCGCGATGGCCTCGCCGCAGCCGGCGTAGCCCTCGGGCGCGGTCGCCGTCAGCATGTCGGTCACGGTCTGCACGGCGACAGGCTCGCGGGCCATGAACGCGGGGGTGAACCAGCGCGGCACCACCAGGCCGGCCAGCGGCGCCATGCCCTCGGCGCGGACCAGGGTGGCCCGGTCGTGCCACGCCTGCGGGCTCGGCAGCGCGGTCAGGGCGGCGCAGCAGACGGCGAGGGAGGTGATCCGCTCCGGTGCCGTCGCCGCCAGCCACAGGCCGGTCATCCCGCCGAGGGAGACCCCCGCGTAGGCGAACCGGTCGATGCCGTGGGCGTCGGCGAGGGCGAGCACGTCGCCGCCGAGGTCGGCGATCGTGTACGGGCCTCCGGGCGCGGGCGACTGGTTCCCCGGGGCGCCGTGTCCCCGGGGTTCGTACCGCAGCACCCGGAAATACCGCGACAGCACCGGCAGCTGGCGCGACCACACATCGCGGTTGGTGCCGATGGGGTTGCCGAGAATCAGCACCGGAGCATCTGGCGGCCCGTCAACCGACGAGACCAGCTTCACCGCGGGCACGAGGTCCTCTCTTACAGGTCGAAGAAGACGGTCTCGCCGGGGCCCTGCATGTAGATGTCGAACCGGAGCAGGCCGTCCTGGTCGCCCGGGGTGGCGATCAGCGTCGCCCGGCGGTCGGCCGGGACGACCTCGAGCACCGGGTCGGCCGCGTTGGCGGCGCCCTCGTCGGGGAAGTAGATCCTGGTCACCGACCGGTCGAGCATGCCCCGGGAGAACACCGACACGTCGATGTGCGGCGCCTCGGTCCGGCCGTCGCCGAACGGGAGCGGGCCGGGCTTGAGCGTCACGATCTTGAACGATCCGTCGTGGTTGGTCTTGCACCGGCCGAAGCCGCGGAACGCCAGGTCACCGTCGACGATCGGGCCGCGCGGATCGTCCGGGTGCGCGAACCGGCCGTTCGGGTCGGCCTGCCAGGTCTCGATCAGCCCGTCGGGGATCGCGGCGCCCGCGCCGTCATAGAGCCGCCCGAGGATCGTGATCGCGCCGGGGGTGCCGGCCGCGACGACGTAGGGCCCTTCCGGCCACGGCAGCCGCATCGAGAAGTAGGGCCCGACGGTCTGCGACGGGGTAAGCAGCTCGCTCACGAGGCCACCTCGCTGGCGCTCGGAGTCCGCATTCGCGAACGCACTGGACTTACTGATTCGCTCGCAAGCTCGCTCATGCGTGAGGCTCCTCAAAGACGGACTGGTCACGGCCGCGGAGCACGATGTCGAACCGGTACGCCAGGGCCCACTCGGGCTGGGTGTCCTCGATCGAGAACTCGGCCACCATGCGGAGCTTCGACTTCTCGTCCGGCACCGAGTTGTAGATCGGGTCGTACTGGAGGAGTGGGTCGCCAGGGAAGTACATCTGGGTGACCAGACGCTGGGTGAACGCTCGGCCGAAGAGGCTGTAGTGGATGTGCGCGGGCCGCCAGGCGTTGTAGTGGTTGCCCCACGGGTACGAGCCGGGCTGGATGGTGATGAACCGGTACCGGCCCCCCTGGTCGGTGATCGCGCGGCCGACGCCGGTGAAGTTGGGGTCGAGCGGGGCGGGGTGGTGCTCACGGCTGTGCCGGTAGCGGCCCGCCGCGTTGGTCTGCCAGATCTCGACCAGCGTGTCCGGCACCGGCCGGCCGTCGGAGTCCCGCACCTGGCCGAAGACGATGATCCGCTGCCCCTGCGGCTCCCCCGCGTGCTGGGTGGTCAGGTCCGCGTCCTGCAGGGTGATCAGCTCGTCGCCGAGCAGCGGGCCGGTCACCTCGGTGAGCCGGTGCGGGAGGAGCACCGGCGGCTGCTTGGGGTGGCGCAGCGAGGTCGACTTGTAGCCGGGCGAGTCAAGCGGCGGGTGATTGCCCGGCTGGGGCTTCATGTACTCGGGCAAGGCCAGCTCGCCGGAGTCCGGGACGACGAGTCCCTGTTCTGACACTGTCACGGTGGTCTAACTCCTTCAGCCAGTTAACCCGACGATATATCCGTTGCGCCTGCCCGTGCCGCCTAGGGTACAGATGTTCGCATGTCGGACATCCGTCTCGTGCCTCGGCCCCAAACCCGCAGCTGGCGCGACTGGGGCCAAGCACAAGAACCGGCTTTTCAGCCCTGCCCGGCGGCTTGCTCGGCCTGGTACTCGCCGATCGCGCGGCTGGCGATGGCGAAGGCGCGGTTGGCGACCGGGACGCCCGCGTACAGGCCGACCTGGAGCAGCACCTCGCGGATCTCGTTCTCGGTGAGGCCGTTGCGGAGCGCGGCCTTGATGTGCATGGCCAGCTCATCCTCATGCTGCAGGGCGGCCAGCACGGTCAGCGTGACAATGGAGCGCTGCGGCAGGCTGAGGCCGGGGCGAGACCAGATCTCGCCCCACGCGTACCGGGTGATGAAGTCCTGGAACGGCGCGGTCAGCTGCGTGGTCCCGGCGACCGCGCGATCGACG
>DATCGA010000650.1:0-4648 GCA_036509215.1 Trebonia sp.
CCCCGGTCGCGAGCGCCTCGGTCGTGCTCTCGCCCGAGCCCGGTCCGGTCACGCTTGCGGGCCCCCGCCCAGCGCGTCGCCGACGGACATGGGCTCACGGTCCGCCAGCCGGAAGCCGTGGCCGTAGACGGTCTCGATCAGCGCGGGGTCGCCGATCTTGCGCCGCAGCGCCGCCAGGTGCACGTCGAGCACCTTGGTGGGCCCGTACCAGTGCTCGTCCCAGGCCCGCTCGACGATCTCCTGCCTGCTGATCAGCCGGCCGGGGTCGGTGATCAGGCACTCCAGGATCGCGAACTCCTTCGGGGTCAGCGCCACGTCGGCGCCGGACATCGTCACCCGGCGGGTCCGCATGTCGACGGTGAGCGGCCCGTGCCGCAGCACCTCGCCGCCGGCCGCCTCCAGCCGCTGCCCGCGCCGCAGCACCGCCCTGATCCGGGCCAGCAGCTCGGCCAGCCCGAACGGCTTGACCAGGTAGTCGTCGGCCCCCTCGTCGAGCGCGAGCACCCGGTCGGCCTCCTCGCCGCGGGCGGTCACGACGATGATCGCGCTGTCGGAGTCCGCCCGCAGGCGCCTGCAGACGTCGATCCCGTCCAGGTCGGGCAGCCCGAGGTCGAGCAGCACGACGTCGAACGGCGGCCGTCGGAGTGCCTCGGCGCCCATGGCGACGCTGGCGGCGGTGTACCCGGCCCGCTCGAGGCCGCGGACCAGTTGCGTTGCGATGCCCGGGTCGTCTTCCACCACGAGCACAGATACCTGCGGAGAGCTCACGCATACACCGTAGGTCGCTAACCGCGCCAGACCTAAATCGGGGACCATTCTTAGTGATTTGTGAAGAATGCGCCGCCACTCAGCGGCGATCAACCGACCCCATGGCGTTTCCGGTGCCCTGACCCCGGAACGGCCATGGATCTCGGTTAAACGATCTTCAATCGGGGGCGCCCCGCCGGATCAGCCGCGCCAGCCCTGCTCGCAGCCTCGAAGCCGCTGTGACGAGCTCGGCCGGCCGGATGAAACGCGACTGTAATCCAGATCGCGATGATTGAAGAATGGACCACTCGCGGACCGGCCCGCCGCAGGGCTACCTCCCGATCGAGGAGCACGGCATCGTCGGCGACCTGCGGACGGTCGCGCTCATCGGCACCGATGGGACGGTCGACTGGTACTGCCCGTCCCGGTTCGACGCCCCGTCGCTGTTCGGCGCGCTGCTCGACGCGCGCAAGGGCGGGTACTTCTCCCTCACCAGCCGCACCGGCTACGCCCGGCCCAAGCAGCTCTACCTGCCCGACACAAACATCCTGCTGACCAGGTTCCAGGGGAAGGAGGCCGTCGGCGAGGTCATCGACTTCATGGTCCCCGAGACGAGGCCCACCGGGAAGGCCCGCGACCTGCTGGTCAGGCAGTGCCTCGCGGTCCGCGGCCGGGCCATCTTCGAGCTCGCCTGCCACCCCGCGTTCGATTACGGCCGGGCGGCCCACGAGGTGCAGATCGTCCAGGGAGTCGGCGCCGTCTTCACCTCGCCGCTCGGCCGCGCCGTCCTGCGGACCAATGTCGCCCTCAAGGTGGAGGAGAACGGCGTCGCCGCCTCGTTCACCCTCGAAGAGGGCGAGAGCGCCACCTTCCACCTGGAGTGGAACGGCGAGGTCCGCCCGATCGCCGACGGCGAGACCCAGGAGCTGTTCACCACGACCCAGGACTTCTGGCAGAGCTGGGTCGCCCAGTCGCGTTACACCGGCCGCTGGCGCGAGATGGTGCAGCGGTCGGCGCTCGCGCTCAAGCTGCTCGTCTACCACCCGACCGGCGCGCTGGTGGCCGCGCCGACCACCTCGCTGCCCGAGGAGCCGGGCGGCAGCAGGAACTGGGACTACCGCTACGCCTGGCTCAGAGACGCCTCGTTCACGGTCTACTCGCTGATGCGCCTGGGCTTCCTCGAGGAGGCCGCGAGCTTCATGGACTGGCTGCAGAAGCGGTGCGAAACCGCCACCGCCGAGCGCGACGTGATGATCATGTACTCCGTCGACGGCGGCGAGAACATTCCCGAGGTGACCCTCGACCATCTCGAGGGCTACAACGGCGCGCGGCCGGTGCGAATCGGCAACGGCGCCGTGGGCCAGCGGCAGCTCGACGTCTACGGCGAGATCATGGACTCGGTGTACCTCTACAACCGGGAGGTGCCGATCTCCTGGGACCTGTGGACCGGCCTTTCCAAGCGCCTGGACTGGCTGAGCAGGCACTGGCAGGAGCCGGACGAGGGCATCTGGGAGATCCGCGGCCCCCGCCAGCGGTTCACCTACTCCGCGCTGATGACCTGGGTCGCCTTCGAGCGGGCGGGCCGCCTGGCCCGCGACCGCGGCCTGCCCGCCCCGGTCGAGCGCTGGCGCAAGCTGGCCGCCCAGGCGCACCGGTTCGTCCAGGAATCTTGCTGGGATCCCGAGCTCGGCACCTACGTCATGTACCCGGGCAGTCAGCTGCTCGACGCCTCGCTGCTGGTCATGCCGCTGGTGAAGTTCGCCGGCCCGACCGACCCGCGCTTCCTCGCCACCCTCGACAAGATCAGCGCCGAGCTGGTCTCCGACAGCCTGGTCAACCGCTACGCCCTCACCGGCGTGGACGGCATCGCCGACGGCGAGGGCACGTTCAGCCTGTGCTCGTTCTGGTACGTGGAGGCGCTCACCCGGGCCGGCCGGGTCCGCGAGGCCCGGATGGTCTTCGAGAAGATGCTCACCTACGCCAACCACCTGGGCCTCTACGCCGAGCAGATCGGCCACTCGGGCGAGGCCCTGGGCAACTTCCCCCAGGCCTTCACCCACCTGGCCCTGATCAGCGCCGCCCTCAACCTGGACGAGGCCCTCGACCGCCGCTAACCCCAAGATCACGCAGGTCCATGGCGTTTCCGGTGCCCTGACCCCGGAACGGCCGTGGATCCCGGCTAAACGATCTTCAGTCGGGCATCCGCAGCACCGGCTTGATCACGTCGCCCGAGTGCGACGCCTCGAACGCCTCGTTCACCTGGTCAAGCGGGAACGTCTCGATCAGCCGTTCGTACGGGAACCGCCCCTGCTTGTTCAGCGCGATCAGCGCGTTGATCAGCGACGCCGACCGGCCCTCGCCGCCGAGCGTGCCGATCACCCGCTTGCCCCACAGGGTGGACATGTGGTCGAGCGCGAACGACGCCCCGGCCGGCGCCCCGCCGATCAGCGTCACCGTGCCGCGCATGCCGACCGAGTCGGCCGCCTGCCGCAGCACCGAGACGTTGCCGGTGCAGTCCAGGCTGAAGTCGGCCGGCCCGCCGCAGATCTCGTGCACGGAGGCCACCGGGTCCACGTCCGCCGATGACACGTCAATCGTCTCGGTCGCCCCCAGTTCGCGCGCAAGCGACAGCCGCGACGCCAGCCGGTCCACCGCGATGATCGACGTCGCAGGCGTGAGCCGGGCCGCCATCACCGCAGAAAGCCCGACCGCCCCGGCCCCGTAGATGACGACTGACGACCCGGCCCCCGGCCGCAGCGCGTTCAGCACCGCCCCCGCCCCGGTCGAGATCCCGCAGGCGAGCGGCCCCAGCAGCTCCACGTCGGCCGACGGGTCCACCACCACCAGCGCCCGAGCCGAGCAAATCGAGTACGAAGCGAACGACGACTGGCCGAAGAAATGGCTGTTGAGCGGCGACCCGTCCAGCCGCCGGAGCGACGTCGTCCCGTCCGCCCGCCCGCCGCGAAGCACCAGCGGCCCCAGGTCCAGGCAGTACCGAGGCTGCCCCTCGAGGCAGTTCCGGCAAGACCCGCACCACGGCCAGCCGATCACCACCTTGTCCCCGACAGCCACATTGGTAACGCCAGCCCCAAGCGCAGCGACAATCCCGGCGCCCTCGTGGCCGAGCACCCCCGGGGCCGGGAACGGCATGTCGCCGTCGCGTGCGATCGCGTCCGTATGGCACACGCCGGACGCCACGACCTTCACCAGAACCTCGCCCGGCCCAGGCGAGTCGACCTCCACCTCGACCACGCGAAGCGGGCTGAACAGCTTCTCGAAAACAGCCGCAGTAGCGCGCATTTGAATTCACTCCTCAGCAGCAGCAGCAGCCGACGCACCCGAAGCCGCCGCGTCGACCGCCGCCCGGATCGCCACGCCCGCGTCCGCCACCGCCCGGTCGGCGTCGTCGAGCACGTTCACGAACGTGAAGAACCCGTGGATCTGCGACCCGAAGTGCCGGTGCTCGACCGGCACCCGCGCCGCCCGCAGCCGCTCCGCGCACTCGAACCCCTCGTCCCGCAGCGGGTCGTGCTCGGCCGTGATCACGTACGCGGGCGGCAGCCCGGTCAGGTCACCCGCCCGCAGCGGCGACGCGTAGGGGTTGACCCGGACGGCCGGGTCGGGCGCGTAGTGGTCCCAGAACCACACCATGTCGCCCCGGTTGATGATGAACTCGTCCCCGTCGTACTCGTGGTATGACCGGCGGTCCAGGTCTGAGTCGGCCACCGGGTAGACCAGCAGCTGCATGGCCAGCGCCGGGCCGCCCGCGTCGCGCGCCCGCAGCGCGGTGACCAGGGCCAGGTTGCCGCCCGCGCTGTCCCCGGCGACGACGATCGGCCGCCCGGCCGCCAGCCCGTCCGGCGAGGCGATCCAGGCCGCCGCGTCGAACGCGTCGTCGGCG
>DATCGA010000651.1:0-12111 GCA_036509215.1 Trebonia sp.
TGCGCGAGCCGTTCACCCGCCGCACCTGGCGGGAGTGCCTCTACGCGGGCCTCAGCCTGCTGGTGGCGATCCCGCTGTTCGCGTTCACGGCCGTCACCGTCGCCGTCGGGCTGGCGCTCTCGGTCAGTTTCGCCGGGCTGCCGCTGCTGGCGCTGGCCCTGCGGGCCGCGCGGCGGCTCGGCGCGTTCTGCCGCCGGCTGGCCAACCGGGCGCTGGGGCCGAGGGCCGAGTCGCAGCGGCTGATCCGGCTGAAGCAGGATCGGCCCATCGAAGAGCCGCCGCCGTTCCGGCCGCAGCCGGGCGCCGTCGGCTGGATCCGGTCGAGCCTGACCGACGCGGTCAGCTGGCGGGCGTGCGCGTACCTGCTGCTGAAGCTCCCGATCGCGCTGCTGGCGGGCATCGGCGTGATCTACATCGTCGCCTGGGGGGTGGGGTACTCCACGTTCCCGGTCTGGTGGGAGCTCATCCACCAGCTCGCCGCGCACGGCGATCCGGTTCAGGTGCCCGGGTGGCTGGCGTGGTGGACGCCGAACCCGGTGCTGGTCGCCCAGGCGGTGCCTTCGCTGGCGGTGTCCTTCGCGCTGGTTCCGGCCGGCCTGAGCGTCTTGCTCTGGGCCCCGTGGATGATCAGCGGGTGCAACGACCTGGACCGCCGGACGGCCGCCCGGCTGCTCGGCCCGCCGCTGACGCAGCGGGTGCGCGACCTGGAGGAGACCCGGGCGAGCGCGGTCGACGACTCGGCCGTGCGGCTGCGCCGGATCGAGCGGGACCTCCACGACGGGGCGCAGGCCCAGATGGTGGCGGTCGCGATGAAGCTCGGGCTGGCGCGGGAGAAGCTCGGCGGCGCCGCTGGCGGGACCGCGGACGGCTGGACGGCGCAGGTTGACCTGGAACGCGCGCTCGAGCTGGTCGACGCCGCCCACCGCAGCGCCAAGGAGGCGATCATGGAGCTGCGCGACCTCGCCCGCGGCATCCACCCGCCGGTCCTCGACCACGGGCTCGGCACCGCGCTGGCGACGCTCGGCGCGCGCAGCGGACTTCCGGTCGAGGTGGTCGCGGACCTGCCCGAGCGCCCGTCGGCCGCGATCGAGACCATCGCCTACTTCTGCGCGGCCGAGCTGCTGGCCAACGTGGCCAAGCACAGCGGCGCCCGGCACGCGACGGTCGAGGCCGTGCACGTGCCCGGGCTGCTCCGGGTGCGGGTCAGCGACGACGGCGACGGCGGCGCCCGCGCCAGGGACGGCAGCGGGCTGGCCGGGCTGGCCGAACGGCTGCGGACCGTCGACGGCACGATTGCGATCAGCAGCCCGCGCGGCGGCCCTACGGTGGTTACCGTAGAGATGCCGTCCCACGCCTGACGAAAGCGGGAACGCAGGCCGATGCGAGTCGTGATCGCGGAAGACTCCGCCATAGTGCGGGCGGGCCTGGTGGAGATTCTGGCCGACCGAGGGCACCAGGTCGTCGCCGCCGTCGGCGACGGCGAGGCGCTGCTCGCCGCCGTGGCCGAGCACCGCCCGGACGTCACCGTGGTGGACGTGCGGATGCCGCCCGGCTACACCGACGAGGGGCTGCGGGCCGCGATCGCGATCCGCCGGGACCACCCCGAGACCGGGGTGCTGGTGTTCTCGCAGTACGTCGAGACCCGCTACGCGGCCGACCTGCTGCGGTCCGTCCCCGGCCCGGCCCACAGAAAAAGCGCCGGCGTCGGGTACCTGCTCAAGGATCGGGTGGCCGACGTCGGGGAGTTCATCGAGGCGCTCAGCCGGGTGGCGGCCGGCGGCACCGCGCTCGACCCCGAGGTGGTCAGCCAGCTGCTCGCCGCCAGCGGGCGCGGCGACGTGCTCGGCGGCCTCACCCACCGGGAGCGCGAGGTGCTCGCGCTGATGGCGGAGGGCCGCTCCAACGGCGCCATCGCCGCCATCCTGGTGGTCTCCGAGCGAGCGGTCGAGAAGCACGTCTCGAACATCTTCAGCAAGCTCGGGCTTGCTCCTTCGGACGCCGATCACCGCCGGGTGCTGGCCGTCCTGCGGTACCTGGAGGCGTGACCTGCGGGCAGTCGCCCCGGTCCGTTCGAAATAACGAATTTGATCATTTGAACTGCTTTTCGTCGTGCTAGCCGTACCTGGAAACCGGGTAGTCGCACGGTGGATTCCGCCGTCGCGCCTCGCCAGCATTGAGGTATAGGAAGCACAACAAAAGGCAGGGATCGCGATGAAGCGACAGGCAGCAGGACGACGGGCAGCGGGGGCAATCTGGGGACGGCGGATCACGGCGGGGCTGACCGCGGCGACGCTCACGGCGGCGCTCGCCGCCTGCAGCTCGTCGCCGACGAGGGCGACGACGGTCTCGGTCACCTCGGCGTCGGCCCGGACCGCGCAGACCGCGCTCGGGACGGTCGGGTACCGGGAGATCGGCAGCGGGCCGCCGCTGGTCCTGATCATGGGCTACGCGGGAACGATGGAGACCTGGGAGCCGCAGCTGGTGGACACCCTGGCCCGGCATTTCCGGGTCGTGATCTTCGACAACGCCGGGATCGGCAGCACCCGGGCGCTCCCGTCGCCGCTCACGATCGACGCGATGGCCAACCAGACCAGCGCGCTCATCCGCGCCCTCGGCCTCGGCCGGCCCGACGTCCTCGGCTGGTCGATGGGCGGCATGATCGCCCAGGCGCTGGCGGTCCTGCACCCGGACCAGGTGCGGCGGCTGGTGCTGTGCGCCACGTTCCCCGGCGTCGGCACGGTCATACCGGCGCAGGCGAAGATCAACGACCTCACCAACGGCAACGGGCTCTCGGTCCTGTTCCCGGCCGATCAGCCGATGGCGGCGGCCGCGTTCTCGGCCGGGACCCAGAGCTACCTGAACGCCGACGTGGCGTCGGCCGGCGTGATCACCGCCCAGGGCGACGCCTCGCTCTCGTGGTTCCACGGCGCCGACGATGCCGGTCGTCTGACCTCGCGGATCTCGGTGCCGACGCTGGTCGCCGACGGCGCCGAGGACCAGCTCGACTCCATGTCCAATTCGCGGGACATCGCCCGGCTCATCCCCGGGGCCAGGCTGGTCATCTACCCCGACGCCGGGCACGGGTTCCTGTTCCAGGAGGGGACGCCGTTCGCGGTCACGGTCGAGTCGTTCCTGTCGGGAGCGGCCCGGTCGGCCAGCACGGCCACGATCCGGGCGGAGTTCCTGTCCGGGGAGGCGGCGCTCACCGCGGCCGGCCAGACGTGGGTGTCCCAGCTCAAGGGGCTGTCGGCGCAGCCCGCCTCGTCCGGGGTCGGCCACGTGCAGTCGCCTAGCCCGACCGCGACCGAGGTCGGCGGGATTGACCAGCCGTTCGCGAGCGCCTTCGCCGCCCTCGACGACCAGCTGCTGCCGGCCGGCGCCGCCGGGACGGCGGGGGACGCGATCACGAGGCTCGTGACCGCCGACGAGAGGCTAGCCCAGGACATTCTCGCGCTGCCCGGGCTGAGCGGCCCGACGGCCACGAGCTGGGCGACGACGGTCAAGACCGATTCCGACGCCGAGCAGACGGCCACGGCCGCGTTGCGGAGGATGCTCGGACTTCCGCCCACGAACTGACCGCCGGAATCTTGACGCAACTTGCGCAACTTTATGAGTCGTAGACCGTGGGGGTAGTTGTGCGGGTGCGGCCGGAGGGAGTGGTCCAGGTGATGACGCCCGGTTGGGGCGCCAGCACCGGGCCCGGGCGCAGGGCGTCGGCCGCCTCGCCCTGCCCGAAGACAGGGCTGAGCGACTGCCCTCCGAGACCGCCGGGGCCGAGTATCGCCGCCAGCAGCGCCGGATCCAGGTCGCAGGCGTCGCCGAGGCCGAGGGAGACGGCCGAGCCGTCCAGCTCCCACTCCTCCGGGATCCGCTCGCGACCTGCCTCGATGTCGGCGACCCACCGGGCCATCTCGGCATCCGCGTCGAAGTCATCCTCGGGAACGCCCGCCGGGCCCTCGCCCCAGCTGTCGCAGGAAGCTCCGGGCACCGGGGCCGCCTCATCGCCGGGCTCAGCCGAGCTGGACGGTTCGCTCGCGTCATCGTGCTCATCCATTTCGGCCTCCTTCCGGCGGTCCACGCCTATATCGCGATCTTTACGAACATTTTATCGTACACATAAAGATCAACTCAATAAATCAGCCTTGTTTTCTAAAGATCTTTTTCAAGATAGGCAATGCCCCAAAAATCTCGGACATTCGAAGCGAGAAACAACACTGATACGCAAGCCAACCAATGAGACGAAAAAGAACGCGCTGGCAGTCAGCCGGGCCCGTTCGGAATAACTCTGATTTTCAGCACCGATGAGACGGAGCTACCCCTCTGGCTGAGACTCGGGATCAAGCAGGCTCAGCAGGCGACCCAGGGCCTGCCGGTCATCTGCCGACAGCGGCGCGAACAGGTCCTCGGCCGCCCCCCGGCGGGCCTCGCGCATGTCGTCGCGGACGGACATGCCGCGGTCGGTCAGGTGCAGGCGGATGGCGCGGCGGTTGTGCGGGTCGATCTCGCGGCGGACCAGGCCGGCCTCTTCGAGCGCGTCGATGACGGTGGTGACCGAGCGCGGCACGATGCCGAGATGCTCCGCCAGCTCGGCCATCCGGAGCGGCTCCTCGCTGCGGGTGACGATGCGCAGCGCGCGTTCCTGGGCCGGGGTGAGGCCGAGCGGGGCCAGCCGCTGGGCCTGGGCGCGGCGGAGCCGCCTGGTGTGCCGCTGGAGCAGGTCCGCGAGCTGGACCGGGTCTTCGTACTCCATGACCTCACGTTACCAGGAGCCTGGCTCATATTGAGGTGGGGAATTATTGTGAGCTTGACTCCGTTTGAGCTACCATGACTAACGTAACCAGCAACTCGGAGGCTTTATTGAGTACCGCACAGAACCCCAAGAACCCCCGCGTCTCGATGCGCCGCATCGTGCGCCTGTTCAAGCCCTACCGCTGGAGCCTCGGCTTCGTCCTGCTCCTGGTCGCGGCTTCCTCGCTCGTCTCGCTCGTCAACCCGTTCCTGATCCGCGCGGTCATCGACGTGGCGCTGCCCCAGGGCCGGACCGGCCTGCTGGGTATCCTCGCCCTCGCCATGATCGTGGTGGCGATCGCGAACAGCTCGTTCAGCGTCTCCCAGACCTACGTGTCGACCAAGGTCGGCCAGCGGGTCATGCACGACCTGCGCACCGCCGTGTACTCGCACCTGCAGCGGATGTCGCTCGCCTTCTTCACCAAGACCCGCACCGGCGAGGTGCAGTCCCGCATCGCCAACGACATCGGCGGCATGCAGGCGACCGTCACCACCACCGCCACCGCGCTGGTCTCCAACGCGACCACCGTCATCGCGGCGGTGATCGCGATGGCCGTCCTCGACTGGCGGCTCACGATCGCGTCGCTGATCATGCTGCCCGCGTTCGTCTGGGTGAGCCGCCGGGTCGGGACCGAACGCCGCCGGATTACCCGCGACCGCCAGCGCAAGCTCGCCGCGATCACCTCGATCGTGCAGGAGTCGCTCTCGGTCAGCGGCATCATGCTCGGCCACACGATGGGCCGCTCGCGCTCGCTCAGCGACTCCTTCGCGACCGAATCCGGGCAGCTCTCCGACCTTGAAGTCGCCTCCAGCATGGCGGGCCGGTGGCGCCAGTCGACGATCCAGATCGTCATGTCGGCGATGCCCGCGGTGATCTACTGGGTGACCGGGCTGACCGGCCACGGCGACCACCTGGCGATCTCGATCGGCACCCTGGTCGCGTTCACCACCCTGCAGCAGAGCCTCTTCCGCCCGGCCGTGCAGCTGATGAGCACCGGCGTCGACATTCAGAGCTCGCTCGAGCTGTTCGGCCGCATCTTCGAGTACCTCGACCTCCCGGTCGACATCGAGCAGCCGGAGCACCCGACGCCGATGAGCAACGTCCGCGGCGAGGTGCGCCTGGACCACGTCGGCTTCACCTACGCGGGCTCGGCCCAGCCGACCCTGCGGGACATCGACGTGACCGTCCCGGCCGGGCACAGCCTGGCGATCGTGGGCGAGACCGGATCGGGCAAGACCACCCTCAGCTACCTCATCCCCCGGCTGTACGACGTGACCGACGGCAGCGTGCGGATCGACGGGGTCGACGTGCGCGACATGTCCTTCGACGACCTGGCCAACGCGATCGGCGTGGTCTCCCAGGAGACCTACCTGTTCCACTCCTCGGTCGCCGACAACCTGCGGTTCGCCAAGCCCGACGCCACCGACGAGGAACTCGTCGCGGCGGCCAGGGCGGCGCAGATCCACGACCACCTGGCGTCGCTGCCCGACGGCTACGACACCGTGGTCGGCGAGCGCGGCTACCGGTTCTCCGGCGGCGAGAAGCAGCGCCTCGCGATCGCCCGCGCGGTGCTCCGCAACCCGCCGATCCTCGTCCTCGACGAGGCCACCAGCGCCCTCGACAACCAGACCGAGCAGGCCGTCCAGGAGGCCATCGACCACGTGAGCGCGGGCCGCACCACGATCACGATCGCGCACCGGCTCTCGACGATCCGCGACGCCGACGAGATCCTGGTCCTCGACCACGGCGAGATCGCCGAGCGCGGCACCCACGAGGAGCTGCTCGCACTCGGCGGCCACTACGCGGCGCTCGTCAACCGGGACGCCGACATGGTGATCGCGGCGTAACCGCCTCAGCGGGCGGCGCCGACGGTCGATCGCCGGATTTCCTCTTGCACGACCTGCCGGATCTCGGCCCGGCGGGCCCGGCGCCAGGTCAGCACGACCAGCGCCAGGGCGCCCAGGGTCAGGAACGCGCAGATGATCGCGGTGTGCACCGCGACCTGGGTCGCCCGCCATTCGGCGGGCAGGTCGGCGACCGAATTGATCACGCCGACGGCCGGCTTGGCGAAGCCGAACACGCCGCCCGGCGCGCTGACGTGCACGCTCCCGCGCTGGCTGGGCGCCAGCCAGCGCTGATCGCTGAAGTGCAGCAGGGCGCAGACGGACATCAGGGCCGACGACAGCCCCAGTCCGACCGCGCCGCCGCGCACGACCAGCGAGGGCGCCGGCCGGGGCGCGTCTCTCCTGGCCGCGCTCAGGAGCGGGATCGCGAGACCGATTGCGGTGGCGAGGATTATCACCCAGACGCGGTACTCCACCGCGACCCAGGTCCAGTCGTTAAGGTGCGCCACTATCGATTTCACCAGGCCGGAATTCACCGGTTACTCCTCCGCCGCCGTTTATTCGGTCGGCCTCAGCTACCCGTGATTTCCGCCATTAGCGGTAAAGCTCAAGATCAACATCAAGATTGCCCCGAACGGACCGTTTCTCCGCCCCGCAGGTCACGCTGGGCCGAGCAGCCGGA
This sequence comes from Trebonia sp., assembly GCA_036509215.1. Taxonomy (GTDB): domain Bacteria; phylum Actinomycetota; class Actinomycetes; order Streptosporangiales; family Streptosporangiaceae; genus Trebonia. The sequence goes on from DATCGA010000651.1 coordinate 7,316, forward strand.
TGACGCGCAGCGAGCTCAGCGACGGGCGCCAGTCGCCCGCGACGCCGCCGCGCCACCTGACGCACTCAGCCTGCATGGCCGGCCCCACCAGCCGCTCCGCCTCTTCCCTGGTCGGGGCGGGGTCGCTCGACACCTCGACCTCGGCCGTGGAGGCGAACTTCTCGTCGTGCTCGGCGAAGCCAGCGACCAGGAGGTACGTGTCCGTCGGCCCCAGCGGGCCTCGCGCGCTGGTCCGCTCTCGGTACTCTTCCTCGGTCTCGGTGCTGGCGGCGAACGTGTAGCCCAGGTAGTCGTCTTGGGTCTGCACGTGACTGCCGGAGTCCAGTCGCCACGGCCACGCCTGCGAGCCGGCGAACGTCAGGCCGAGTATCCCGACGAAGGCCAGCTCATCGCCTTCGGGGTCGCCGGAGTCAACCCAGCGTCGCCGGCCCGTGAACTGCCACTTCACCGCCAGCTCGGGGGGGTCGGCGTCGGTCTCGAGCCTCGTGATCGCCAGCTCGGTCAGCACCGGGCCTGGGGCGATGACCCACTGCCTTCGCGACGAGTGATAGCGGACCGGGTAGAGCAGCCAGTCCACCCGGTCCGGGTCGGCGATCGCCGCCAGCGCCGTCTGGTCGCCGTTGACCGCCATCGCCCACGCGGTGATCGCGTGCCGCGCCGCCTTGACCGCCAGCTCCCGGCCGAACCAGCCGCCGCCGGCCTCGGTCATCGCCGCCGCCGCACCCGGATAGACGTCAGGCTCGACCGCCTCGACCATCTCGGCTTCGCTCATTTCACGTTTACCAATGGCCCCATAGAAATCACCTGTACCAAATGCGGAGTACTCGAAAGACTTAATGGGAGTAAACCGCATGCGACTACATCGGCGCCATGGCACAAATGCCCGAGCAGTCGACCGCCGCTCAGGCGGATGCCGCGGCGACGATGAGGTCAGTCACCTCGTGCGGGTGGCTGATCATCGCGACGTGCGAACTGGCCACCTCGACCGTGTGCGCGCCGGCCCGCGCGGCCATCGCGCGCTCGGCCTCCGGCGGGATCGCACCGTCGTTGCCCGCGACCATGTACCAGCTCGGTATCGTCCGCCAGCCCGGTGTCCCCGACGGCGTGCCCAGCGCGGACAGCGCCACGCCGCGCTGCGCGAAGGCCATGAACCGCGCCAGCTCGGCGTCAACGTCGGCGCAGAAGATCTCGTGGAAGAACGCCGGGTCGATGTAGCCGTCCCCGTCGCCCTCGGGCGCGCCCGGGTAGGGACGCACGACCAGGTGCTTGGTCAGCTCGGTCGAGCCGCCGCCCAGGTCCCCGGCGGCCGCGAGCGTCTCCCCCTGCTCCGGGGCGTACGCCGAGACGTAGACCAGACCCTTGACCGCCTCGACGCCGGCGCTGGCGTTGGTGATCACGCAGCCGCCGTAGGAGTGACCGGCCAGCACGACCGGGCCGTCGATGGTCGTGATGAACTTCCCGATGTACGCGGCGTCGCTGGCGACGCCGCGCAGCGGGTTGGCCGGCGCGTAGACCGTGTAACCCTGGGCTGTCAGCGCGTAGAACACGGCTGACCATCCCGAGGCGTCGGCGAACGCCCCGTGGACGAGGACGATGGTGGGCTTGGTGTCTGAAGCCAAAGCTAACTCCTGATCGTTGCCGTGAGTTGGTTACCCTGACAACCCTGCCCATCAACACTCAGTAACAAATGTGTCTCCGCCCACATGAACCACGGCGGTCCGGTGTAATCCCGGCCGACCCGCTATCTCGCCCGCTACCCCTCAGTCGCGGTCGAATCTCTGCTCTCTTAGGCAGCGTTCGCTCAGCAGCTACAGCCTCACCAAGTTCACGTAGCCGCCGAAACGCGCGAAATCGTCGAGGTTCATCGTGACGACCGTGCCGATGCCGTGGACGAGCATCGTCGCGATCACGCTCGCGTCGTGGATCTGCTTGCCGCTGCAGTCAACGTCCGCCAGCAGCCCGAGCAGCCGCTCCGCGACCTTGGCGTCCTCCGCCAACAGGGTGGTCCGCTCGCGGATGGCGCGCACGTTGCCCACCGCGTCCGGTCGTTTCAGGCCCAGGCCGTTGCCATCTGCGGGCCGCGTGGCGACGGTGAGGTACTCACGCAGTATCTGCCCGCTGACGCACAGGGTGGTGTCCCCTGCGGGCCAGTCGTTGAGGATCGTCAGCGCGTCGTGGTGCTCCGCCCGGCTCTCGTCGGTCGCGGCCACCAGCACGTTCGTATCGATCATGACCCGATCTGGGGGCACGGCCAGGTCAGCGGCCCTCGTCGCCATAGATCTCCTCCCGGGACCACGTCGAGGTCCCGGTGCCACGGACCGTGGCAAGCCGAATCGGCGGCAAGGCCGGCTCCGCCGGGGCCGCTTCGGCCGCCGCCAGGATCGCGGACAGCTCCTGCTCGAGGGAGAGCCCGTGCCGGCGAGCCCGCACGCGCAAGGTCGTTATGAGCCAGTCGGTCTCGTCGAGGACGACCTCTGCACCGGGCTGGCTCCAGACGACATCCGGCCTCACCACCACGGCCATCGGGCGGCCGTAGCGGGTAATCGTAATCTCTTCGCCCTGGGCCACCCGGCTCACAACTTCGGGGAGGGCCGCCCGGGCCTCACTGAGCGTCATCACTGCCATGTCACGAATTGTACATCGGCGTACAACATCACACTACCCCAACGGGGAGCGGCCCTCCTGACGGTCGAGGGAGCGCGCGATCGTCCGGCGGATCTCGTCGCTGATCTTGCCCTTGGCGTACAGGTCGGCCAGCTTGGCTCGCTGAGCGCGCACCAGCTCGCGGCGGAAGCCGCTGGTGTCGGCCGGGTCATCGCCGTCGCCGAGGAGGCTGCGGACCCGGTCGAGCCGCAGCTCGAACAGCTGCCGGTACACGTTGGCGGTGTCCTCGTCGACCTCGCCCGCCTCGGCCAGCTCGTCGAGCCGGGCGAGCCCGGCCTCGGTCACCCGCGCCCGCGCGACCGCTTCCCGGCGCTGATGCTCCTCGGTCTTCGCCAGCCCCAGGCGCCGCACCAGCGGCGCCAGCGTCAGCCCCTCGCCCAGCAGCGTGACCACCACGACGACCGCCGCCAGCAGGATGAGCACCGATCGTTCGGCGAACGGCGCCCCGTTGACCATGGTCGGCAGGGTGAGCGCGATGGCCAGGGTGATCGCCCCGCGCATGCCGCCCCAGCCGATAACGAGCCGGTAGCGCCACGGGTTGACGACGAACATGGAGTGCTCGCCGGGCAGGAATCTGATCAGCGGCGACACCGCCAGCTCCCAGACCAGCCGGATCACGATGATCGCCCCCACCACGGCGGCGGCCGCGGCCGCCAGCCGGGCGAACGAGAGCGTGTTGGACAGATCGCTAACGACCGCCCGCAGCTCGAGGCCCAGCAGCACGAACAGCGCCGACTCGAGCAGGAAGATCAGCGTCCGCCAGAACATCGTGCCGCTGACCCGGGAGGCCGGCTGGAGCATGCCCTCGGTCCTGGTCCCGAGGTAGACGCCGGCCACCACGGTGGCGAGCACGCCGGACACGTTCAGCTGCTCCTCAGCCGGGATGTAGGCGACGAACGGGGTGATCAGGGTGATCAGGATCTGCAGGGCGGGATCGCGGACGTGGTGCCGGACGCGCCCGATCACCACCGCGACGACCAGGCCGTAGGCGATCCCGCCGACCACCACCTGGACCAGCCGCAGCAGCGCGTGCTCGACCGTGAACGGGTGCGCTATCGCCTCGACCGCCAGGCTGAACGCGGTCAGCGCGACCGCGTCGTTGATCAGGCTCTCGCCCTCGAGGATGGTGACGACGCGGGTCGGGGCGCCCAGCCGGGACATCACCGCGGTGGCCGCCACCGCGTCGGTGGGGGCGATGGCGGCGGCAAACGCGAACGCGGGCGCCCAGCCCAGTCCCGGCAGCACGAGCCGGATCACCCAGGCCACGCCCGCGATCGTGACCGCCGTCGTGCCGACCGCCAGGGCGGTGATCGGCAGCGCGTTCTCCCGGGTCTCCCTGGGGGCGGTGAGGAAGGCCGCGTTGTACACCAGCGGCGGCAGGAACAGCACCAGCACGACGTCGGGCGACAGGTCGATGTTGGGCACCTGCGGGATCAGGCTGGCGAGCACGCCGAGCACCACGAACACGACCGCCTCGGGCACCTCAAGCCGGGTCGCGACCGCCCGCCCGACGATCACCACGACGACGATGGCGACCGTCAGCGTGAAAAGCTCCTGCTCGCCCACCCGTCTCCGATCACGAAGTCGGGCTAGAACGTCCCCTGTTATCCCACTGGTCACTCATCGGTCAGCAGGTGGCAGGCGATCGCGGCTGCGGCCACCACGTTGAGCGAGTCCACCCCGGCCGCCCGGGCGGCCGGGTTCATCGGGATCCGCACCGCCTCGTCGGCCTCGTGCAGCCAGCGCGCGGACAGCCCGTCGCCCTCGGTGCCGAACGCGAGCGCGACCCGCTCGTCCTTGCCGCCGAGGGCGGTGCCGATGGGGGTGGCCTCGTCGTCGGGGGTGAGGGCGAGGACGCGGAAGCCGGCCGACCTCAGGCCGGCCAGGCCGTCGAACCAGTCGGTCATCCGCGCGTACGGGATCGCGAACACCGCGCCCATCGAGACCTTGACCGACCGCCGGTAGAGCGGGTCCGCGCACCGGGGCGACAGCACCACCGCGTCCACGCCGAGCGCGGCCGCGCAGCGGAAGATCGCCCCGACGTTGGCGTGGTCGACCAGGTCCTCGAGCACGACGATCCGGCGGGCGCCCGCGATCAGCCCGGCGACCTCGGGCAGCGGCCGGCGGGCGAG
>DATCGA010000652.1:0-4583 GCA_036509215.1 Trebonia sp.
CTCGGATTGGGTTTGTTGCTCGTTGGCGTTCGCCGCCGACTCGACCGACGCGTCACTGTAACCCCCGAATGACCTACCTGTTCGCGGTGCTCGCCGCGGTGACCAACGCCATCTCCTCGGTGCCGCAACGCAAAGCCGACCGCGCCGAGCGCATCGAGAACAATCTGAGTCTGCGGCTGATGGTCCACCTGCTGCACAGGCCGACCTGGTTCCTCGGTATGTGCGGTGTGATGGGGATTCCTGCTGCAGGCCGCGGCGCTCGGCAGCGGCGCGCTCGCTCTCGTCGAACCGATCCTGATCTTCGAGCTACCGATGACGTTGTTGCTCGCCGGCATCGTGTTCCACCAGCGGCTGCACCGCCGCGAATGGGCCTCGGCGTCGGCGATGACGATCGGGCTGGTCGGGTTGCTGTACTTCTTGGCGCCGTCCGGCCGGCCCGGCGCGCACGCGCAGGCAGCCTGCTGCGCGATCGGGATCGCGGCGAACCTCGTGGTGGTCGGAGGCCTGGTGGCCTGGGGCCGGCGCTGCGGTGGCGCTCAGCGGGCGGCGGTGCTCGGCGTGGCGGCTGGGGCCGCGTTCGGGATGACCGCGGCGTTGGTCAAGGCCATGACCAGCGCGTTCACGACACACGGCGTCCTCGCGATCTTCACCAGCTGGCAGACCTACGCCCCCGTGCGGACGTGCTCCCCGAACGCCAGCGTCCCCCACAGGATCGACACGATCGGGTCGGTGGCGGTGATCCCGGCTGGGCGGCGACCAGCCGGCCGGCGTTGAGGCTGGCCTGCAGCAAAAACAAGCCCAGCACTCCCGCGGCGACCATGGCGTACCTGGTGCCCGCGGTGGCCTGCGCCGCGATCGTCGGCGCGGGGATCGTCGGGCTGTCGCATTCTCCGCTGGTCAGTGACGGTGACGGTGGCCACGCTCGCGTGCCGGACGGCGAACCCGCGAAGCGATCCGGCGCGCACCGCCCGCCAGCGGTCGTCGGCGGGCATGGCCGTGACCGGGCAGGGCCGTGACCGGGCACGGCTTGACAGCTCCGGCGGGGCGTGCGCGCCGCTGGTTCCGACGCGACGTCGAGGCCAAGCTGCGCGACGCCGTCGGCGGCCCCGCCCGGCTGCGGGTGGTCGTTCTGCTGGCGTGCGTGCTCGCACTCGACAGCGCCGACAAGGCGGCGATCGGCGTCACCGCCGTCCAACTGGAACGCGCGCTGCACATCGGCAACACCGGCATCGGGCTGCTGGTCACGGTGTCGACCGCGATCGGCGCGGTCGCGGCATTGCCGGTCGGCAGCCTGACCGACCGTGTCAACCGCACCAGGCTGCTCGTCGGCGCGATCGTGATTTGGTCGTTGGCGATGGTCGTCAGCGGCGCGGCACAGTCCTTCCTGATGTTGTTGATCACCCGGGTCGCGCTCGGTGCGGTGGTGGCAACCGCCGGGCCGGTGGTGGCGTCGCTTACCGGCGACCTGTTCCCCGCCGCCGAACGAGGCCGGATTTTCGGGTTCATCCTGACCGGGGAGTTGGCCGGCGCGGGCATCGGCTTGCTGGTCTCGGGCAACGTCGCCGCCGCGCTGTCGTGGCGATACTCGTTTTGGGTGCTGGCCGTCCCGGGGTTGGCGTTGGCGTGGGCGATCCGGCGGTTGCTGCCCGAACCGGCCCGCGGCGGCCAGTCCCGGCTGGAACCCGGCGCCGAGCACATCCGCACCGCCGCGCAGGCCGAACATGAGCCGGCCGGCAGCCAATTCGTTGGCGCGACCGAGCAGCCGGCGGACGGCGGGCGGCAGCACGACGAGGTCGAGCGGGAAGTCCAGGACGAAGGTATTCGGCCACACGAGCGGCTCGTACTGCACCAGGACCCGAGCGGCCGTTCGTTGTGGTGGGCCGTGCGTTACGTGCTGTCGATCCGGACCAACCGGGTGCTGATCGTCGCCTCCGCTTTGGGTTATTTCTTTTTTACCGGGCTGCGGACCTTCGCCGTGGTGTTCCTGCGGGACCGTTTCGGCATCGGGGAGGGCGCCGCGAGCACCCTGCTGGTGGTCATCGGGATCGGCGCGGTCGTCGGTTTGCTGTTCACGGCGCGCCTCAGCGACTGGCTGATCGAACGACACCACCTCGTGGCCCGCCCGGTCGTCGCGGGCGTGTCGGTGCTGCTCGCCGCGCTGCTTCTGTTGCCCGCGCTGCTGACCGGGTCGCTGCTGATCGCGTTGCCGCTGTTGTTTCTCGCGGCCGCCGGCGTCGGCGGGACGAACCCACCGCTGGACGCCGCCCGCCTCGACATCATGCATTCCAGGCTGTGGGGCCGCGCGGAGGCGGTGCGCACCGCGCTGCGGTCCTCGCTGGAGGCTCTCGCCCCCCTTGTCTTCGGTTACGTCTCCACCCAGTTCGGCGCGCGCACAGCGGGCTTGGGCCATCCCACCGGCAGCGCGGGGGCCGCCGGGAAGGGCCTGCGCGACACGTTCCTGGTGATGCTCATCCCGCTGATCGCGGCCGGCGTCCTTGCGCTGGTGCGCGCGCCCCGCACCTACCCACGCGACGTTGCCACCGCCATCGCCTCCGAACACGCCACCGCGACCGGGCCGGAGAGCTGACGGCTGTGGACGCCGACTCGTGGCCAGTCACCGGTGCGAGGCCGTGTTCTTGTTCGGTATTTTCGTTGCCGGTCTGGAGGGATATGACCGTGGCAACGTCGAACGTGAGGCCCCGATCCGGCCTGCGGCGCCCACAGCATCCGTGAGGTGTTGCTTTATGTCGCGATTCCAAGGAGTCAAATTTCGCAGCGACCGCAACCTAATGCGGCTGCGACCGCCGGTGGATTGCGTGCCAGATCCGCAACGGGAACATGGCGAGGATCGGCGCACGCCTACCGATGTCGTCGTTGTCCTGCTTGTCGAGTACCGCGGCGTAGCGCCGCGCCGCTGCCGGCGACGGGTACACCTTGGCGCCGCCGGCGGCGCAGCCCCGCTGACACTGCCAGCGCATTGTCGACCCCTCCACGAAGAACCGGTAGCGGTGTCCGAACACGCGACAGGCCGACACGTCCTCGACAATAGCCGACCCCTGGAAGGACTTCTGTCATGAGTAGCACGGCGACGGTGGAAACCGGCACGATCGAGACGCGTATACCCGCGCGGCTGGATCGGTTGCCGTGGGCGCGGTTCCACTGGCTTGATCGTCGTCGGCCTCGGCACGGCCTGGATCCTCGACGGACTTGAGGTGACGATGGTCGGTTCGGTCGCCGCCCGACTTACCCAAAGCGGTAGCGGCATCAACATTAGTGTCGGGGATATCGGAATAGCCGCCGCGGTCTACGTCGCCGGGGCGTGCGTCGGGGCGTTGTTCTTCGGTCAGCTATGCGACCGGTTCGGCCGCAAGAAACTGTTCATGATCACACTCGGTATCTACATCGCCTCGACGGTGGTGACTGCATTCTCGTTCGCGCCGTGGTTCTTCTTCCTGGCCCGGTTCTTCACCGGAAGCGGCATCGGCGGTGAGTACTCCGCGATCAACTCGGCGATCGACGAACTGATCCCGGCCCGCGTTCGTGGCCGCGTCGACCTCATCATCAACGGTTCCTACTGGCTCGGCTCGATCGCCGACTCGGGGGCCGCATTGTTCTTGCTGTCCGGGATTTTCCCGAAAGATCTCGGCTGGCGGCTCGCGTTCGACGTCGGGGCGGTGCTCGGGCTCGCCGTAATGTTCGTGCGCCGCAGCGTCCCGGAAAGCCCGCGTTGGTTGTTCATCCATGGCAGAGAGGAGGAGGCAGAACGAATCGCCGAGGGCGTCGAACATGACATCGAGACCCAGACCGGGCAGGAACTGTCCCACCCGGACAAGAGGCGGCAGCGGACCGCGATCCCGTTCCGCGAGATCGGCCGGGTGGCCTTCAAGACCTCCCCCAAACGGTCGATTCTTTGCCTGTCGTTGTTCTTCGGTCAGGCGTTCCTGTACAACGGTGTCACGTTCAACCTTGGCACGCTGATGACCACGTTTTTCGGGGTCGGCGCGGCGATCGTGCCGGTGTTCCTCATTATTTACGCAGTCGGGAATTTTGCGGGTCCGTTGCTGCTCGGGCGACTGTTCGACACCGTCGGGCGTAGACCGATGATCAGCGGCACCTATCTCGGGTCGGCGGTGCTGTCGGTCGTGCTGGCCGGGTTGTTCGTCTCCGAAATGCTGAACTCGGCGAGCTTCATCATCGTCTTGGTCCCGGTCTTCTTCCTCGCCTCCTCAGGCGCGAGCGCCGCCTACCTGACCGTTTCGGAGATCTTCCCGATGGAGACCCGGGCGCTGGCAATTGCATTCTTTTAGGGGGCTATCCGGATCACAGCAGTAGAGTGGGTGTATGGGGCTGCGTTCGCCGGTGGATAGGTGTGCACTATCCCGGCGATTTGGCGGCGGTGCGGTCGTGGTTCCCCGACGACGCGGCGTGCTTGGACTATCTGGGCTGGTTGCGGTGGCCTGACGGTTTCCGCTGTCCGCATTGTGGGTCGGCGAAGGGTTGGCGGCTGCCGGCGGGCGGCTGGTCGTGCGGCGGGTGCCGCAGGCGGGTGCGGGTCCTGGCCGGCACGGTCGGGACTGCCCCGA
>DATCGA010000653.1:0-8185 GCA_036509215.1 Trebonia sp.
GGGCGGGGCTCTCGTCGGGGTCGGCCAGGACCAGGACGTCGTCGTCGGCCTGCAGGGTGGTGTCGGCGCCGACGGTGAGCAGGGCGCCGTCCCTGACGACAAGGCTGACCCAGGCGTTCTCGCCGCACGGCAGGTCGCCCACCGCGCTTCCGTCGGCCGAGGCGCCTGCCGCCACGTGATAGCGGTGCAGCCCCTCCGGCTCCTCGCTGAAGCGGACGCCGAGCGACCACGGCTCGGGCTCGACCGTGCGCAGCGGGATGCGGAGCCGGTGGGCGAGGGTGGGGACCAGGCCGCCCTGCACGGTCACCGAGAAGCCGACGATCACGAAGATCACCTGGTAGGCCTGGGCCGCGCCGGCCGTGCCGGAGTCAAGGATGGCCAGCCCGAGCAGGATCGGCACCGCCCCCTTGAGCCCGGTCCAGAGGAAGAAGACACGCTCGCGCACCGTCAGCCGCACGGGCAGCAGGACCAGTCCGCCGAGCACCGGGCGGATGACGAACGTCAGCAGCACCGCCAGGGCGAGCCCCTTCGCCCAGGCGGACTCGCTGGCGAGCTCGGACAGCCGCATCGTGAGCCCGAGCATGGTGAACGCGACGATCTCGGCCAGGCTGGCGAGCGAGGAGTGGAACCGCTGGATCTCGCGCTTGTACGGAGCGGGCTCGTCACCCAGGATGATGCCGGCTACCAGGACCGCGAGGAACCCCGACCCCTGGGCGACGGTGGCGACGCCGAAGATCACCAGCACGCCCGCCAGCACCCGCGGCGAGTAGAGCCCCTCGCTCGGCAGCGGCACCCGCCGCATGAACGCCAGCAGCGCCAGCCCGCCTCCGACCCCGACCGCCACCCCGACGGTCATCTGCAGCGCGAACTCGGCCACCACGTGCCCGATGACGGCCCCGACGCTGCCGTGCGCCGCCAGCAGCGCGGAGAGCAGCGCGATCCCGACCGGGTCGTTGGCGCCGGACTCGCCCTCGAGCAGCACCCCGGTCCGGCCGGCGATCTCGCGGCGGCCGAAGACCGAGAACACCACCGCCGGGTCGGTGGCGGCCACCGCCGTGCCGACCAGCAGCGCCAGGTGCCAGCCCATGCCCGCGACGTAGTGCGCGGCCACCGTGGTGCCGGCGGCGGCCACCAGCGTCCCGGCGACCCCGGTCCAGACGATGGCGGCGGCGGCGGTGCGGAACCGCCGCCGCCCGATGTGCATGCCGCCGTCGAACAAGATGAGCGCGAGCGCCACCGTGACGACGTGCTCGACCGTGGCGGCGGGCAGCACCGTGCCCTCGGACGACAGCGACGCCTGCGGCCACAGCTGCGCCGCGATCACGGCCGCGACGAGGAAGAACGCGGGCGCGGGCACCCGCAGCCGCGCGCTCAGCCGGTTGGAGAGGACCGCGGCGGTTCCGGCCAGGCCGATCACCGCGACGATGAGTCCGAACTGGGTGGTCCCCGCCATAGACGGGATCTTACGGGTTACGTCCCGGCGGCCGAGAACGGGGAGAAGTTGAAGTCCTGCGACGGCATGATCATGTTCTTCACGTTGTAGGCCGAGCTCAGCAGGTTGAACTGGTACATGACGTTGGCGACGCGCTGCAGCCGGGTCACGTCGATGCCGATCGGGTAGGTGTCGAGCGACATCACGGCGGCGATCTGCGGCGGCACCTGACCCTTGGGCGCGCCGTCCAGCCCCTCGAACGCCTTCTCAACCGCGGAGCGGTTGGTGTCCGCGATCTCCTGGCCGGCCGAGAGCGCGGCCAGGAACCGACTGAGCGTATTCGGGTTCGCCGCCGCCCAGGCCTTGGTCACCACGTACCCCTCGATGGGGAAGTCGCTGGTGGCGCCCTGGTTCAGGTCCGCCAGCGGGACCGCGCCGAACTGCTGCTCGGCCAGGCTGGCGAAGGGCTCGGGCATGATCGCGGCGGCGAGCTCGCCGCCGGCGAGATCCTGGCCCATGACCGGGAACGCGATAGCCCCGTGCAGCGCGGCGGACGCCTTGTCCTGGGGGGTGGGGAACTTCACGCTGCCGGGGTTGATGCCGTTCTCCTTGAGCACCGAGACGCCGAGCAGGTAGTCGATGTTCTGCGGCGCGTTCACCCCGATCAGCTTGCCCTTGAGCTGGGACAGCTGGGTGATATGGGAGGAGGGCATGACGAAGAGCGTCTGCGCGCCCTGCTGCATGACCGAGCCCTCGGAGACGATCTCGAGCGGCTCGTGCTGCTTCGCCACCGCCTGGACGTACGAGACGTAGTTGCCCGCCGAGATCTGGAGCTTGCCCGCAAGCTGCTGTGTGATCGCCGTTTCTGAGCTGGTCGCCGGAGAGTAGCGGATCGTCAGGCCCTCCTTGGCGAACAGGCCCTCGGACTGCGCGACGAAGAACCCGGCCGAGTCCATGGCCGGCACCACGCCGACGTTGAGCGTGGTCTGCTCCGCCGGGCCGTAGTTCGTGGGCATGCTGCTGACGATCGAGTCGGAGCCGGACCCGCTGCTAGCGGAGCAGCCCGCCGCCAGCGCCGCGACAGCCGTCAGCGCCACCGCAGTCGCGGCGTGACTCCACTTGCCCTTGCCGATCACTGGAACCCCTCACCTGAGCTCGGCACAGATCAACACCTGTGCCCCAGGAAGGATAAACCAGCATCAATTTTGCGGGCGTATATTTACGAAAAATCGGATATACGGCTAGCCCCTGATCAGGCCGGGCTCGGGCTGGACCATCTTGGTTATCTGGTACGCGCTCTTCGCGCCCGGCGTCAGGCCGTACTGGTACATCGAGTCGGGCACCCGCTGCAGCTCCGGCAGGTCCATCGTCAGCGGGTAGCTGTCGATCGACATGTTGTCGGCCACCAGGGGCGAGATGCCGGCGTACTTCTCCATCGCCGACTCGACCGCCTCCCGGTCGGTGTCGGCCAGCTCCTGGCCCTCCGCCAGCGCCCGCAGGAACGCGGCGACGGTGCTCGCGTGGGTCTGCGCCCACCCCGTCGCCGCGATGTAGCCGGTGAACGGGAAGTTCTGCATCGACGCCTGGTCGAAGTCGGCCAGCGGCACCGCGCCGAGCTCCTGCTCGGCGATCGTGCCGAGCGGCTCCGGCAGCCAGATCGCGTCGACCTTCCCGGCCGGCAGCATCTTCAGCAGGTCAGGAAAACCGCCTGCGGGGATGACCTGCCTGATGTCCTTGAGCGTGTACCCGGTGTCCTCGAGCAGCGCGCCGACCATGACGTCGCCCACGTCATTGGCTGTGTTCAGACCCACCCTGGCGTGGTACTGCCCGAGCGAGGCGACGGTCTTGTACTTGGAGTCGGGCATCACGTACAGCGCCTCGCTGCCCGGCTGGAGCTCGGACCCGGCGGCGATAATCCGCATGTCGGCCGGCTTGCCGTCGAACTTGCCCGCCATCTGCGCGAGGATGAACGACACGTAGTTGCCCGCCACCAGGTCCGCCCGGCCCGCCTGGAGGTCGGGGATGCCCGCCTCGCCGCCGGTAATCGGCTTGATCTTGACGGTCAGCCCCTGCTGCGCGAAGAACCCCTCGTAGGCCGCGACGTAGAGGCCGCCTTCTTCTGACGCGGGGACCGAGTCGACCGTGACCACGGTCGGCTTGGCGTGCGCGTCCGCCGCGGTGGCGCCGGGAGAGCAGCCCGCCAGGCTGCCGATCGCCATGACCGCGGCCGCGGCCATGCCCGAATAAGCCAACCTATTGATAAGCATTTACGCAAGCCCCCTTGCCCGTATGGCACCGAGGCTATTGCAATTGCACGGTCAATTCAGTTGGCTTTGTCTTTTATGCTAAATGTCCATATTGCCTGGTAGGCGGCTAATATCCGGGTCGCGAATTGATCTTATGATCCGCTCAGCTCGCCGGGCTCGGGCTGGATCATGTCCGCGATGTCGTAGCGCTTCGTGAGCACGCCGAACTGGAACATCGCGTCGGGCACCCGCTGCATGACGGGAACGTCCATGGCCAGCGGGTACGAGTCGAGCGTCATGTTCGCGGCGATGAGCTTCGACACGCCCGTGTGAAGGACGAGGGCCTTCTCGACCGCGCTCCGGTCGGTGTCCGCGATCTGCTGGCCCTCGTTGTAGGCGCGCAGGAACGCGGCGATCGTGTCGGGGTTCGATTTCACCCACTGCGTGCTGCCGACGATCGTGCCGATGGGGAAGTTCTGCAGCGATCCCTGGTCGAAGTCGGCCAGTTCCACCGCCCCGAACTCCTCCTGGGCCTGGGTGCCGAACGGCTCGGGAAGCCAGGCCGTCTCGATCTTGTGCTCGGAGAGCATCTGCGGCATCAACGGTAGAGGCTCCGGCTTCTGGGTGACCGAGCCGGGGCTGAACCCGTTCGCGGCGAGCAGCGAGCCGAGCAGCACCGACCCGATGTTGTGGAGCGTGTTGACGCCGACCGTCGCGCGGTCTCTGGCCACGTCCGCCACCGTCTTGAAGCGAGAGCCGGGCATGACGTACAGCCCCTGGTTGCCCGGCTGCATCTGCGAGGCGTCGGCGATGATGCGCATGTCGATCGGCTTGGCCGCGCGGAGCGGGCCGGTGGGGTTGTTCGGGTCGGGCGCGGCGAAGGTGCCGTGCACCTGGGCGAGGATGAACGAGACGTAGTTCCCCTCGATGAGGTCGGCCTTGCCGGTCTGCAGGTCGCCCATCCCGTACTCGCCGCCGAGGATCTTGTGGATCTGCACCGTCAGCCCCTGCTTGGCGAAGAACCCGTCGTCCTCGGCGATGTACAGGCCGGCCGCGTCCGCCGTCGGCACCGCGTCGATCACGATGGTCGAGGTCTCGAGCGGGCCGCTGGCGCCGCTGGAGCCCGCGCCCGAGCAGCCCGCGATGATGGCCAAGGGAATGGTCGCTGCCAGGCAATATGCAAGTCGGTTGATAAGCCGCATGATTCTCCCATCGTCGCTGCTCACGAGGGTATTCACGGCGGCTGTCGAATGGCTGGTTTACGCGGATATTGCGCGGAATGTAATGCTTTTAAATAGACAACGATAACATTGATCTCGGTATAAGTTATTGAAAGGAGCGCCTAGCCGGGCATGCGGCGGCGCGCGCGACACCATGCCGGTCCCGCGAGCGGGCAAAGTGGTCTTATAGAGTGGCCGGCATGGCTGAGACCGACACCGACACGACCGCGCTCGCGCCGCGCGAACTGGTCACCGAGATCGAGCGCACCCGCGCCAACCTCGCGCAGACCATCGACGAGATCGCCGACCGGGTCGCCCCCGGCAACATCGCGCGGCGCGCGGGCGACCGCGCCAAGGAGCGGATCAGCCAGGTCGACCCGCTGATCGGCAGCGCCGTCGCCCTCGCGGCCGTCGGCGTCACCTGCTACCTGATCTGGCGCCGCATCCGCAAGTAAGTAAGCGAGCGAGCCGCGCGGCGGCGGCGGCGCCAGGCCAGGTCAGCCAGCGGACGTGATGAGCTCTTCGTACTCGGCGGGCGAGAGCAGCCCGGTCGGCTCCGACGCGCCCGCCGCCAGCCGCACCCGGAACATCCAGCCGAGGCCGTAGGGCTCGGCGTTGATGAGGGCCGGGTCGTCGTTGAGCTCCTCGTTGACCTCGGTGACCTCGCCGTCCACGGGGGAGTAGAGCTCGCTCACCGACTTGTACGACTCGACCTCCCCGCACGGGTCATCCGCGCCGACCGTGGCGCCGACCGTCGGCAGCGAGACGTAGACCACGTCGCCAAGCGACGTCGCCGCGAAGTCCGTAATCCCGATCGTGGCGGTCTCGCCCGCGATCGCCACCCACTCGTGCTCTGCCGTGTACCTGAGCTCGGCGGGAACGCTCATCGTCGCTTTCTCCTGTCATAAAACGGAAGCTCTGTCACGCTTTTTTTCTGCTGTAAAAAGGAAGCGCTGTCACCGAGGCGGGCTCGGCCCGTCCTCGGACGTCAATGGAAAACGGCCCGGGGCCGGCGTCCGGCGACACGTACGCCATCGCGATCGGCAGGCCGAGCGAGGGCGACGGGCCGCCGCTGGTCACCACGCCGACCCGGGCCGACTCGGCCAGAGCAGGCCCGGCGACCACCGGGTACCCGTGCCGGGGCACCCGTCGCGACTGAACCACCAGCCCGACGAGCACCCGCTGAGGTCCGGCGGCGGCCCGCGCGGCCAGCGCCGCCCGGCCCACGAAGTCACCCGGCTTGTCGAGTCGGACCACGCGCCCGAGCCCCGCCTCATACGGGGTCAGGTCGGGGCCGAGCTCGTTGCCGTACAGCGGCATCCCCGCCTCAAGCCGCAGCGTATCGCGCGCCGCGAGCCCGGCCGCGATCAGGCCGTCGACCGCCAGCGCGTCCCAGATCGGCTCGCAGTCGTCCGACGCGCAGAAGATCTCGAAGCCGTCCTCGCCGGTGTAGCCGGTCCGCGCCACCCAGGCCGGACGGCCCGCGACCGACCCGTAGGCGCCGCTGTAGTAGCGCATGTCGCCGACCGGGACATCGGTCACGGCGGCCAGCCGGCCGACCGCGTCCGCCCCCTGGATGGAGATCAGCCCGGTCGGATGCGTCTCGTCGGACACCACCGCGTCACCGGAGACCCGCTGGAGAAGCTCCGCCAGCACGACATCGGTGTTCGAGGCGTTGGCGACGACGAGGAACCGCTCGTCCGCCTGCCGGTAGATGATCAGGTCGTCGAGGATGCCGCCGTCGGGCGCGCACAGCATTGTGTACCTGGCCCCGCCGACCTTCAGCGCCGACGGCCAGCCGGTGACCGCGTAGTCGAGCGCCGCGCCTGCGCCCGGCCCGGTCACCGCGATCTCCCCCATGTGGGACAGATCGAAGAGGGCGGCGGACTTCCGCACCGCCTGGTGCTCGGCGGTCTCGCCTTCGTACCTGAGCGGCATCAGCCAGCCCGCGAAGTCGGTCATTGTCGCGCCGAGTCGCTCATGCACCGCTCGCAGCGGTGTGTCACGTACCGTCGAGGTCACCGTGCCGATCCTAGTCCGGGTTCTGGGTGCTAGGCGCGGTTAGGCGCTGGCCCTGAGGTACAGGGCTCGCGCGTTCGGGCCGAGCACGGTCCCGTAGAGCGTGCGCAGGTCGCCGGAGAGCTTGTAGGCGGTGACGGCGGTGATCGTCCCGGCGTCGGCCTGGGGGCTGAATCCGGTCAGCCACGGCCCGCCGCTGTCGCCCGCGGTCATCGCGCACGCCATGCGGGCGCTCCCTTTCCTGGCCGCGCTGCTGGCGGCCGGCCCCGCGCAGTAGTTGAGGTACAGCCCGCTGTACGGCGGCAGGGCCGGGTACCCGAACACGTAGGCTTGCGCCCGCCGCGCCGCCGTCTGGCTGGCGGCGAAGCTGATCGGGAGCCCGGCGGGCGGCCTGGCCGGCCGGGACTTCCGCCCGTGCGGCGGGGCCGGGCTGACCCGGACGAAGGCGACGTCGTAGCGCTCGCTCGCGGCCGGCCCCTTCCAGCGCGGCGAGACGAAGAACCGGCGCGCGGTGTACCGGCCGTACGGCTCCGTCCCGTCCTTGTAGCCGGGCGCGAAGGTCCAGTTGACGGCCCACTGGCCGTGCCCGTTGGTGACGCAGTGCGCGGCGGTGACGACCACGTAGCCGCCGTTGCCGCGCACCAGCGTGCCCGAGCAGGTGTAGTCCGTGTCGCCGAGGGTGAAGAAGATCTTGCCCACGGCGGCGTCGACGGCGCCGCCGTGCACCAGTCGCAGCCCGCGCCCGGCGGTGTCCCCGGTCAGCCAGCCCGCCCGCGCGCCGGCCACGGGACGGCTGACGGCCGCCAGCCGCGCGCGGGCCGGCGGTCGGCTGGCCGCCGCGCGGCCGCCGACGGCCGCCGCCCGTGCGCTGGCAGCCGGGCGGCCGGCCGCCGAGGCCGGGCGGGCGCCCGCCGCAGCGGTCGCGGCCTGCGGCAGCAGCGCCTGCGCGCCGACGGCGAGGGCGATCCCTGCCATCAGAGCGACGGTGCGGCTACTGCGCGTGATCTTCATGGGTATCGGGAATGCTACCGGCCGGGCGATCGCGACGCGCCCAAGATTCGCGTTCTCGCCGCCAAGCCGTGCATGGAACAATGGCGGGGTGAATTCGACGCCAGCAGTCCCCGCCCCGCGTGACGTGGTAATTCTCGGTTCGACCGGGTCCATAGGGACCCAGGCGCTTGACATCGTGCGCCGCAACCCGGGCCGGTTCCGGGTAGTCGGGCTCGCGGCCGGAGGCGGAAATCCGGGCCTGCTCGCCCGGCAGGCGG
>DATCGA010000654.1:0-6717 GCA_036509215.1 Trebonia sp.
TTCGGCGACCCGCCGATCGCGGATCTGGCCGGGTACGGGGTGTCCGACGTGTACGCGGTCTCGGGCATCGACGGGTACGCGCCGCAGGCGTGGGCGCGGGTCCTTGGCGCCCTGCTGAGCGAGTTGCCGCAGCACGCGCCGGGCGGTCCGGGTCACGCGGTGGTCGCCGCCGGGACCGAGCGCGGCAACGAGGTGCTCGCCCATCTCGGGGCGATCACCGGGCTGCCGATGGCGGCCAACTGCACGGCGGCGACGGGTGGCGGCGACGGCGCGTTCGGGATCGTCCGGCAGCGATGGGCCGGGCTGCTTCTGGAGGAGGCGGTGCTGGCGGGCCCGGCCGCGCTGCTGACCGTGGCGACCGACGCCGTCTCCCCGGCCCCGGCCGACAGGCCGGGCGCAGCCGCCGTTCACCGGGTCGCGGCGTTGGTGGAGGATGCGGACCTGACGGTGCGCGCGGTCGAGACGCCGGCCGGCCCGGGCGGGGCGTCGCTGGCGACCGCCCGGGTGGTGGTCGGCGGCGGCCGGGGCGTCGGCGGCGCCGACGGGTTCGGCCCCCTCGAGGAGCTGGCGGCGCTGCTCGGGGGCGTGGTCGGCGTCTCCCGGGTGGTGACCTCCGAGGGCTGGCGGCCGCACACCCAGCAGGTCGGCCAGACCGGTACCAAGATCACCCCGGACCTGTACCTGGCCTGCGGGATCAGCGGCGCCATCCAGCACTTCGCGGGCTGCTCGGGCGCCAAGACCATCATCGCGGTCAACACCGACCCGGCCGCCCCGATGATGACCCGGGCCGACTACGCCGTCATCGGCGACCTCCACGCGGTCATCCCGGCCCTCGTAGAGGCCCTGCGCGCCCGGCAGGCGGGATAATCGGCTGGTGCGGTTTCATCGGGTGCAGGTGGTGCGGAGGATGCCGCATCCCGGTCGGGGGTTCTCACAGGGCCTGCTGACCGAGGGAAGCACCGTCTGGGAGTCGGTCGGGCTCTACGGGCAGTCGGCCCTGCGCCGGTACGAGTTCGGCGCGGGCTCGGCGTCGGCCCAGTCGGAGTTGCCCGCCGAGCTCTTCGGCGAGGGGATCTGCCAGGTGGCGGACCGCATCTGGCAGCTCAGCTGGCAGGAGCGGGTGGCGCTGAGCTGGGATGCGGCGACGCTCGAGCTGCGGGAGCAGGTCCGCTACAACCGCGAGGGCTGGGGGATGTGCGCGGTCGGCCAGAGCCCGCCCGGCGGGCCGGCCCCGCTCCCGGACGTGGTAACCAGCGACGGGACAAGCGAGCTGGTGCGCAGGGACCCGCTGACGCTCGAGCCGCGCGAGGTCCTGCACGTCCGCTGCAACGGCCGGCGGGTGCCCGGGCTGAACGACCTGACCTGGGCCGGCGGCCTGGTCTGGGCCAACGTCGCCGGGACCGACTTCCTGGCCGGCATCGACCTCGAAAGCTGCGAGGTCACGGACGTGGTGGACGCCCGCGCGGCGGGCGAGCGGCACTGGGGCGACCCGCAGGCGATCATGAACGGCATCGCCGCCGTCGCCACCCCGGGCGAGTTCCTGCTCACCGGGAAGGGATGGCGCTCGATCCGGCAAGTGAGCCTGGTCCCCGATCGCGATCGGGGCCACGTCGAACGCCTGCTGGCCGGGCGATAAAGATTTGGCTAAATCCACCACGATGTCGGTTTTCCGTGTTCAATTCGCGATTAAATCTGTTTTCTTACGGTGAGCGAGCCGGTTACACAGACCCGAGGTGGCGTAGTCCGACGCTGTTTTACGTGTACATCTTTTTCCTCATTGCCAGCGGCGTGATGATGATTGCCATGGGCAGCCTCAGACTGCCGTACGCCAGGCGGAGCCGGGTGATGAACTTCGTCGTCGGGGCGGCCTTTCTGATTTACGGCCTCTACCTGCTGCTGTTCTTCTCGTCCGGGCACTACTTCCTGTTCTTGTACGCCTTCGCGGTGCCGGTCCTGCTGGCCGTGCGGTTCTTCCGCGATCGCTCGGCGTATCGCGCGCGGTCAGCGCACTCGGCGTCCCAGCCGGCATCCGGATTCTGACGCTTAGGTAATGGAATTCCGGCCTGGCCGGCGAAGCGGGCGCTCGCGGTATCCGCCGTCGGCCAGGCCGGCCAGCCGCTCGAACGGATTCCAGGCGCCGACGTCACCAGATAGCAGTGGCTCATCCAAAGCACTGCCCGTCCCCCCGGTAGGTGGGAACGCTGACGGCGTCCGGCTCGCCCGGGCTTATCAGGTGGTAGCGGGTGAGCCGCTCCGCCAGCTCGCCGCCCTTGGCGTGCCGCATCCAGACCCGGTCCCCGATCCTGAGCCCGTCGGCGGCGGTGCCGAGCACCGGGGTCTGCACCTCGCCGGCGCCCTCGGTCTTGGTCAGTCGCAGTCCGGCGGGCCAGAACGGCGACGGCAGCCGGTCCGGCGTCCCGGTCCCCGACGCCACGTAGCCGCCGCTGAAGAGGGTGGCCACTCCCGCCTTGGGCCGCCGCACCACCGGCAGCGCGTACAGCAGGGCGGGCTGGGGGTGGAACTTCGCGTACGCGTCGAACAGGGTGGGGGCGACCAGGCCGGAGCCCGCGGCCAGCTCGGTGACCGACTTGTCGGCCGAGGTGGACTCGAGCGAGCCGGTGCCGCCCCCGTTGACGAACTCGAGCGGGGCGATCGCCCGAATGCGGCGGACGACCTCCGTCCGCCGCTCGTTCAGCTCGGCCGACGAGCGGGCCTGCATCGCCTGCACGAGCGCGGCCCGGACCGGCCGGCCGGGCGGCGCGTCGCCCAGGCCGGCGATCTGCCCCTCGTAGCCGAGCACGCCGACCAGGGCGAAGCCCGGGCGGTTGAGCACGGTCTGGGCGAACAGCGCCGCCTCGGCGGGCGAGCGCAGCGGCGACCGCCACGTCCCGATCTGCACCACCGGGCCGCGGGGAAGCGGACGCCAGGACATGTCGAGGTCGAGGCAGACCCGGATCTGCGGGTGGCCCGGGCCGACCGTTGCGTCGATGAAGTCCAGGTGGGCGGCCGAGTCGATGGTCACCGTGATGTGCTCGCGCGCGGCCTCGTCGGCGGCCAGCGCCCGCAGCGCCGCCCGGTCCGCGGTCGGGTACGCCACCAGCAGGTCATCGCTGAGGCCGATGGAGTGCAGCCAGATCGCCTCGGCCAGCGAGTAGCACATAACGCCCCGGTATCCTGGCTGGGCCAGGGCGCGCTCGATCAGGTGGCGGCAGCGCAGCGACTTGCTCACCACCCGGATGGGCACCCCGCCGGACCGTCGCACCAGGTCGCGCGCGTTACTGTCGAACGCGGCCAGATCCACCACGGCGAACGGCGGGTCAAGGTCGGCGGTGGCCTGGTCGTACCGGGCATACCGGTCTTGTACGTCCGTTCCGGCGATCAAGTCAGACATAGCGGCACACTAACGGGTCGGCGTCGGCAATTGATCAACGGGTCCGACAAAAACTTAGAAGAGTAGGCGAATGACCTGGCATAACTGGGCGGGTACGGCAAGCGCCGACCCGGCACGTCGGTACTGGCCGCGCTCCACCGAGGAGATCTCCGACGCGATTAAGGACGCCGCCGGCGGCGGGCTCACGGTGCGGGCGCTCGGCGGCGGGCACTCGTTCACCCCGGCCGCGGCGACCTCGGGCGCGGCCCTCGACCTGTCGGGCTGGACCGGGATCGTCGGCGCGGACCTGTCGTCCGGGCTGATCACGGCGCGGTCGGGCACCACGATCCGGGAGCTGAACCGGGCGCTCGACTCGCTCGGCCTGGCCATGCCGAACCTCGGCGACATCGACGCGCAGACGATCTCCGGCGCGATCTCGACCGGGACCCACGGCACCGGGGCGGGCCTGGGCGGGATCGCCACCCAGGTCGCCGCGCTCGAGCTGGTGCTGGCCGACGGATCCGTCGTCTCCTGCTCCGCCGAGCAGCGCCCCGATCTGTTCAACGCCGCCCGGGTGTCCGTCGGCGCCCTCGGCGTCATCTCGACCGTGACCCTGCAGTGCGTGCCGGCCTTCACGCTGGCCGCCCACGAGGCGCCGATGCACGTGGACCAGGTGCTGGCGCGGTTCGACGAGTTCGCGGCGGGCAACGACCACTTCGAGTTCTACTGGTTCCCGTACGGCGCCAACGCGCTGCTCAAGCAGAACAACAGGACCGGCCCGGCCGGCGCCGGGCCGGCCCCCGGCGTCGTCGTCGCCGGCGGCGGGGCCGAGATTCCGTCGCCGATGCCGGCCTGGCGGCGGTTCCTCGAGTACGAGGTGATGGAGAACGCGGCCTTCGGCGCGCTCTGCCGCACCGGGCGCGCGGTGCCCCGGCTGATCAAGCCGCTCAACCGGCTCGCGTCCGCGACGCTGTCCACCCGCCGGTACTCGGCGCCGTCGCACGAGGTGTTCGTGACGCCGCGCCGGGTCCGGTTCGTCGAGTCGGAGTACGCGGTTCCCCGGGAGTCCGTGCACGAGGTGCTGGGCCAGCTCCGGGCGGGCGTGCCCCGCCTCGCCCATCCGGTGATGTTCCCGGTCGAGATCCGGGTCGCCGCCGCCGACGACATCTGGCTGTCGACCGCGTACGGCCGCGAGAGCGCCTACGTGGCCATCCACCAGTACACGGGACTGCCCTACCAGGAGTACTTCCGGCTCTTCGAGTCGATCGCGGCCGACGTCGGCGGACGGCCGCACTGGGGCAAGATGCACACCCGCGACGCCGCCTACCTGGGCGAGGCCTACCCCCGGTTCGCCGACTTCCTGCGCATCCGCGACGAGCTGGACCCGGACCGCCGCTTCGCCAACCCCTACCTAGAGCAGGTCTTCGGACCGTGAGTCATCCAGGGTCCGTTCGATAGGAAGGTTCTGGGCTTGTCCCGGTTTTGCCTTCACGGCCCGTACTTGATGATCACGCCGTAGCTGCCCTTGCTGGTGCGGCCGGTGGCGGTGCCCCAGACCGAGTGCGTGCCCGGGATCCAGGCCAGGGACTCGGGCTGCTGGCCCCAGATGCCGGCCGGCGGGCTGACCTCGTTCCAGCGGCCGCCGGCCAGGTGGTAGAAGAGGTTGAAGCCGCCCGGGTTCTCGTCCACGCCGGTCGCCCACAGGCCGCCTGAGCCGTCCGGCGCGACCGACCCGACGATGCCGGCCGGGCTGCCCGGGCCGGCCCGCCGCCACGACGTGCCGTTCCAGCGCAGCTGGCCGACTTCGGCCGGGTGACCGGGGGCGCGGACCGTCCGCCACACCCAGGCGCTGCTCGGCCCGGTGGCGGTCAGGTCGGCGAAGCTCCCCGGCCGGCTCCCGGCCGCGCCGGGGATCTTGTCGCCGGTCCACCCGCTGCCGTTCCAGTGCCAGGCCACGTTCCCGTGCAGGGCCCAGATGTCGTCGGGGCCGACCGCGCTCACCTCGTCCGGCGCGGCCGGCAGCCGCACCTTCGCCCACGTGCGGCCGTTGTAGTGGGCGGCGTAGGCGGCCGCGTCGAGGCCGAAGACCCAGACGTCGTCCGGGCCGAACACCGCCGCGCTGACGCTCAGCCCGCCGCCGCCCGACTGCCGCTGCAGCACCCAGGAAGGGATCGGCCGGAGCGTCCAGCGGCCGTCGGCGAAGTGCAGCGCACGGGTCGCGCTGCGGGAGCTGAACAGCCAGAAGTCGGACGACGAGTCGCCCCCGAAGGCGACCGCCGACCGCGCGTAGCCGGTCAGCGCGGCCGGCAGCGGCACCCGCGACCAGCGGTTCCCGACCAGTCGCTCGACGGCGGTGAAGGCCGTCCCGGTCCAGACCGACCAGGCGCCGACGGCCGAGCCTGCGCTCACCGTGCCGGTCACGGCCTCGTTGTACGGGCCGATGGCGGCGACCACCCGCCAGCCCGGAGTCTTCGCCGGCGCTGCCTGGCCCGCGACGACCGCCCTGGCCTCGATCGCGGCCTGGTTGGCGTCCGGCCGCGCGGGGACCGGCCGTCCGGCGATCACCCCGACCGCGGCGGTGGCGAGCAGCGCTGTGGCGAGCACGGCGGGCGCCAGCAGAGTGCGCTGAGCGGAGGGCCTGCGACGGCTGGGGGACCTGGCAGTTCGCATCAGCGGCTCCATAACTCCGACGTTAAGCGCCGAAATCGTCGTACCCCTTTGACGTGCGTCCGAAGAGTCCCGGATTCATGAACCGCCGGCTATGACGATGCGTGTATGGGGTATGACAGTTTCCGCCGCCGTGCCGGCCGGGTGCGCCGCCTACCGGATCACCGAGATACCGCGCCGCCCCGACCCGTCGCAGGAGGGGCCCGCGCGGCCCGACGGCGGCGACCCGGGCAGGCCGCAGCGCGCGGCCGCGCTGGTGGCCGCGTACCACGCAGGGATCGCGAATGCGGCCGGGACGGTCGCGTTCGGCTGGGTGCGGGCGGCGGCGGGCGGGCCGGTGCTGATGATCGCGGCCGGGGACGCGCTCGTCGGCAGCGTCGGCCCGGCCGACGGCGAGGTGCTGCTGGCG
The DNA here is from genome assembly GCA_036509215.1 of Trebonia sp. Taxonomy (GTDB): domain Bacteria; phylum Actinomycetota; class Actinomycetes; order Streptosporangiales; family Streptosporangiaceae; genus Trebonia. The sequence goes on from DATCGA010000654.1 coordinate 6,447, forward strand.
CTGCCGGGCGGGGCGCGCGGAACGGCGCTGCCGCCGGCCGAGCTGGCCGGGCTGCTCGGGCGGGTCGGACGCTGGCGCGAGGTGGCGGGGATCAGCGACGGCCTGCTCGCGCTGCCAGGGGAGACGGGGACGCCGGGCGCCTCAGGGGCGCCGGGCCGGGCCGGGCTGTCGCTCGATGAGGGGCTGCTCGGCAGCTGGACCGGGCCGTTCGGCTGGCTGGTGACGGCCGAGCCGGTCACCCCGGCCGAGCTGCGGGCGCTGTCGGAGGAGA
>DATCGA010000655.1:0-16141 GCA_036509215.1 Trebonia sp.
CGGGCCCGGCGGGCGACCTCGTCGAGGCGGACGCGATGCGCCTCGACGACGTCAACCGGCTCATCGAGCAGGGCAAGGCCCTGGGACGCCGCCTCGCGGACCACGGTCTCATCTGCCTGGGCGAGGTCGGCATCGGCAACACCACCGTGGCCGCGGCGCTGAGCTGCGCGCTGCTCGACCTCTCCCCCGAGACCGCCGTCGGTCTGGGTGCCGGCGCCGACACGGCGATGGTGCAGCGCAAGCGCGAGGTCGTCACCCGCGCCCTCGCCCGGGCGCGCGCCGACCACGGTGCCGAACTGCGCGACCCGCGTGTCCTGACGGCGGCCCTCGGCGGACCGGAGATCGCGCTGCTGACGGGCGTCACCCTCGCGGCGGCCGAACGCCGGGTCCCGGTCGTGCTCGACGGCCTGGTCACCTCGATCGCGGCGCTGCTCGCGGTCCGCCTGGAACCGGCCGTGCAGAGCGCGCTCATCGCCGGCCAGCGCAGCCGGGAGCTCGCCCACGCCGCCGTCCTCGACGAGCTCGGCCTGGAGCCGCTGCTGCAACTGCGCCTGCGCTCGGGCGAGGGGGTCGGCGCCTGTCTCGCCGCCCAGCTGCTGCTCACCGCGGTGCGAGCGCGGCAGGCCACCGCCGTGGTCGGCCGGGTCGAGTTAGCCGCGCGGTTGGGCTGGGGTGGGGTGGGGTGGCTTCGGGATGATGAATTTGATCTTTGGATGGTGACCGGGAATCAACCCACGGGCCTACGCCGGTCAACCCAGGAGCCGATGACGGCGCCTTGGCCGAGGCATACGGTGAGCGATGTCTGTCCGGCAGCTTCAGTCGGAGGAATCGGAGAAGCGGCATGCAAGCGCTCAAACTCGCCATCGGCTGCGCGTGGCTGGTCTTCTGGATCTACTGGCTGGCGTCCGCCTCCACCAGCAAGGCAAGCGTCAGGGGCGGGTGGCGGACCCGGCTGACCGGGGTGAGCGTGATCGCGGTGATCGTGATCGCCGGCGCCTTCGGCAGCCAGGGACTGGCCGTGCACAGCGTGATCCTGGCCGCAGTAGGAGCGGTGCTGTTCGTCGGCGGTATCGCGCTCGCGGTCTGGGCCCGCCTGCACCTCGGCCGGAACTGGGGGATGCCGATGACGCAGCGGGCCGAGCCCGAGCTCGTCACGTCCGGCCCCTACCGATTCGTCCGTCACCCGATCTACTCGGGACTGCTGACCGCGATGCTGGGGACGGTGCTGGTCAACAACCTGCTCGGCCTGATCGTGGTCGCGGTGCTGACCGCGTACTTCTACTACTGCGGGACGGTCGAGGAACGGAACCTCGCGTCCACGTTCCCCGCCGCCTACCCGGAGTACCGGAGCAGGACGAAGATGCTCATCCCGTTCCTGCTCTAGGAGAGCGAGTGCGGCGGACTCCTACGGAGTGTCGTACTTCCCGGGGGCCGTCAGCGGAGAAGGTCACCGGCGTGAGTAGATTCGACACAGAACGAGAGGAGGTGCGCGCGTGGCCATTGCCGCACTCGTGCTCTGGATATGCACCGCCGCCGTTGGCACCTACCTGCTGGCGACGGCATCCCCTTACGGGAACACCGAGCCCGCGCCCTCGGAACCGGTCTCCGTGCCGGCCGGGAAGCCCTCGGCCTCGCCCGCCGATGCCCCTGCCGCAGCGAAGCCGGCCCGTGTCCGTGATCCTTTCGCCCCGCCGTCACTGCAGCGCGAGCGGAGCGAGTCGCTGCCCCTGCTGAGGTCGCTGGTCGAGTTCACGCACCCCGCGCTGGCGGTGATCGGCCTCGGCTTCTGGTTCGGCTACCTGGTCAGCCGGGACCGGCTGTTCCTCGCGATCGGCCTCGGCATCATGCTCGGGGCGATCGGCGCGGGCGTGTCATGGTTCATCGCCAACCGGCGCGGGGTCAAGCGCGCGGCGGCGGCCGAGGCAGCAGGCGAACCCGGCGTCGAGGACCCCCGGTTCGCCCCGCAGACCTTCTCGCCGCGCGTGCTGATCCTGCACGGGGCTGGCGCGGCCCTCACGCTGCTGATCGCCGTCCTGATCATCGCCGGAGTGTAGATTCTCAAGCTTGACCGCCTACAGACGCATATTTATCCAGTGAAGTGGCGATTATCACGCAAATTATTCACAAACCATGGCCCATGCGCCCATAGCATCGACGGGTGACTGACGCCCTGCCAGGTCCGGTGACCATCTTCGGCCCCGACTTCCCCTTCGCCTATGACGACTGGCTGCGCCACCCTGCGGGCCTCGCCTCGATCCCCGAGTCGTCGCACGGGGCCACGGTCGCCGTCGTCGGGGCGGGGCTGGCCGGGATGGTGGCCGCCTACGAGCTCATGGAACTCGGGCTGCGGCCGGTCGTCTACGAGTCCGCGCGGATCGGCGGGCGGCTGCGCTCGCACCAGTTCGAGGGCGCCGACGGGGTCATCGCCGAGCTCGGCGGCATGCGGTTCCCGGTCTCCGGCACGTCCTTCTTCCACTACGCCAGCCGGCTCGGTCTCAGCAGCGCCCCGTTCCCGAACCCGCTCACCGAGGCAGCCGGCGCCACCTTCATCGACATTGCGGGCCGGACCTTCGCCGGCAGCACCCTCGATGACCTTCCGCTGGAGCTGTCAGAGGTCTCGGACGCCTGGGACCAGGCTCTGGAGGAGATCGGCTTCTCCGCCCTGCAGGACGCGATCAGGGCGCGCGACGTCGAGACGCTGAAGCGGCTGTGGGACGAGCTCGTGCCGCAGTGGGACGGCCGCACCTTCTACGACTTCATCGACACCTCCCAGGCGTTCTCGAAGCTGCCGTTCTTCTACCGCGAGATGTTCGGGCTGGTCGGCTTCGGCACCGGCGGCTGGGACTCCGACTTCCCGAACTCGATGCTTGAGATCCTGCGGGTCGTGCTCACCAACTGCGACACCGACCAGCAGCTCATTACGGGCGGGGTGGAGCGGCTGCCCCGGGGGCTGTGGACGCTGCCGGTCAGCGATCGCAGCCCGTGGCCGGCCGGCACCACGCTCGCAAGCCTGCACGGGGGCGTGCCCCGCCCGGGTGTCGCCGCCATCAAGCGCCACCCCGACGGCACCGACTTCATCGTGACCGACCGGTGGGGCACCGGCCGGTCCCACCCGGCCGTGCTCACCACCTGCCAGAGCTGGCTGCTCACGACCCAGATCGACTGCGACGAGAGCCTCTTCTCGCAGGAGCTCTGGATGGCGCTCGACCGGACCCGCTACATGCAGGCGTCCAAGACGTTCGTGATGGTCGACCGGCCGTTCTGGAAGGAGATCGACCCCGACACCGGCCGCCCGCTGATGGGCATGACGCTCACCGACCGGCTCACCCGCGGCACGTACCTGTTCGACAACGGGCCGGACCAGCCGGCCGTCATCTGCCTGACCTACTCCTGGATGTCCGACGCGCTGAAGATGCTCCCCTACGACGTCGACCAGCGGGTCAAGCTGTCACTGGACGCCCTCGGCAAGATCTACCCGGGCATCGACATCGCCAGCCACATCGTCGGCGACCCGGTGACGGTCTCCTGGGAGGACGACCCGAACTTCCTCGGCGCGTTCAAGGGGGCGCTGCCCGGGCACTACCGCTACAACCACCGCATGTACGGGCACTTCATGCAGGCAGGCCGGCCGGCCGCCGAGCGGGGCATCTTCCTGGCGGGCGACGACGTGTCCTTCACCCCGGCCTGGGCGGAGGGCGCGGTGCAGACGGCGCTCAACGCCGTCTGGGGCATCGCGACGCACTTCGGCGGAGCATCTCATCCGGAAAACCCCGGACCGGGCGACCTCTTCGACCGGCTGGGGCCCGTCGATCTGGGAGACTGACCAGATGAGCACGACGACGCGGGTTGCCGCGTGGCAATGCCAGCCGGGACCGCTCGACGTTGCCGGGAACCTGCGCCGACTCGACGAGATCTGCGCGCGGGCGGCCGCGCAGCAGGCCGAGGTGCTGGTCACGCCGGAGATGTTCGCTTCCGGTTACGGCATCACCCCCGAGCAGGTGCTGAGCCTGGCCGAGGACGCCGGCGGGCCGACCGAGGCCGCTGTCGCGCAGATCGCGCAGCGGCACCGGCTCGCGATCGTCTACGGCCATCCCGAGCGGGCCGCTGCCGGGGGCGCGTACAACGCGGCGACCATGGTCGGCTCCGATGGCGTGGTCCGGGGACGTCACCGCAAGGTGCATCTGTTCGGCGACGTGGACCGGCGCCTGTTCGTGCCCAACCCCGGGCGGCCGGCCGCGTTCGACTTCGACGGCTCCCGCGTCGGGCTCCTGATCTGCTACGACGTGGAGTTTCCTGAGGCCGTGCGCCGCCTCGCGGTCGACGGCGCCCGCACGGTGCTGGTGCCGACCGCCAACATGGCCGGCTTCGAGGTCGTCCAGCAGGTCCTCGTCCGGGCGCGCGCGTGCGAGAACGACTGCGGCGTGGTCTACGCGAACTACTGCGGCGCCGACGACCTGTTCGAGTACAACGGCCTCAGCGTGATCTGCGGGCCCGACGGCAAGGTGCTCGCCCAGGCCGGCGCCAAGGGCGAGGAACTGATCGTCGCGGATCTGCCCGGCGAGTCAGCCGGAACCTACCTGGCCGACCGCCGGGCAGACCTGTACGGCTAGAGGACCTCGGCCAGCCGGTCGACCTGGCCGGGGTCGCGGCCGTGGCAGTAGAGCATGACCTCGTCGACGCCGAGGTCTTCGAACTGCGCGATCGCCGCCCGGATCTGGCCGGGGCTGGTGAGCATGCCCGCGACCATGGACTCCGCCCGGCCGGAGAACTCGTAGTAGCGGCCGATGGCCGAGCGGGCGTCGTCGATCACGTTGGGCGGCCCGAGGGCGGTGTTGACCTGGGCGACGATGCGGGGCGCGCCCTCGCGGCCGTGGTTCTGCCACGCCGCGCGGACGGTCTCGATCAGGCCCGCCGCCCACGAAGGGTTGGCGGCGGCGAGGAAGCCGTCGCCCCAGCGGGCGACCCGCTCGAGCGCGGCGGTCTGGAAGCCGCCGAACAGCACCTCGGGGCCGCCGGGGCGGGCCGGGGCGGGGCCGATGGGTCCGACGTGATCGCCGTAGGGCTGGCCGGACCACAGACGGCGCATCAGCGCCATCTGCTCGTCCAGGCGGCGGCCCCGGGTCCTGATGTCGGTGCCGGAGGCCAGGTGGTCGTCGGGCCGGCCGCCCACGCCGAGGCCGAGCACCAGACGACCGCCGCAGAGGCGGTCCAGGGTCGCCGCCTGCTTGGCGAGCAGGGCCGGCTCGCGCAGGGGCGCCAGCAGCACCTCGGTCTGCACCCGGATTCTGGTGGTGGCGCCGGCGATGACGGCGAGGGCGACCAGGGGCTCGGGGTTCTCGTAGACGAGCCGGTCGAGCAGCCCGAGCGTGGTGAACGGACCTGCGTCGCCGCGCCGCGCCCAGTCGAGCAGCGCCGCCGGATCAGTGATGGGCAGGCCAAGGCCGATGTTCATACGATTCCTCAGAAAGCAGGGACGGGAAAAGACCGCGCCGCCCCTCATGCGCCTCGGCTGCCCGGCAGCGAAGAGGCTGGGCTCCCGTTCTGCGGCTTACCTCAAGAGAGCCCTGCTTCAGAGTGATTCCAGCGTACCCAGCTGGCGGAGGACGAGGCCGCGTTCAGACGCCCTCGGCGGCCGTGAACAAGGTCAGCGTCGGCGCCGCCGCCAGCACCGTGCCGAGGTCGGATGCGCCCTCCTCGGTGGTCCGCCACTTGCGGTAGGCCGCGTCGGCCTCGGGCGACTCCCACTGCTCGTACACGGCCACATGGCTGGGGTCGGCGTTGTCGACCAGCACGGTGACGCTCAGGCAGCCAGGGAACGCGCGAGTGGCCTCGAGCGTCGCGTGCATAATCGCATTCGCCTTATCCAGCGCGTCGGACTTCAGCTGCAAGTCGAGAATTGCGGTTACCGGCACGGCTGCTCCTTCTGGACGGTGATCAACGGCACCACTCTAGCTAGGCTAGCCTTATGGATACCGATGACGAGTTCCCGATCTCCTATCAGGGAGTCACCCCCGGGGTTCCGGTGCTCACCAGGGACGGCCAGCAGTTCGGGTTCCTTGAGCATGTGCTCGAGGTGCCGGAGGAGGACGTCTTCGAGGGCATCGTGGTATGGGTCGGCAGCGGCGGCTGGGCCGACCGCCGCATCCAGCGCGACGTGAGCGAGGGCCACACGTCCGCCGCCCGTTTCCTTGAGTCGTTCCGCCCGCACGACCTGCGGTTCGTCGAGGCGGACCGGGTCGCGGCCATCACCGTCGGCTACATCCGCTGCGACCTGGACCTGTCCGAGGCCAGGGCGCTGCCGCCGCCGACCGGCGCGCCGGTCTTCTACGCCAACGCGATCGACCAGGCCACGCCGAGTGGCCCGTACGGCAACCGGATGTACGGCGGCATGTTCGGCCGGGCGCGATGGAGGCAGGAGTAGCCGCTTAGGTCGCCGCTGCGAACTGCCTGCCGATGAGAGCCAGCAGGGTCGCGTGGGTCGCCTGGTCGGCCGCGACCAGCAGGCCGCCCACGCTGGTGTGCACCGGCTGGCCCCGCAGACCGGTCACCACGCAGCCGGCCGCCTGGCAGAGGGCGATCCCGCTGGCGAAGTGCACGCTGTCCTTGAGGTTTCCGTCGGTCACGTAGGCGGCTCGCCGGCCGGCCGCTACCCAGGCGACCGCGAGGGTGGTCGAGAGCACCCGCGGCCGGAAGCACTCGGCGAACTCCTCGTCCGCGAGCAACTCGACCGCCCGGAAGGCGCGACCGTTCGGGAACGGCGGGTCAAGGTTCACGTCCACCAGCCGAGAGCCGGCCGACGGCGCGAGCCGTGCGTCCACCCCATCGCGGCGGATGTAGGCGTGGGCGCCTTCCGTCCAGAACACTTCTCGGGCGAAAGGATCGGCCGCGACGGCGACCGTGACGCCGTCGCCGTCGCCCTCCCGCAGGGCCACGTTCACCGCGACGAGCGGGGTGCTTGCGGCGTAGTTCAGGGTGCCGCAGAGCGGGTCGACCAGCCACCGGCGGTCGGCGGCGGCCCCGGTGCGACCGCTCTCCTCTGCCTCGACGGCGTCATCCGGACGGGCCGACCGCAGGACGCCGAGGATGGCCCGCTCCGCTTCGAGGTCGGCCGCGGTCGCGAAGTCGCCCCGGTCCTTCTCGACCCGAGCCAGCGAGGTCCCGTAGCGCGAGCGCACGGCGGCGGCGCCGGCTTCCGCGGCGGCGATGGCGACGTCCCGATCTGCGAGCAGCATGGACGCAGGATAGGGGCAACATCACCAGCTCTAGGTGATGCGGCCGGGCTCAGTCGGCGGTGAGGTTGGCCAACGGAGGCAGGCTGGGCAACGGAGAGAGGGAACCGCGATGACGGACAGACCACGGTCGGCCGCGACGAGCGTGGCGGTGCTCGGGACCGGCATCATGGGCTCGGCGATGGCCCGCAACCTGCTCGCGGCCGGGCTGCGCACGACCGTGTGGGACCGGTCGCCGCAGGCGAGCGGGGTCCTGGCCGAGGCCGGGGCGGTGGTGGCGGCGTCGGCGGCCGAGGCGGTCGGCGGCGCCGACGTGGTGATCACGATGCTGCCGACGGCGGCGGCGGTGCAGTCGGTGATGTTCGCCGACGGGGTCGCGCAACGGCTGCCGGAGGGGGCGGTGTGGGCGCAGATGGGCACGATCGGGGTGGAGGCGACCGCCGGCCTGGCGGACCGGCTCGGCCAGCTGCGGCCGGACACGCTGTTCGTGGACGCCCCGGTGTCGGGCAGCAAGGGGCCGGCCGAGTCGGGCCAGCTGCTGATCCTGGCGTCGGGCCCGGCCGCGGCCGAAGCCGTGCTCGCCCCCGCGTTCGCGGCGATCGGCCGCAAGACCACCTGGCTCGGCGCCGCCGGGCAGGGCAGCCGGATGAAGCTGGTGGTCAACTCCTACCTGTGCTTCCTGGTCGAGGGGGTGGCGGAGGCACTCGAGCTGGCCGCCCGGCTCGGCATCGACCCGGGCGATCTTGACGCGGCGATCGAGGGCGGGCCGCTGGACGCGCCGCTGGCCGACGCCAAGCTGCACAAGATGACGCGCGGCGACTTCGCGCCCGAGTTCCCGCTCGAGTGGGCGCTCAAGGACATCGACCTGGCGATCGCGGCCGCCGACGGCGCCCGGCTGCCGCTGCTCGAGGCGCTGTCGCGGCAGTGGCGGGGCGCGGTCGAGGCCGGCCACGGACGGGAGGACATCAGCGTCGCCCGGCTGGCCCTGGAGAGCTGAGAGAACGACCACGCCCGTGGCGACGGCCGGCCCTGGCAGGATGTAAGGCTGGCGGGTGGTGACGCTGGCGGGAACGTGACGCTGGCCGGATGTGACGCAGGCCGGATGTGACGCAGGTCACGGGAACTCGAGGGGCCGGCCGAGCCAGTTGACGGGTGTGGACGATCCAACCTCGCAATTGCGGGCTCGCGCCCGGGCCGGGGACGCGGACGCGTTCGGCGCGGTCTTCGACGCCTGCGCCAAGTCGGTCTACAACCACGCCTTCCGGCTGACCGGTGACTGGTCGGCGGCCGAAGAGGTGATGTCGATGACGTTCCTGGAGGCCTGGCGCTGCCGGGACGCGATCGCGGCGGACGGGGGCTCGCTGCGGCCGTGGCTGCTCGGGATCGCGACCAACCTGGCCCGCAGCCAGCGGCGGGCCGCCTGGCGGCACCGGACCGCGCTCGCCCGGCTGGCGGTCGCCGACGAGCTGCCGGACTTCGCCGACGACGCGTCGGGCCGGCTCGACGACGCCGCCAGGATCAAGGCGGTGCACCGGGCGCTGGCCGGCCTGCCCGGGCCCGAACTCGAGGCCCTCGCCCTCTGCGTCTGGTCCGGGCTCGGCTACGCGGAGGCGGCCGAGGCCCTGGACGTCCCGGTGGGCACGGTCCGCTCCCGGCTGTCGCGCGCCCGCGCCCGGCTCGCCCGGCTGACCGACCGCGAGCTGTCCCGGCCGTCGTCTCTGACCACGATTCACGAAAATTTCCGGGAACCCTCGCGCATGCCCGACCAGCTAAGGAGTGGACGCGCAGTTGCGGGTCCATCCGACACATCCGACACACCTGGCACGTCCGGTAAGGAGGCACGGCGATGAACGCCGAGCACGCCGATCTGGAAGCGCGGTTCGCCGCCCCAGTTGAACGCGACCTGCCTCCCGGACGCCACGACCTGCACCGGGAGATCCTGATGAACCACATGCTGAATCAGCCGCCGACCCGCGAGGCGATGCCGCGCCACGGCCGCCGGACGCAGCGGCAGTCCTGGCGGGGGCACGGCCGCCTGCTGGCCGCCGTCGCGGCCGGAACGGCGCTGGCCGGCGGCGTGGCCGGCTACGTGATCACGGCGGGCAGCGCTCCCGCCGCCCCCAAGAGCCCGGTCTCCGACGGCCGCCCGGCCGCCAGCCACTCCCCCACCGGGCCGGCCCCCGCGCCGGCCCCGCACTACGCGACGCTGGCGGCGAAGATCCTCGGCGCCGCCGCCGCGCACGTGGCCAAGACCACCGCCGCGGAGCCGAGGCCGGGCCAGTGGATCTACTACAAGACCGCCGACTACAGCTACCCGGGCGGCGGCCAGTCCACCGGGACGTCGACGGACAATGAGTGGATCACCTTTGACGGCAGCGGGAGCGCGTACTACCAGGGCGGCCAGGTCGTCACCCACGCCTCCACCGCGAACCTGCCCGCCCCGGGCCTCAGCCCGTGGGCCGCGTGGAACGCCACCGCGACGCCGAAGACCGCCTACGACGTCCTCGCCACCCTGCCCACCAACCCGCAGGCGCTCCTGGCGGTGATCGCCAGCCACGCGGCCGGCCTCAGCGCGGACGACATCGAGGGCAACCCGATCGCCGGGGAGCCGCCGACGACGCAGGCCCAGCGGGAGTTCGACTTCCTCACCGAGATCCTCTGGAACGCGACCCCCGGGGTCGGCGGGCCGCCCGCCGCCGAGGCCGCCGCCTACCAGGCGATCGCCACCCTGCCCGGCATCTCCGTCCAGCAGGGCATCAAGGACACGGCCGGCGGCGAGGCCATCGGCGTCTCCGACGACGGCGGCTACGACCAGCTCCTCATCGACCCGGTCAGCTACCAGGTCATCGGCATCCGCAACCTGTCCACCGGCGTCGTCATCCCAGGGAAGGGCAGCGAAGCCCCCAAGGGCGCCCTAGAGCAGGAGATCGTCTACGCGCAGGACACCGAGGTCGCCGCGCCCGGCGACCGCTGACGCCGCGCCAGCGTCTCGCGCCACCGCCGGCGCGGGACGCTGGACGGCCCTCGGCACCGCTGGCTAGGCTCGGCCCCAGCGCTGGGTTGAGCACGCACTGGGCTGCAGGCACAAAGCCCGAGCCGGCCGAGTGCGGAGGAGGCGTCGTGCAGCGGACGGTGCAGACCACCGACGGTCGGGTACTCGCGGTCGAGGAGGCCGGCGACCCGGCCGGGCGGCCGGTGCTGGTGCAGGGCGGGACGCCGGGCTCCCGGCTGCTGTACGGCCCGCATGCGCGTGACGCGGCCGAGCGGGGGCTGCGGCTGATCGGGTACGACCGGCCGGGCTACGGCGGATCGTCGCCGCAGCCGGGGCGCACGGTCGCGGACTGCGCCGGCGACGTCCGGGCGATCTGCGCCGACCTTGGCATCGACCGGCTGGCGCTGTGGGGCGCCTCGGGCGGCGGCCCGCACGTGCTCGCGTGCGCCGCGCTGCTGCCCGGCCTGGTGGTCGCCGCGGCGACGCTCGCCTCGCTGGCGCCGTTCGACGCCGACGGGCTCGACTACTTCGACGGCATGGCCCCGGAGAACGTCGATGACATGGTGCTGTTCCTCACCGATGAGGCGGCGGCACGGGCGAAGACGGACCGGGACCGGGCGGAGATCCTGGACGAGGCGCCCGGCGATGCGGCCGAGACGGCCGCGTGGGCCGACGACGACGCGGCCGACGGATTCGGGCCCATGCTTCCCCCGGTCGACGTCGCGGCGATCGAAGGCGGGCTTGGCGACTTTTTCGCGATCGCGATGCGGGACGGGCTGGCGCCGGGCAGCGAGGGCTGGTGGGAGGACAACTGCATGCTCAGGCCGTGGGGATTCAGCCTCTCCGACATCACCGTCCCCGTCCTGCTGCTGCACGGGCGGCAGGACACCTTCGTGCCGTTCGGCCACGGCCAGTGGCTGGCGGGCCACATTCCCAGCGTCAAGGCCATGCTGCTCGACGACGACGGCCACCTGTCGCTGCTGCAGAACCGCGTGCCCGAGGTGCACTGGTGGCTGTCGGACCACCTGTAGCGGCCCGACCAGGGGCGCCGACCAGGGATGACACGGGCGCGACGATCCTGCCCGAGCGGGACGCTTGGGTCAGCAGGTCACCGGCGAGGAGTACAACGCCGCCCGGCCGGGCACTGAGTCATTGCCTGTGATCCGGTGGACGCACCGCCGTTGGGCTTGCTGCGCAGCCGGCGTGTTGGCGCGTGGTCCGACTTTGCATTCCAGGAGGCACCTGTCATGCAGTACCTAGTCACGATGACGACGCACGTCCCGGACGGGACCCCGGAGCAGGCGGTGGACGAGGTCAAGGCGCGCGAGGCCGCCCACTCCCGCGACCTCGCGGCCCAGGGCAGCATCCTGCGGCTGTGGCGGCCGCCGCTGCGGCCGGGCGAGTGGCGCACGCTCGGGCTGTTCGTCGCGGCGGACGCCAACCAGCTCGAGACGGTACTGAGCGGGATGCCGCTGCGGATATGGAGAAGCGACGAGGTCACGCCGCTTTCCCCGCACCCGAACGACCCGGCGATGAGCGCCCGGACCGGGGTCAACGACCGGGCGCTGTCGGCCGGGACCGGGGAGCCGGAGTTCCTGACCTTCTTCTCCATCGTCGTTCCGGACGGCACGACCGCCCAGGCGGTGGCCGACGCCGACGCGCGGGAGGCGGAGCAGGCGCGGGAGTGGGCGGGCAAGGGCAAGCTGCGGCGGCTGTGGGCGCTGCCCGGCGAGGGCCGGGCCCTCGGCCTGTGGCAGGCCGAGGGCCCGGCCGAGATGCAGGCGATCGTGAAGTCGCTCCCGCTTGACCCCTGGATGACGACGGAGACCGTCCCGCTGACCCCGCATCCGAGTGACCCGGCGAGCCAGTCATGAGCGACGTCGAGCGCAAGGTCGCCGTCATCACCGGCGGCTCGCAGGGCATCGGGGCCGGCCTGGTCGCCGCCTACCGGGCGCGGGGCTGGGCGGTGGTAGCCAACTCGCTCAAGATCGAGCCGTCCAAGGACCCGGATGTGCTCACCGTGGCGGGGGACGTCAGTGACCCGACGACGGCCGAGCGGATCGCAGACGGCGCGATCGAGCGCTTCGGGCGGATCGACACGCTGGTCAATAACGCCGGGGTGTTCATGTCCAAGCCATTCACCGAGTACACCGCCGCCGATTACGCCCTAGTGGTCGGGGTCAACCTGACCGGGTTCTTCTGGACGACCCAGCGGGTCATCGCGGAGATGACGAGCCGGGGCGGCGGCCACGTGGTGCAGATCTCGGCCACGGTGGCCGACGTGGCCGACTCCAAATCGCCGTCGGTGCTGGCCGCGCTGACCAAGGGCGGCCTCGCCGCCGCCACCAGGTCGCTGGCGATCGAGTACGCGTCCCGGGGCATCCGGGTCAACGCGGTCTCGCCCGGGATCATCCAGTCGTCGATGTACCCGCCCGGCAGCTTCGATGACCTCGGCGACCGGATGCCGCCGCTGGGGCGGGTGGGCACGGTCGACGACGTCGTCGGCGGCATTCTGCTGCTTGAGGACTCGCCTTACATCACCGGCGAGGTGCTGCACATCGACGGCGGCCAGATCGCAGGCCATTGACCTACGCCGTTAGGCGAAAATATCTGCATGCTCTCGCCGGGCGTTGTCTTATTCATCTCCGCGCGCGCCTGTGCGTGCCCGGCCGATGCCCGGGCGCCCGTGCCATTGCCGATGGCCCTGGCGTTCGTTAGGCTGACATAACAGGGTGCGATCGTCGGGTTTCGCGACGACCCCGTGATTGACGTTGTCAGGCTGCTCCAGACCCCGGTGGCGAACTTGCTGCCGGAGGTACGGCCATGTCACGAATTCAGATGCCGCTGCTGGGCCCGGTCCCGCGTTCCTCCTTGGGCGCGATGTCGCGGAGCGCCTGCCAGGGCGCGGACCCTGAGCCCGCCGGGACGACGGCATGAGCCTGCGATCCGATCAGCAGCGGGCACTTGACCGGATCGGGGAGGCGTTGCGGGCCGACGATCGTCGGCTGGAGTCGCTGTTCATGACTTTCTCCGGGCTGACGCGTCACGAGGTGATGCCAGGGACGGAGCAGATCACACCCGAGCCACGGCGGCGACTCCGGCGACTGCTGACGGCCGTGGTCGGAAGGCTTCCCGTCCGCCGCCGGGGACAGGCGCAAAAGGCGACCGCCGTGTGAGCGCCTGCGGCCTTTACCGGAAGGGACAGGCCGCCGGAACGCCTCAATGCGCCGGAGCCCGAAAAGGAGTATCATAAAAATATTGCTCCGGACCCCGGCGGCTGCTCCTGGCGAAATATCCGCGGCGGCAGAACCGGGCTCTTTTTTTTCTCCCACGAGACCGGTGCGGCAAGCTCCCCGGTATTTACGTGCAGGTTCGAAATTTAGATTCCGGAGTGAATCATGGTCATAATCGTCGGGCTCATCATCCTGGTCGCGGCAGTGGTCGTCGGCGTGGCGGGCGTACTCTCCAACCACGGCAGCGGTCACGCGCTCAATCATTCCTTCGCGTTGTTCGGCTACCACGTCACCGGCTCAAGCGGCAGGCTGTTCCTCTACGGCATCGTGGTCGGGGCGGCGGCCGTGCTCGGGCTGTGTCTGCTGCTGGCAGCGGCACGCCGTACCTCCCGGCGCGGCGCCGAGGCGCGCCGTGGGCTAACCGAGTCCCGTCGCGAGACCGCCGCCGTCAGCCAGCGGCGCGACGACCTGCTCGACGAGCGCCAGACCGCCCGCTCGCACACGGCCAGCACGCTGGGCACCCGCCCGGTCGATGGCAGCGAGTCACCCGACGGAGTCGGGGACGACGCCGACCAGCGCGGCAGGTGGCGCCTGTTCGGGCGTCGGCCCGTCTCCGTCCGGCCTGCGGAAGAGGCCGACGCTTACGCGGCCGGAGATTCCCCTGCTGACGTATCCGCCCCCGCAGAATAACCATCGAAAGACAGGCCACGATGACCATCACAGAGAAAATCGCGCACACGTTCGAGATGCTCAAGGGCAGTCTCAAGAAGAGAACGGGCCGCGTGACCGGCGGCCGCCGCCCACGCGCCAAAGGACGGACGGACCAGGCCATGGGCAACGTCAAGCAAGCAGGCGCGAAGCTCAGGGACGCCCTCAGGCACTGACACCACCGCTGGGGAAGCATTGTCAACGACCCCGGCGGCCGAATTCCGCCGCTGGGCCACGTCGTCGGTGACCGGTCAGCCGATCTGGTGGCGCTGGGCGTAGCCGACGGCGGCCACCCGGTCGCGCGAGCCGGTCTTGGCGAAGATCCGGTTGATGTGGGTCTTGACCGTGTGGTTGCTCAGGAACAGCCGCTCGGCGATCTCCGGGTTGGTCAGCCCCTGGGCCATCAGGCCCAGGATCTCGACCTCGCGGTGGGTGAGGCCGTCCGGCGGCCCGGCCGACGCCGACCGGGCGGGCCCGGCCGCTGGCTGGGGCGGGACGGCGGACGCGGCAGACGCGGCGGCCAGCAGCGTGGCCCGCACCCGCGGGTCGAACACGGTCAGGCCACCCGCCGCGGCCTGCAGGGCGCGGGCGATGTCGGTCCGGTCGGCGTCCTTGGTGAGGTAGCTGCGCGCGCCCGCCTGCAGCGCCTCGATGACCGAGCCGTCGTCGGCGTAGGTGGTGAGCACGACGATCGCGACCCCGGGATACTCGGCGACCAGGCGGCGGGTGGCGCCGATGCCGTCCAGCACCGGCATGTGCAGGTCAAGCAGGATCGCGTCGGGCTGATGCTCCGCCACCAGGGCCAGTGCCTGCTCGCCGTCGGCGGCGGCGCCGACCACGTCAATGCCGGGCAGCCCGCCGAGCAGCAGGACCAGCCCCTCGCGGACGCTGGCCTGGTCGTCGGCGATGACGACGCGCAACGGCTGATCGGGGGCCGTCGGGCGATCGGCCGTCATCGGGCGGCCGTCATCGGGCGGCCGTCCCTGGCGCGGCGGGCGGCGATCCGGCGTTCATGTCCACCGACGCTAGCGGAAGCTCGGCGGTCACAGACCACTCGGCGGCGCGCGGGCCGGCCAGCAGGGTGCCGTTTAGCAGCCGCAGGCGCTCGCGCATGCCGGTCAGCCCGTAGCCGCCGGCGCTGCTCGGCTCGCGGGCGCCGCTCGCCTCGCCGGCGGTGGCCTCGGCTCCGTTGAGGTGGTTGACGACGCTGAGCCTGACGTCCTCCCGGCCGTAGTCGAGACGGACCGCGATCGGCTCCCCGGGCGCGTGCTTTGCGGCGTTGACCAGGGCTTCCTGCACGGTGCGGAGCAGCGCGAGGGAGGCGTCGGGCGGCAGCGGCCGGGCCGCGCCGACGGTCTCGAAGGTGACGGGAACCTGGTAGCGCTGCCGGTGCGTGTCCACCACCCCGGCCAGCTCATCGCCGAGCGGGAGCGAGTCCACCCGCAGGGCGTGCACCGCCCGCCGGGTCTCGGTCAGGCCGTCGGCGGCCATCCGCTGGGCGGTGGACAGCACCTCGACCGCGCGGTCGATATCCCCGTAGTCGGTCAGCACCGCCTTGGCCGCCTGGATCTGGATGCCGAGCGCGCCGAGCGAGTGCGCGAGCACGTCGTGGATCTCGCGGGCGATCCTGGTCCGCTCGTCGAGCACATCGGCCCGGCGCTGTTCGGCTCGGACCCGCTCGTACTGCTCGAGCAGGGCGGCCGCCTGCTCGGCTTGCACCCGGTAGGAACGCCGGTTGCGGCCGAGGGACAGGCACGCCGCGATCAGCAGCGGATAGCCGAGCAGGGTGCCGACTGGCGCGCCGACGATGAGGCCGGCGATCCAGATCGGCACGATGCCCGCCAGCGCGACCCCGATGGCGGGCAGCAGCTCGATGTCCGCGCCGGCCCCGACGGTCGCCACGGCGCCGAAGGCAACCAGGCTCTGACCCCCGCCGGCCGTCACTCCGGCTACCCCGCCGGCGGCAGCCATGACCGCCA
>DATCGA010000656.1:0-18729 GCA_036509215.1 Trebonia sp.
GGCCGCCCCGCCGGTGGCGCACGTCGCCTACGAGCCAGACCTGCTCCCGGTGCCACGGTACCGGTGCGACCACAACGGGCGGCGCCGGGACCTGAGCGAGGGCGACCTGGCGCGGTGGCGGTCGATCGCGGCCAGCGCGGACGTGTTCTTCGACTTCGACTGGCTCGACCCGGCCGGCATGGCGGACCTGGCCAAGAACGGCCGCCTGCGCTGGGTGCAGGCCACCAGCGCCGGCATCGGGGCGTTCATGCAGCGGACCGGGCTCGACCGCAGCGGCCTGACCGCCACCACCGCGGGCGGCATCCACGCGGTGCCGCTGGCCGAGTTCGCGGTCATGGGGGCGCTGCATTTCGTCAAGGGCGTGCCCGACCTGCGGCGGCGCCAGCAGGCCAGGAACTGGGAGCGGTACACGACCACGCAGCTGGCCGGCCAGCGGGCGCTCGTCGTCGGGCTCGGCGGGGTCGGCCGCCGGGTGGTCGCCAGCTTCGCCGCGCTCGGGGTGGAGGTGTGGGGCCTCGGCCGCGACGCCAGGTCCTACGACGTCGACGGCCTGAGCAAGGTCATCACCCGCCAGGACCTCGACGCGGCGCTGCCCTCGGTCGACATCGTCGTGCTCGCCTGCCCGCTGACCGAAGAGACCGAGGGCCTCCTGGGCCGCCGTCAGCTCGGCCTGCTGCCGCCGGGGGCGGTGCTCGTCAACGTCGCCAGGGGCCAGATCGTCGACCAGCAGGCCCTCATCGACGGCCTGCGGTCGGGCAGTCTCGGGGGAGCGTGCCTGGACGTGTTCGCGACCGAGCCGCTCCCGGCCGACAGCCCGCTGTGGGACATGGACAACGTGATCGTGTCGCCGCACTCGGCCTCGACCGTGGCCACCGAGAACGAGGCGCTCACCGACCTGTTCATCGACAACCTCGAGCGGTTCGCCGACAACCGGCTGCTCCGCAACCGCTACGAGCCGGCCGACGGGTACTGACGGGGTACGCTCCCCCGGAGATAGCCGCATAATCGCAGGGAGTCACAATGATCTCGCACCTTTCGCTGCCAGAAGTCGTGCGGCTGACCCTTCGGCGGCGGATCCTCAACAACGAGCTCGTCGCGGGCGAGCGGCTGATCGAGGCCAGTCTCGCGGCCGAGTTCGGCGTCAGCAGGACCACGCTGCGGTCCGCGCTGATGGAGCTCAAGAACGACCGGCTGGTCGAGTTCTCGCCCCGCCGCGGCTGCTCGGTGGCCCGGATGACGCCGACCGAGATCGAGGATGCCTGCTTCGCCCGCTACCTCCTCGAGTCCGGCGCGGTCAGCGAGGAGCGCGCGGTGATCAACGACAACCTGGTCGCGGCGCTCGGCAAGGAGCTCGAGGCGATGGCGGAGGCGGTCGCGGCGGGCGACCTGGCGGAGACCGTCGAGAGCGACACTCGCCTGCACGGCCTGCTGGTCGAGGCGGGCGGCCGGGCCCGGCTGGCCGAGCTCTGGCACTCGCTCGACGGCCAGATGGGCGCGCTGATGCGATCCTCGATCGAGTTCCAGGGCAGCGAGCTGGCGGACGTGGTCGGCCGCCATCGCAGCCTCATCGACGCCGTCGCCACGCGGGACATGACGCTGATCGCCGCTGCGCTGCAGGACCACTACCTCAACCCGAGGAACTTCGCCGACAACGAGTAGCGCCGGTCCCGTGATCTTGGCCTGGCGGGTTGAGTTGGAACCGCGGTCCGTTCGAGATCCGGCTGATGTTGACTTTGCATCTAGGCGCCGAAGCCGAAGCCGGTCATCTCGGCCGCCTCGTCGAGGGCGAGCTGCCACGGGAAATCGTCGTCGGCGGCGCCGGACGGGGCGCTGCCGCCCGGGCCGAGCAGGACCGAGACGCCCTCGGCCCGCAGTGCCTTCACCGACCGGGCGAACTGCGGCCGCGCGGCCAGCGGGGCGCTGACGGCCGGCAGCACCACGGCGGGGATGGCCATGCCGGTCTGCTCGGCCAGCACCGCGAGCGCGTACGAGTCGGCGATGCCGAGCGCCCACTGGTTGAGCAGGTTGAACGTGGCGGGCGCGACGACGATCGCGTCGGGGACGCGGGACCGCGGCTCCCCGGGCGACCGGTGCGCGCTGCGCGCCGGCGAACCGGTCAGCGCCTCGATCGCGCTCGCGTCGAAGAACGCGAGCGCGGACGGGGTGGCGACCACCTGCACCACCCAGCCCCGCGCGAGCGCCTCCTTGACCAGCGTCCCCACGCCCGAGGCAACCCCGGCGCCGGAGACGACTACCGTCAGCACCCAGCTCTTTCGCGCCATACAACGAGCATAGAAACGCCTCGTGAGAATGACCAGCCACCCCGCCGACCAGCGTCGTCGCTTTAGCGCTGGTTGATGACGCGGTGCCCGGTAGGCGGGCCGCCGTCCGACGTCCACCCACGAGGGGTGACGCGGATTCGCCCGCCGGCTCCTACCCTCGACCCGGGTAACGGCTGCTTGCTGCGCACACGTGGAGGTGCACTCGATGGTCGCTGAGGCTCTGCTGGCGTCCTGGCGCGATACTCCCGCCCGCCGGGCGATCGTCGACTTCGTCGCCCGGGTCGCCGACGACGGCGGCGCCGGCTACGTCGCCCCGGCCGACCGGGTGGCGGTGTTCGACAACGACGGGACGCTGTGGAGCGAGAAGCCGATCCCGATCCAGCTCGACTTCACCCTGTTCCGGCTGGCGGAGCTGGCCAACGCGGACCCGGCGCTGCGCGCCAGGCAGCCGTACAAGGCGGCGATCGAGCGCGACTACCGGTGGCTCGGCGACGCGATGGTCGAGCACTACCACGGCGACGACGGTGACCTCGGCGTGCTGCTGGCGGCGGTGGAGTCGGCGTTCGAGGGGATGAGCGTCGAGGACTTCGGGGCCGAGGTCATGACCTGGCTCGGGACGGCGGCGCATCCGCTGCTGCACCGGCCGTACCTGTCCTGCGCCTACCTGCCCATGGTGGAGCTGCTGCGCTACCTGGAGGCGAACGGCTTCGCCACCTACATCGCGTCGGGCGGCGACCGCGACTTCATGCGGCCGTTGGCCGAGCAGATCTACGGCATTCCGCCCGAGCGCGTGATCGGCAGCGCCCTCGGGCTCGATTTCCGCGCCGGCTCCGGCGAGGACGAGGACGAGGACGAGGACGAGGACGACACCGATCTGATGTACAAGTCGAAGATGGAGTTCTTCGACGACGGGCCGGAGAAGCCGGTCCGCATCTGGAGCCGGATCGGCCGCCGCCCGCTGATGGCGGGCGGGAACTCGAACGGGGACATCCCGATGCTGCGCTTCGCCCGCAGCCGGGACCGGGAGGGGCTGCGGCTGCTGGTGCGGCACGACGACGCCGAGCGCGAGTTCGATTACCAGGCGGGCGCGGAGGACGCGCTGGAGCGGGCGGCGGATCGCTCGTGGACGGTCGTCAGCATCGCGACCGACTGGTCAACGGTCTTCCCCCAGCTCCCGGCCGTGCCGCGAACCAGGTCGTCGGCCGGCCAGGGCGTTGCGCCACGCGCTCCGGCCGGCGGGTGAGCAGACCAGCTCGACCAGGCCGCCGGGGGCGGCGTGCCAGTCACCGTCGGGTAACGGCTTCGGGCTGGGTCGCCCGTTTCTAATGTTGCCGGTGTGAAACCTGCCAAGATGGTGGCCTATGGTCGGGTTTGCGCTTTTCCTCGTGCGGAGGCTGCTCGGGATCGCGGTCCTCGCGTGGGTGACCACCCTGGTCGCCTTCGGGCTGTTCCGCCTCGGGGTGCCGAGCCAGCTCGCCGATGGCCAGATCGACGCCCAGCTGGGCCGGGGCGAGCCCGCCAGCTGGCAGTACGTCCACTACCTGGCGCGGCTGCTGCACGGCAACCTCGGCGGGTCGATCACGGTCGGGCTGCCGGTCGACACCGTGCTGGCGCGGGCGCTGCCGCCGACGCTGTCGCTGATGATCGGCGGCGTCCTGCTCTGGCTGATCATCGGCATCACGGCGGGCCTGGTCAGCGCGCTGCGGGCCGGCTCGTGGATCGACAAGCTGCTCACCGGGGCGACGATAACGACCACGATCGTCCCCACGTTCGTGGTCGCCCTGCTGCTGCTCGCCCTGTTCTCCTGGACGGCGCGATCCGGGATCTTGTGGCTGCAGCCCGGCTATATCCCGCTGACCCATAACCCGGCCGCCTGGTTCGGCCGGATGATCCTGCCCTGGATCGCGGTCGCCGCCACCCAGGTGGGGGTCACCGCCCGGCTGACCAGGGACTCGGTTCTCGGGGTGCTCGGCGAGGACTACATCAGGACCGCGTACGCCAAGGGGCTGCCCGCCCGGCGGGTGATCTGGCTCCATGTCCTCCGGCCGTCGCTGGTCACCGTGCTGCCCAGCGTCAGCATCGGCCTCGGCACGCTGCTCGGGGCGGCGGCCATCGTCGACCAGGCGTTCGCGCTCGACGGGGTCGGGCAGGCGCTGCTGTCGGCGGTCAAGTACGACGACGTGATGACCATCATGGGCGCCGCGCTGATCACGGTGATCCTGATCTCGCTGGTCAACCTGGTCGTCGACGTCTGCCAGGCCCTGCTCGACCCGCGGATCCACCTCGGCTGAAGCCGACGAGGTCTCTCTCGGCGACGATCGGGCCGCACCGTCTAGCTGCTTCCAGGCGGGGAAGATCAGCGGGCCGAGCGTGACCTGCAGGTACAAGCCGCCCGTCGCGAGCAGCACCCGGCCATCCTGGCACCCGGACCCAGCCCAGCGCACTCGAGTTTCCGCGCGTCTGGGTTACGCTTCGGTTGTGCCTATCACTGTCCGCCTCGCCCCTGGTCGCCGCCCGCGCGGCTGCCGGGCGCCAGCGCGGCGCGCGCTCGGACGCCGGGTGCGCTACGTGATCGGCTCCGAGGCTGGTCAGGTCAACGGGATGCGATGGCTCAGCGCCTCGCGCACCGCGCGGGGTATCTGAGGGAGATCGTTCTCCCCGGCCCTGCCGTGCGTTTCCGTGACCTCTCATCAGCCACACAACCCGGGGCGTGCGTCCCGGGCTAGGAGCGCGTCCACCGTGAACGGCGAATTCTTCATCCCGGCGTTGCCGGGCCAGACCCCCGGCGCCGAGGGGTATTTCGGCGCCTACGGCGGCAAGTTCATCCCGGAGGCGCTGGTCGCCGCCGTGGACGAGGTCGCCGTTGAATACGAGAAGGCCAAGGCCGATCCCGCGTTCGTGGCGGAGCTCGAGGCACTGCTCGCCCACTACGCCGGGCGCCCGAGCGCGCTCACCGAGGTACCCCGATTCGCCCGTCAGGCCGGCGGCGCGCGGGTGTTCCTCAAGCGCGAGGACCTGAACCACACCGGGTCGCACAAGGTCAACAACGCGCTCGGACAGGCCCTGCTGACCAAGCGGATGGGCAAGCCGCGGGTGATCGCGGAGACCGGGGCCGGCCAGCACGGGGTGGCCGCCGCCACCGCCTGCGCGCTGTTCGGCCTTGAGTGCACCATATACATGGGCGAGGTCGACATCCGCCGGCAGGCGCTCAACGTGGCCCGGATGAAGATGCTCGGCGCCGAGGTTATCCCGGTTACCTGCGGCGCCCGCACCCTCAAGGACGCCATCAACGAGACGTTCCGCGACTGGGTCGCCAACGTCGAGACCACGCACTACATCTTCGGCACGGTCGCCGGACCGCATCCGTTCCCGGCCATGATCCGCGATTTCCAGCGCGTCATCGGGGTGGAGGCCCGCCGCCAGATCCTCGAGCGCACCGGGCGGCTGCCGGACGCGGCGGTTGCGTGCGTCGGGGGAGGGTCGAACGCGATCGGCCTGTTCCACGCCTTCCTTGATGACGCGTCCGTGCGCCTCATCGGCTGCGAGGCGGCCGGGGACGGCGTCGAGTCCGGGCGGCACGCGGCGTCGCTGTCCGCGGGCGAGCCCGGCATCCTCCACGGTTCGCGCTCCTACGTCCTGCAGGACGACGAGGGCCAGATCACCGAGCCGTACTCGATCTCGGCCGGGCTTGACTATCCGGGCATCGGGCCGGAGCACGCGTACCTGCATGACGTCGGCCGCGGCGAGTACCGACCGGTCACCGACGACGCCGCGATGCAGGCGTTCCGGCTGCTCGCGTCCACCGAGGGCATCATCCCGGCCATCGAGAGCGCCCACGCGCTGGCCGGAGCGCTCGAGGTCGGCGCCGAGCTCGGCGCCGACGGGCTGATCCTGGTCAACCTGTCCGGTCGCGGCGACAAGGACATGGACACCGCCGCCCGCTACTTCGGTCAGCGCGAAGACGCGGCCGCAGCCGAGGAGGTCTCGAAGTGAGCGGGAACATCGAGCTGCTGGCGGGCGCCCTGGCCCAGGCGAAGCGGGAGAACCGGGCCGCGCTCATCGCCGGGATGCCGGCCGGCTTCCCGACCGTGGACGGCGGCATCGCCGCGATCGCCACGGTCCTGGACAGCGGGGCCGACGTCGTCGAGGTCGGCCTACCGCACAGCGACCCGGTGCTGGACGGCCCGGTCATCCAGACCGCCGACGGCATCGCCCTGCGCGGCGGGGTCCGGATCAACGACGTCCTCCGCACGGTGCGAGAGACGCACCGGGCCACCGGCAAGCCGGTCGTGGTGATGTCGTACTGGAATCCGATCGCCCGCTACGGCGTCGAGCGCTTCGCCGCCGAGCTGGCCGAGGTCGGCGGCGCGGGCTGCATCCTGCCCGACCTGCCGGTGCAGGAGTCCGCGCAGTGGCGCCGGCCTGCCGCCACCCGCGGCCTCGCCACGATCTTCGTGGTCGCGCCGAGCAGCACCGAGGAGCGACTGCGGGAGATCACCGCGGCCGGCTCGGGATTCGTCTACGCCGCCTCGACGATGGGCGTCACCGGCACCCGCGAATCCGTCAGCGCGGCGGCCGGCTCGCTGACGCGACGGGTCAGGGCGATCACCGAACTCCCCGTCTGCGTCGGGATCGGCATCTCCAACGCCGCCCAGGCCGCCGAGGTGGCCGGCTTCGCCGACGGCGTGATCGTCGAGTCCGTCCTGGTCAAGGCCATCCTCGACGCACCCGACGAGGCCGCCGGGCTGGCGGCGATCGCGAAGCTCACGGCCGAGCTCGCTGACGGCGTCCGTCGTGTCTAGCGCACGCGCGTTTCTCCCTCTGGCGAGGGCGAGGGCGAGGGCGACGGCGAAGGCGAGAGCGAGAGCGAGAGCGGGGTGACCGGTATCGGCTGAACGCAGAACGGGCACAGCGGGTCGGGGTCCCGCGAGGCCTTCGCCTGGTCGACCGGTGCACCGCAGTTGGGGCAGTGCGCCGGCACCGCCCAAGGCGGGCCGGCGACCACGGCCTTCCGCGCGGCCGGCTGCCCCTTCGGCTTCTGCTCGCGCTCGATGTAGTCGTGCAGCGCGCGTTGCTGCAGGGCCGGCACGTCGATGACGAGCCTGGCCCGGTTGGCGCCGTCGTAGCGCACCCGAACCCGGACGCCGTCCGACAAGGGGAGCTGGATCTTGGGTATCCGGTCCGGGTGGCGGAGCTGCTCCGCTCCCCGGACCTCCGCCAGCCGCCGCGCCTCCTGGCTCCCCGGAGCCGGCTGGTAAAGATTGGCCAGTTCCTGGCCGAACTGGACCGTCTGGCCGTCCTTGAAGCTGACTTCAACGCGCACCAGCGACTTACCGCCGTCGGCGGCGGAAAGCTCGCTGTGCAGCACCATCCCCCTGATGGAGGCGCCATCGCGGAGGAGCCTTTCCCGCTCGGCCTCGCTCAACTGCTCATTGTGCTCGTGATGATTAAACAAAATCGAACTCCCCGTGGGCGGCTTCTTCGCCTAGACGGTAGCCACCGGGGACTTGCTGCCTTCTTAACGTCCCGGCGCACCGGCCGTCCGGGTGTCATTAGGGTTGTCTGGTGGCGTCTCAATGAGCGAAAGGGGCGAGTGTCGAGTGAATCCAGTCCTGCAGGGCACGGTCGCGCTGGTTACCGGCGCATCCAGTGGCATCGGCGCGGCCACGGCGGAGGCACTGGCCGTGCAGGGCGCGGCGGTCGCGCTCGCCGCGCGACGGCAGGCCCCGCTCGAGGAGCTTGCGGCCGGGATCAGGTCCCGCGGCGGCGTCGCGCTGGTTCTCGAGTGCGACGTCACCGACGCCGAACAGGCGGCGTCCGCCGTGGAGCGCACGGTCGCCGAACTCGGCCGCCTCGACACCCTTGTCAACAACGCCGGCGTCATGCTGCTCAGCCCGGCGGCGCAGGCACCGCTCGATGAGTGGCAGCGGATGGTGGACCTCAACGTCCTCGGCCTGCTGTACTGCGCGCACGCGGCCCTGCCGCACCTGACGCGGGCGGCCGCGACCGGCCCGCGTCGGGTCGCGGACATGGTGAACATCAGCTCGGTGGCCGGGCGGTTCGCCCGGCCCGGCAACGGCGTCTACGCGCTGACCAAGTTCGGGGTGGGCGCGTTCAGCGAGTCGCTCCGCCAGGAACTGGCCGGGCAGTACGTCCGGGTGTCCCTGATCGAGCCCGGCGCCGTCGCCACCGAGCTGGCCAGCCACAACCGGCCCGAGGTACTGGCGGGCATCCGCAGCACGTTCACCCAGCGGATGGAACCGGGCGACATCGCCGACGCCATCGGCTACGTCGTCACCCGGCCCCGGCACGTGGCCGTCAACGAGCTGCTGATCCGCCCGACCGAGCAGCAGCGCTAGACGGCAGCGCTAGACGGCAGCGCCCGGCGCCGGCCTCTAGGGCTCGAGGATGACCTTGCCGAGGACCGTGCGGGACTCCGCCAGCCGCAGGCCGTCGGCCGCCTGGGTGAGCGGGAGCCGGGCGGCGATGCGGGCGGTGAGCACGCCGTCCTGGAGCAGCCGGAAGACCTCGCCCAGGTCCGCGCGGAGGCGGGAGTAGAACGCGTCCTTGTTCCTGACGCCGGCCCAGACGTTGTAGAAGTGGGCGTGGCGGCGGTTCGGCAGCGCGTTCCAGACGGCCAGCCGGGTCAGCAGCGTCAGGAACATCGGCAGCAGCGGGGCGGTGCCGTTGAGGCTGCCCGCCAGGCTGTAGCTGACCAGCGTGCCGCCCGGGGCCAGCAGCCGGAACGACTGGCCGATGCCCCGGCCGCCCACGTTGTCGAACACGGCGTTCACGCCGCCCGGGGCCAGCCGGCGGACCTTGGCCGGGAGCTCGGCGTCGTTGTAGTCGATGGGCTCGACGCCCTGGGCGCGCAGCGCGTCGTGGTGGCGCGGACTGGCGGTGCCGATGACGGTGGCACCCGCGTGCTGGGCCAGCTGGACCAGGATCGTGCCGACGCCGCTGTTGGCGCCCTGCACCAGGATGGTGTGGCCGGACTGCACCTTGGCCTGGCGGTGCAGCATCTGCCAGGCGGTCACGCCGTTGACGACGGCGGTTTCGGCTGCGGCCGGGTCGATTCCGTCCGGAACCTGGACCAGGGTCGCGGCGGGGAGGACGAGCTGGGTGGCCCATGCGCCGGTCTTGGTGAGGGCGGCCACCCGACGGCCGACCAGGCTGTCGTCTACGCCGGGCCCGACCCCGGCGACGGTGCCGACCAAGTCGTAGCCGGGAACGAACGGGAACGGCGGCTGACCGTAGTAGCGGCCGCGACGCATTGCCTGCTCGGCGAACGAGATGCCGGTCGCTTCGACCCGGATCAGCGCCTCACCCGGACCAGGGTCCTGGACCGCAGAGCGTCGGACCTGCAGGCCGGAGGGCTCGACCTTGCCCGGCAGCACCACTTCGGTGACCTCGTTCGCCATGACATCTCCCTGATAGATGATTACTTCAGTTATAGTCTATAACTAATGCTAGCATGTCTTGCATGCCAACTCCACGGGAGCGAGCCAGGGAATCGACGCGGGCGCAGGCCAGGCAGATCGCCAGCCGGCAGCTGGCCGACGGCGGCATCGAGTCCCTGTCGCTCAAGGCCATCGCGGCGGAACTGGGCCTGACCGGTCCGGCCATCTACCGGTACTTCGCGAACCGCAACGAGCTGCTCACCGAGCTCATTACCGGCGCCTACGACGACCTCGCGGCCGCGCTTCACGCAGCGGCGCAGGCGGCGGTCGAGGGGCCGGGGGAGTCGCAGGTGCGCGCCGTGGCGGGCGCCTTCCGGGAGTGGGGGCGGGCGCAACCGCACCTTTTCCGATTGCTCTACACCGCGCCGGTGCCCGGGTATGACGCGAACGCGGGACCGCTGGCGTCGGCGGCTCAGCGATCTCTCGACATCTTCCTGCGCGCACTCGCCCGAGCCGCGGCCGGGCGGCCGGTGCGGCCGCCGCTCGGCCCCACGCTCGCTGCCCAGCTGCCCGGGGACCCGGACGTGACCTATCGCGGCATCACCGGCTGGAGCCGGCTGTACGGGTTCGTCGCCTTGGAGATCGAGGGGGCCTTCGCGTCGATGGGCATGGATGCCGGCCCGCTCTACCAGCGTGAGATCGAAGCGCTCATCGCCCTGTAACCGCACGGCGCAGGCAGCCGGGGCAGGGCCGAGATCTACGCTGGCACTGTCACATTTAGTGTCGGAAATGCCACTCTTAGTCAGAATGCTGTCGTGAGCCATAGTTCCTCAGGCGCCCGCCGGACACCGGACCCGCGGCTGCCGGTCCGGGCCGGCCGGTTGCTGCGGGTCCGGACGATCTGGCTGGCCCCCTTGATCGTGGCGTCCCTGGTGGTCGCGGCGATGACGGCACTGTACATCGGGTCGGCGGCCGACCCGCTGGCTCACCTGAGCGGCCTGCCGGTGGCGGTGGTGAATCAGGACCGGGGCGCCGCGGTCGGCCCCCAGCGCCTCCAGCTCGGCCAGCAGATCGAGGCCGGCCTGCTGGCCGCCCCGGCGGTATCGGACCGGCTGCACGTCGAAGTGATGACCCTGCCCCAGGCCGAGCAGGCGATGGACCGCGACGGCGTGTACGCGACACTGGTGATCCCCCCGAACCTCACCGCCAGCCTGCTGACCGCAGCCGGCCTGCATGGGGGCAGCGCCGCCGCCCCGCGGGTGGAGATCCTCACCAATCAGCGGGCCGGCACGGTCGGGACCACAACGCGGCGCTGGGGCTGAGCGCGTTCTACATCGCGCTGCCGACGATCCTGTGCGGCTTCGTCGGCGCCACGATCGTGAACTCGGTCGTCGACTCCGCCCTCGACTCCGCCCTCGGCTACGCCACCACCGAGACGGGGCCGCGCTGGCGTCAGCGCCAGCCGGTGCCCATCAACCGGTGGCAGACCCTGCTCATCAAGTACGCCCTCATCGTCGTCGTGACGGCCGCCGCGACTGCGGTGATGCTGCTGGTGGCCTGGGGAGTGGGGATGGACATGCCCTACCCGTGGCTGCTGTGGGCCTTCACCTGGCTGTGCGCGCTCAGCGCCGGGTCGGGATGATCGTGCTATTCGCGGCGGCGGGCACCTACGGGCAGCTGCTCGGCCTGCTGCTGTTCGTCTACGCAGGCCTGGCCTCGGCCGGAGGGACCGTGCCGGTCGAGGCGCTGCCCGGCTTCCTGCGCCTGCTGAGCTACGCCGAGCCGCTGCGGCAGGTTCTGTCCGGCACCCGGTCGATCTTGTACTTCGACGCCCAGGGCGTGGCCGGCCTGACCCGCGGCGCCGTGGCCGCCGCGGCCGGCCTGCTGTTCTGGCTCGTCGTCGGCGCCGTCGTGGTGCGCTGGTACGACCGCAAGGGCCTCTACCGCCTCCAGCCCGAGGTCCTCGCGCACGTCAACCAGGCCGTCCAGGACTTCCAGGCCAAGCAAGCCAAGCAAGCCAAGCAAGCCAAGCAAGCGGCCCCCGCCCCCGCGCCCTCCGACGCCCCGCAACCGCCCAGCGGAGAAACTGGCCCGAGCGACATGCCCGGGCCGGGAGGCGGCTGAGGCCGCGGGGGAACCAACGGTCCGTTCGGCAAAAGATCTTGATTTTCCCGAACGGTCGCGGGGTGACTGCCCGTGCGCACGCGAATCACCAAGTCAGCGTGACGTCCGATCACCAATTCGGCCGTGAGGGTTGGGCTATCCAATCAGCGATGTGAGCGATAGGAGTGACCCACACCATGAGCCCCACCATCACCGGCACGCCGCAGGAGCGCTTGACCGTAACGACGCGGGACGGCGTACCCGGCCGGCCGCCGCCGGCCGAGGCTGACCAGCGACGTGCCCGCCGCCGGGTCGGATTCTGGCTGCTGGCGTTCGTATTCGCCGTCAGCATGCTCGGCACCACCGTGCCGACCCCGCTCTACGTCATCTACCAGGCCCGGTGGCATTTCCCCGCCGCCGTGGTGACGGTGATCTTCGCCGCCTACGCCGTCGGCGTGCTGGCCGCCCTGCTGCTGGCGGGCCGGTCCTCGGACCGAGCCGGGCGCAGGCCGGTGCTGTTCGCGGCCCTCGGCCTCAGCGCGCTGAGCACGGTCGCCTTCATCTTCGCGCCCGACGTGGGGGTGCTGCTGGCCGCCCGGGTCGTGTCGGGGCTGTCGGCCGGCCTGGTGACCGGCACCGCGACCGCCACGCTGACCGAACTGGCGCCGGCCGCGGCCGGCCGCCGGGCCTCGCTGGTGGCCACGGTCGCGAACATGGGCGGCCTCGGCCTCGGCCCGCTCGTGGCCGGCCTCTTCGCCCAGTACGCCCCGCACCCCACCACCCTCGTGTTCGAGGTGTACCTGGCGGTGCTGGCGGTGGCGGCCCTGTGCCTGTGGCTGGTTCCTGAAACGGTCAGCCCGCGTCGTCGTCCCAGCCTCCGCTTCGCCGGATTCGGCGTACCCGAGCAGGGCCGCAGTCAGTTCATCGCCGCCGCGGTGGCCGCGTTCGCCGGCTTCGCCCTACTCGGGCTGTTCACCTCCCTGGTGCCCGGGTTCATCGGCGGAGTGCTGCACCAGGGCAACCACGCCGTCCAGGGCGCCGTCGTGTTCGCGATGTTCGCGATCGGGACGATCACCCAGGTCGCGCTGTCCCGGTTCAGCGTCCGCCGGGTCGTGCTCGGCGGCCTGGGCCTGTTCCTGGTCGCGCTGGCGCTCATCCTGACCGCGCTCTCGCAGGCCACGATGGGGCTGTTCCTGGCGGGAACGGTCGTCAGCGGGGCGGCCGTGGGCGCCCTCTTCCTCGGCAGCCTCGGCACCGCCAGCCGGCTGGCTCCGCCGGAGCGGCGCGGCGAGGTCATCTCCGCCTTCTTCGCGGTGTGCTATACCGGCCTGATCATCCCGGTGGTCGGCGTCGGGGTACTGTCCGGGTTCATCGGCACCTTCCCGGCCGTGCTCGTGTTCTCGCTGCTGCTGGCCGCGCTGGCCCTGTTCTCGCTGGCCAGGACTGCAACGGCACTCGGCCGGACGCGATCGTAAGCCGTCGGCCGGAAGGGTCGTCGCCGGTTTGTGTGAAGCCCTGACGTGCTGGGTATAGCCCCGGCAGGTCGGGAGACTGTCTGTCGCGAGTAGTTACCCCAGACAGTAAACGTTTTTAGAAAACGTAGAAGAAATCTGTGAACGACCGTCGCGCACGAGGCTGAGCCTCGATCAATGGGCCATCTCCGGGGGAAGAAGGCAAGGACATGACTGACCAATCACCGAACACGACCACGAACGCGGGCGCACCCGCGGGCAGCGACGAGTACTCCCTCACGGCCGGCCCGGCCGGGCCCAACCTGCTCCAGGACGCGTATCTGATCGAGAAGCCCGCGCACTTCGTCCGCGAGCGCGTGCCCGCTGAGGCCGGCCCGACATGACCGAGTACATCGCCGGCGTCCCGATTCCGGACACGCGCCTGGTGGCCGACGTGACCGAACTGGTCGAGGCGGTCGAGCCGCCGCTGCTGTTCCACCACTCCCGCCGTGTCTACCTGTTCGGGATGCTGCAGGGGCGGCGGCGCGGCCTGTCGGTCGATCCCGAGCTGCTGTACGTCGGCGCCATGTGCCACGATCTCGGCCTGACCGACAAGTACCGGACCAAGGACCAGCGCTTCGAGGTCGACGGCGCCAACCAGGCGCGCGCGTTCCTGCTCGCCCACGGGATCGGCGAGCCGGAGGCGCGGCGAATGTGGACCGCGATCGCGCTGCACACCACGCCCGGCATCCCCGAGCACCTGGAGCCGGAGATCGCGCTGGTCACGGCCGGAGTCGAGACCGACGTGCTCGGCATCGGCTACCACGACCTCGACCCGGCCGACATCAGCGCCGTCACCGCCGCGCATCCCCGGCCGGACTTCAAGCGGCAGATCCTGGCCGCCTTCACCAACGGGTTCAAAGACCGGCCCGACACCACATTCGGCACGGTCAACGCCGACGTCCTCGAGCACTTCTCACCCGGCTTCCGCCGGACCGACTTCGTTGAGGTCATCGAGTCGAACCCCTGGCCCGAGTAGCAAGCCGCCCCTAGCGCGCAGCAGCGAGCAGGCCGAGCGCGCGGGCCCGCTCAACGGCGTCTCGGCGTCCGTGCGCGCCGAGCTTCTCGTAGACGTGCCGTGTGTGCGTCCGAACCGTGTTCACCGACAGATACAGCTGGTCGGCGATTTCGGGCGCGGTGAGGTTGGTGGGTAGGTAGCGCAGGACCCGGGTCTCGGCCTCGCTGAGCGCCTCGTACGACCTGACCTGGGCGGGAACCATCTCCCCGAGGCGCCCCGCAATCCTCTGCACGCTTGGCGGCCGGCCAGACCCAGCTGAGCCCCCGGCCGGGAGACCTTCCAGGCTGGCCAGGATGACCGCGAGAAAGGCGGCGTGAGCCGTCCCGTTCCGGCCATGGCGCTCGAGCAGTTCCGGCGCCGGGGTGAACAGGAAGGGGAACACCAGGTTCTGGTGCACGGCGCTTTCGAGGGCACGCTCGAGGGACCGCCCGGCCGCGCCCGACTCACCGAGCCCGTCGCGTGCGATCGCCTCGAGCAGGAACGCCTGGACCACCCACAGATGGGCGTTGGCCAGCGGCACGGAGCCGTCGAGGACGGGGGCGAGCGCGATCGTCGCCGCCTTCGGGTCGCCCTGGGCGAGCCGGAGCACCGCCAGCGCGTTGCGCATCGGGCCGCTTTCGCGATCCCGATCGTCCATCGACGCGATGGCCTGCTCGACGCGCTGCGTTTCGCCCATGCGCGCCAGCGCCTGCAGCCGGTGCGATCGCAGCCGCGTGTCGAGCGTATGCCTGGAAACGAGCAGGTCGGCCAGCCGCTCGGCGGTCCGGAGGGCGTCCACGGCCGCGTCGTGATGGCCCTTGAGCCACTCGAGCAGCCCGCGACTGTAGTGCAGCCGCATCCCGGCGGCTGGCTCAAGCTCGCTGCGCAGGGCGCGCTCGGCCAGCTCCAGTGAGCGCTCCCCCTCTGAGAGCCGTCCCTGGGTGATCATGGCCATGCCGAACGCCAGGTAGGCCACCCCGGCCAGCGGCTCATCGGTCCAGCCGTGCCGCTCGGCCAGCTCGATCGCCTCCCTGCCGCGCTCCGCCCCCAGCGGGAACGACCGCCAGCTCACCACCTGCGCCCAGTGCGCCAGGCCGATGAGCTCCAGATACGGTCGGCCGATGTGGCGGGCGAGGGCCACCGCCTGCTCCAGGTGCCGGTCCGCGTCCTCCAGCCGGCCGGCCCAGACCTCGGCGATGCCGAGGTTGATCAGCACCAGCGCCCGCAGCTCCTCGCCCAGCCCCAGCTGGGCGGCGTCCGCCGTCTCGGCCGGGTCGAGCAGCCGGTGCACCTCCTCCTCGACCGTCGGCAGGTCGCCGCGCCGCCGGGCCAGTGACAGCCGGACGACGGCGAGCACGACTTGCATTCGCCGACTCCGCTCGGCCGGCCGAGACAGCGGCAACGACCCTGGGCCTGCCTCGAGCCCCCGCACGGCCAGCTCGAGGTACCGCTCCGCCTCCGGCAGCGATCCGCGCCGCAGCTCGTCGAACGCCATCAGCGCGTTGAGCTCCGGATCGGCCGCCGCCGGGCCGCCCGGGAACGCGGCCAGCACCTCGCGGGCGGTGCCGGTCTGCCCGTCGAGGACGAGGGTGACCCAGTGATCGGCCAGCAGGCGGGCGGCCAGGTCCCAGTCCTGCGCCGCCTGGGCGTGCTGGACCGCCTCGACCGGGAGCCGGTGCTCGGCGTACCACCCGGCCGCGGCGGCGTGCAGGCCAGGCAGTTCGGTCGGCGCGGTCCGCCGCAGCTCCAGTCGCAGCAGGTCGGCGAACATCTGGTGGTAGCGGAACCACGACCGCGCGGCGTCCAGCGAGACGACGAACGCGCCGGCCTGCTCCAGGTCCTGCAGCACTCGTTCCCCGCCGCTGCCCCCGGTCAGCAGGTCGGCCAGCTCGCCGCTGACCCGATCGAGAACCGAGGTCCGCAGCAGCAGCCGCCGCACCGGCTCGCTCTGCCGTTCAAGCACCTCGGCCAGCAGGTACTCCGCCACCGTGCGCTCGGTGCCGGAGAACTCGGCCGCGAACCGCTCGGGATCCGGGTGCCGGGCCAGCGAAAGCGCCGCCAGTCGCAGCCCGGCCGCCCAGCCCTCCGCCCGCTGGTTCAGCAGCGCCAGCAAAGCGTCCGGCAGCTGGACCCCGGCCCCGTCGAACAGCGCCCGCGACTCTGCGGCCGTGAACCGCAGGTCGGCCGCGCGAATCTCGGTCAGCTCGCCTTCCAGCCGCAGCCGGTGCAGCGGCAGGCGCAGGTCATGGCGGGTGGCCAGCACGAACCGGAGCTGCGGCGGCGCCCGCAGCACCAGCAGCTCCAGTTGGCGCAGCGCCTCGGTCGAGGCCAGCTCGTGCGCGTCGTCGATCACGAGCCAGACCTGATCGGCCAGCCCGCCCAGATCCTCCAGCAGCCGCTCGACGATCGACCAGCCATCCAGATCGGGCGCCGTCGTCAGCGGCCGGACCAGCGCCGACCCGGGCGTGGTGGCCCGCAGCGCGTCGGCCACCGCGATCCAGAACCGCTGCGGATCACGCTCGCCCGACTGGACCGGAACCCACGCGGCCCGCCCGGCCAGGTTCGGGCCGTCCAGCCAGGACCGCAGCAGGACCGTCTTCCCGCTCCCAGGCGGGGCCGACACCTCGATCACCCGCCCGGCCGTGCCCAGCCGCCCGAGCAGCTCGGTGCGGATGACGACCCCGGGACCGGCGGGGGCGACGGGCGCGTCGGCGGTCCCGGGCCGGACGGCAGGCTCCACGGCGCCTCCTTAAAACGCGCCTCGACCCGGGCGCTTTACTGCATGCCCAATTAGCACGGTGTCAACACTGTCGACGTTCAGCTCGGCCAGCGTGCCGGTGATGAACGCGTAGAGGTGCTCGAGATCCTTCAGCCAGAGCGCCGCGTAAAGATTGTAGGGGCCGGTCGTGGCGACGGCGCCGTGGACCGCCGGCCCCCGGCGCCGACTCCATCGTCGTCGCCCCGTCGCAACTGCACCCGGCCCTGCTCGCCGCCGTCACCGAGCACTAGATCAACCCCATTTTCTCGAACGGACCGTGACCGGCTCTGTGAAGTTCCGAATCCTGTCGATACCCGGATATCAGCGTTCAGTGATATTGCCTATTTGCAATATCTTGCGAGCGGCCCGCGATCGGGCCAATCACCAAATCCACGTGACGACCGCTCACCAATCCGGTCGGCAGACTCGTAGTCGTCAGAAGGACACGAAAACGAGGAGGCTCGACATGGCGGCAGCGCCAACACAGCACGGCATGAAGACGGTGACACTGGGCTCCACCGGCCTGGAGGTGACCCCGATCGCGTACGGCACCTGGCAGTTCGGCGGGGACTGGGGACCGGTGGACGAGCAGGCGGCGGTGGAGGCGATCGGCACAGCGCGGTCGCTCGGGATCAACTTCTTCGACACCGCCCAGGCCTACGGGTTCGGCCGTTCCGAGCGCTTGCTCGGCCGGGCCCTCGCCGCCGACCTGCGCGCCAACCGCGGCGATGTGGTCATCGCGACCAAGGGCGGCCTGCGGATGGACGGCGACCGGCTGGTCCGCGACTCCAGCCCGGCCTGGCTGCGGGAGGGAGTGCACGCCAGCCTGGAGGCCCTGAGCACCGACTACATCGACCTCTACCAGGTGCACTGGCCCGACGTGGCGACGCCGATCGGCGAGACCGCGGCCGCGCTGGCCGGCCTGGTCCGCGAGGGCCTGATCCGGCACGTCGGCGTGTCCAACTACACGACCAGTCAGCTGGCCGAGTTCGCGGCGGTGCTGCCGGTCGAGACCATCCAGCCGCCCTATCACCTGTTCCGCCGGGACATCGAGGCCGACCTGCTCCCGTATGCGCAAGCGCATCACATCGGCGTGCTGGCGTACGGGCCGCTGGCCCACGGACTGCTCGGCGGCGCCATCACCACGGCCACCCGGTTCCAGGCCAGCGACTGGCGATCGCACAGTCCGGCCTTCACCGGACGCGGATTCCGGCGCAACCTCGAGGTTGTCGCCGTCCTCGGCCGCTTTGCGGCGGACCGCGGCGTCACCGTCGGCCAGCTCGCGGTGGCCTGGGTGCTGGCCAACCCGGCCGTCCAGGTCGCCATCGTCGGCTCGCGCACCCCGGCCCACCTCCGCGAGAGCCTCGGCGCCCTCGACCTGACGCTGAGCCACAGCGAGCTGGCTGAAATCGACTGCATCATGAGCGCAGCGATGCCGGTCGGCGGCCCCCGCCCCGAGGGGATGAGCTGACAACGACCCCCGAGGCTCGCGAGCGCACAGCACACCTTCGGCAGAAGCTGCAGCCGCGCCAGTCAGGCCCGCAGGCCGGAGAAGACGATGTCGTAGAGCCGCCGGGCCCGGCCTCTCCATGCGCAGCGCGTCGGCGCCAAGATCATTTCTCGAAATCCATGGCGTTTCCGGGGCTATGGCACCGGAAACGCCATGGATTTTTTCGAT
>DATCGA010000657.1:0-5632 GCA_036509215.1 Trebonia sp.
ACCGGGCAGAGCGACATCCATGGTCACCAGGTCCGGCGCCGTGCGCGGCAGCACGGAAATGGCCTCCTCCGCGGTGGAGCAGATGGCCACGACGATGATGTCTCCGTCGTGCTCGAGCATCCGCCGCAGCGCAGTGGCGTAGGTGCCGGAGTCCTCGCAAATCAGCACGCGCAGCGGCGTCACCTCGTCACCTGCCGACCAGGCGTTCGACGGTCGCGAGCAGCGCCTGCTGATCGAAGCTCCGCTTGGCCATGTAGGCGTCCGCACCTGCCTCGATCCCGCTGAGCCGGTCTTCCTCGGCGGCACGCGAAGTGACGATGATGACCGGCAGCGACGAGCGCGCGGTACCGGCCCGGATCGCCCGCGTGAGCCCGATCCCGTCCAGCTCGGGCATCTCGAGGTCGGTGATGACCAGCGACACCCCCGCGTCCCGGTCGAGGACGGCCAGCGCGTCCCGGCCGTCGCGAGCGGTCACCACGGAGTAGCCGGCCGCCTCCAGGATGCTGCGCTGAAGCTCCCGGACCGTGAACGAGTCCTCGACCACGAGGACCTTCGGTGCCTCGGCCCGGCCGTCCGCGGCACTGGGCCCAGTCAGCGCGGGAACGGCATGAGACCTCCGGGTGAGTATCGCGGGCTCGACGAGAAGCGCGATCCGGCCATCGCCCAGGATGGACGCACCGAGGTACCCCTCGAGGCTGGCCAGGAGCGGACCGAGGGGCTTGACCACGACCTCCTCCTCACCGAGGAGCGCGTCGCAGGTCACGACGGCCCGGCGGGCGCCGAGGGAGATGACGAGCGCTGGCGGCCGTTCGCCCAGCGGCGGCGCCATCGCGCCGATGAGGTCAGCGAAGTCGGCGACCGGCACTGATCTCCCGCCGACCTCCAGGGCTGACCTGCCCTCGAGCGTGAGCGTCTGCGTCACCATCACGACCTTCTCCACCACCGCCAGCGGGACGCCGTATACGGCAGCCCCGCGTTCGAAGAGCAGCACCTCCATGAGCGCCAGCGCCACGGGGAGCAGCTGGATGACCTCCATGCCCTGGCCGGGCTCGCTGCGGACGTCCAGGCTGCCGCCCACCGAGTGCACGTAGGTCCGGACGGCATCGAGGCCGACGCCGCGCCCGGCCAGATCCGTCACCTTCTCCGCCGTCGAATACCCCGGGCTGGCGAGGACGTCCGCGAGCGACCCCTCGCGGCGGGCTTCCCCGATCACCTCCGGTGAAGCGCCCCTTCCGTCGTCCGCGACCACGATCTCGACGAGGCTCCCGCGCGGTGTGGCGCGCAACTCGACCCGCCCGCGAGCGGGCTTGCCCGCGCGTTCCCGTTCGGCCGGCGATTCGACGCCGTGGATCACCGCGTTCCGGAGCAGGTGCCCGAGCGGCTCGGACAGGCTCTCCAGGATCACCCGGTCGAGTTCGGTGTCCGCGCCCGTGACCACGAACTCGACCTCTTTGCCCGCGGCCCGTGCGACGTCCCGGACCATTCGCGGCAGCGGCCCCGCGATCACCGCGAGCGGCAGCGTCCGCATCCCGACCGCGGTGTCCTTGAGGTCGTCGAGCATGCGCTCACCCGCCCCGAACGCCTCGGCGACGTCCTGGGCCTGCCCGGCCTGCCCGCCGAGCGAGTGCGCCAGCCTGGTCCGGTATTGCATGATCTCGCCGGCCACGTCGAGCAGGTGGTCGATCTTCTCGGCCGGAACCCGCAGTGTCCGGACGTCCGCGGCCGGCGCGGGCGCGGCCCGCCCGCTGGCCGCGGCGGTGCTGGCCGCGGCGGTGCTGGCCTCCGGCGCGCGTCCCGGGGGCTCGCCGCCGGGCGGTCCCGCCCGGCATGCCGCAAGATCATCGAGGAGGCCGGCCACGGGTTCCGCGGTCCCGTTGACCTGCGCGCGCAATGCGGCGGTCGCACGGAGCAGCGGCGCCGCGAAGTCCGGCGGGAAGACACCTGCCGTGCGCACGCTGGCCAGGACGTCCTCGGCGGCGTGCGCCAGCGCACGGACATCGTCGAAGCCAAGCATCCCGGCCGCGCCCTTGATGGTGTGGGCGTTCCGGAACAGCGAGTCGATGGTCTCGGCGCCCGCCGCCCCGGACTCGACCGCGAGCAGCGCCGTATCCATCTGGTCGAGCCGCTCGGCTGACTCGTCGCGGAACAGCTCGGTCAGGTCAGCGTCAGGGTCGCTCACCGCTGAGCCCTTCAAGCGAAGCGAAGGCCCTGGGCACGTCGATGACACCGACGAGGTCACCGTCGGCCAGCGTGGCTCCGGCCAGCAGGTCCGAGTCGGTCTCCTCGGCCGGGTCTCCCAGTTCGCCGATCTCGCTCACGTCATCGATGGCGAAACATGCCTGGTGGCCCCGGGCCTCGGCGATGAGCACCCGTTCCGGGGGCCCGGTCCGCGTCACGCCGAGAAGCTGCGCGAGGTCGACGACCGGCAGGATGCGGCCGCGCCGGTTCCAGAGTCCTAGCAGTTCTGGCCGGGCTCGCGGAACGGCCCTGATCTGGCCGATGTCAGCCACTCCGAGAACGTGCTCGACCGGCATCGCGTACGTTTCAGACGCGATCCGCAGTCGTACGTAAACGGGCACCGGAGACGCTCCGGTCGTTATCTTGCAGGGCGCTGTCCAGCTCGACCACCAGCGTCTCCAGCCGCTCGGCGGTCGCCGCCCACTGGGTCTGTTCCGACGCGAGCTGGTCCGCCGCCTCCCGGATCTGCTGGATCGCGCTGTCCACCTGGTCAGCAGCTGACTTCTGCTGCTGCGTGGCGAGAATGGATTCCTCCAGCATCGTCGCGGTTGCCGCCATCAGCTCGCCAACCTCACGCGCCTGGCGGGTGCCCTGCTCGGTCGCCATGATCGTTGCGTTCGTCTCGTCCTGCACTCCGGTGATGATCACGCTGATCGAGCCGGTGGAGTGAACCGACCGCTCCGCCAGCTTGCGCACTTCGACCGCCACGACGGCGAAGCCCTTCCCGGCCTCACCGGCCCGGGCCGCCTCGATGGCGGCGTTGAGGGCGAGCAGGTTCGTCTGTCCCGCGATGTCGTTGATCAGCTCGAGGATCTCGCCGATCTTCTGCGCGCGCTCACCCAGCGAGAGCGCGCGCCCGGCGATCGCCTCGACCTTCTCCTGCATGTCACGCATCGTGTCACCGGTGCGCTCCGCCGCTTTCGCGACGGCATGTGCCTTGTCCGCGATCAGGCCGGCGGTCGTGGCCAGTTCCTCGATCGTGGCGGACGTTTCGGCGACGGCCGACGACTGCTCGCTGGTGACCGCGGCCGCGTTCTTCGCCGCCAGCCGCAGTTCGCCCGTGACCTCGCCGAGGACGGCCGAGGTCGAGCGGATACGGCTGAAGAGCTCGTTCAGCCGGCCGAGCGCTGCCGTCAGGTCCCCTTCACGCACGAAGGCCCGGCGCAGCAGCCGGAGCGCGAACAGCGAGAATGCGGCACCGACCAGGACGGCCAGGACGGCGGCGGCTATCCCGATCCCGAGGGCCTGGCCGGCCGCTGACGAGGCCGCCGCTTCCGCCGCGTCCGCGCGGCTGGTCTGGGCGGAATCAAGCTGGGTCAGGGGTCCCAGGACCAACGGCTCGGCGGCGCTGAGCCGCCTGTTGGCCGCGGTCTCACGGGCCAGGGTCGTTCCCGCGTTCGTCCGGAGCTGGGCAAAAAGGTGGGCGAACCTGTCGTTCCCGGCCACGGCCTGTGCTCGGAGTCGCGCCTCGCCGGTCCCCTCTTCTCTGGCCAGCGCGCCCGCAGTTCGCACGAACTGCGCGCGCTGGCCATTCACCTCCTGAAGCAGCGCCGGCGCGGGAGTGGCGAGGTACTCGTGTGTGGCCTCGCGCTCGTGCCAGAACGAGGCGGCGAGCGCTTCGGTGAGCGTGGCATCAGCGCGAGCGTCGGTCGCCACCTCCGAGCGGGCCAGGGCATCCTCGTAGCGCCAGATCGTGACGCCAATCGCGGCCGCTATGACGGTGACAGCTACCACGCTCAGCGCGGCGACGCGCCGCGCCGACCCTCTCAGCAGCTCTTTCGGCATGCGCTCGCACGCCTCCTGGCCCATGGTGGCGGGGAACCCGGCCGGTTCCGCCCTCCAGGGTGACCTACCCTGCGATAGCAATCTGTACTCGATTGACTACGTTACGTAGATAGAAGGGTCGTCCCCGAGCCGGGGCAGTCCAGCCCTGTGGGCTACTTCATGGCGGCCGGCCGCTAGTACGTCGGGGCCGGACCGTCCAGCAGGGGCTCCAGGAACGTGGCGCGGGCCCCTTCGAGCCAGTCGTCCAGTCCGCGGGGCGCGTGCCGGGTCACCTCCCGGACATCCTGGGTGAGCTGGCCGGCCCCGCCCGCGCGGATCCAGGCGAACAGCTCCAGCATCCCCTCGGCGTCCCAGGGCGCCAGGCCCGAGCCCAGCAGTTCCTCCCGGGCCCGCCCTTCCGGCAGGTCGGCATAACGCACCTGGCGCGCGAACACGGCGGAGATCCGGGTGGCCACCTGCGGGTAGCTGAGGGAGTCCGGGCCGGTCAGCGTGAACACGCCCGGCTCGCCGCCCGCGGGGACCGGGCCGGTCAGCAGCTGCGCGGCGACGTCGGCCACATCGGCGGCCGCCACGAAGCCCACCCGGCCGTGGCCGGCCGGGGCGTACAGCGTGGCCTCCTGGCGGATGGCCGGCGCGGCGGGCAGCAGCATCTCCATGAACGGCGCGGGGGCCAGGTAGCTGACCGGCAGCCCGGCCGCGTCCAGGTGCCGCGCGATCTCACGGTGACTGCGCATGAAGCGCACGTCGCAGCCGGGGTCCAGGAAGCCGTCCGCGGCCACCTTCACCACGTGCGGCCGGTGGCCCGCCGCCACCAGCGCGTCGATGAAGAGGATTTCCAGCTCCGCCTGCGTCTCGCCGGACGGGCTCAGCAGGAAGACCCGGTCGAAGTCCCGGAGCTGTTCCGCGTCCGGCGGGTCGTCGAACGTGGCCACCAGGTTCTCGCCCCGGCCGGGCAGGTCGAGGGCCTTGGCTTCCACCCGCACCATGGCGATGGCCTCGGCCTGGGCGTCCGCCAGCGCCTCCAGCAGGCGGTAGCCGACCCTTCCAGTCGCTCCGGTCACCAGGATCACGGCCTGCCTCCGATGTCGTGCGGGATTCTGCGGCGCTGTCTTATGGGCACCTTACGGGAGGCCCGGTCCGGTGCGCCGGTCGGCGTCCCGACGTACGTTGGTTCCGTGAGCCGGGGTACGTGGCGCAGATGGTCCATCGTGGCCTCCGGCACGGCCCTGCTGTGCGCGATCCCGGCGGTGATCGCGGCGCTGCCCGTGCCGGCCTCGTCGATCAGCGCGCCGGCCCTGCGGGCCCGCATCCTGGCCTCGGCCGGCGTGCCGTACCAGGGGTACGCCGAAAGCACGGTGAACCTGGGCCTGCCGCAGCTTCCTGACCTGCACAACGTGAGCACGCTGCTGGACGGCACCACCGACCAGTACGTGTGGTACCGCTCCCCGGCGTACTGGCGGGCCGACGACGTGACCGGCACCGGCGAGAGCGACACCTACGGCGACGGCGGGGTCACCTACCTGTGGAACTACGGGAGCACCCTGCTCACGCAGATCACCGGCGCCGAGCCGGTCCGGCTGCCCCGGGCCCCGGACCTGCTGCCCCCGGC
>DATCGA010000658.1:0-6548 GCA_036509215.1 Trebonia sp.
CCGGGCCTGCCGGTGTGGGCGATCGACGCCGACGGGCTCGTCGTCCGCCCCGGCCCCGGGCCGTTAGCCATCACCGTCGCGACCCACGAGCCGCCATTCCACCACCCGTCAACCAGCACCCGCGCGGCCCCACTGAACCCAAAGATCTTGGAAGAATCTTTCCTGGCGGAAGAATTTCTCACGCAGAGCGTGCTTTTCCTCCAAGATCTTTTTGGACGTCACCCCATTAGCCTTATCGGTCCCCAGTGGTAACTCGGTGGTGCCAAGGCCCGACCGCCCTCTCCAGATAACAGCAAGAAGCTAACGGCCGTTTCGCGCCAGCGGTGACCGTTGGAGCCGGCTGAGCAGAACACGCTGGCGATCGGCGGACCCCTGTAGCCTGCTTGAGTGGCGGTTGGTGCTGGCGTAGGGGACGTCCTGGTTGAGCGGGGCGTTGACTACGGGCTGGGGAAGCTGGCGGATATCTACCGGCCCGGGCGGGCTGGGCCGGCATCGTCAACCGAGTACGATCCGGCCACCCAGCGCTGCCGCTCCACCACTGAGGCGCACGCCGTCAGCGCCGGACGGCTGTCCGCCCGGACGATCGCGCAAGCCGCGCAGACGATCGCCCGCACCATCCCGGCGATCGCCGACGCCCGGTGAGCATCCCGTCGTGGTCCGCGCCCGGGGTGACGCTAGAGGTGCGCGACGGCCGCCAGGCCGCAGCGCGGGAGGCGGAGCTCGTCGCCCTCCACGACGAGGTGGCCGACCAAGTCGACGACGCCGATTTCGCGCGCCGCCTTGGCGTGTGGCGTCGCCAGCCCGGGTTCGCGCTGGCGGAGGCGAGCCACGGCGGCTACCTCGTCGGCTGCGCGTGCGGGATGCAGCTGCGCCCGTCCACCGACTGGTGGCGGGACCTGACCGCCCCGCTGCCCGCGGCCATCACCGACGAGCGCCCCGGCCGCACCTTCGCGCTCACCCAGCTGCTGGTCCGCAGCTCCTGGCGTCGACAGGGGATCGCCGCCGAGCTCTGTGAGCTCATCTTGGACGGCCGGGCCGAAGAACGGGCCGTCGTCAGGCTCCCGCCCGGCGCCGCCGCCGCGCAAGCCGCCTTCAGGAACTGGGGCTGGACCAAGACCGGCCGCGCCCGCGGCCCCGGCGCAGCGGTCTGCGACATCCTCACCCGCCCGCTCTGATCCGCACTGCGGACGGGCATCGTACCGGTGTAGGAGAGTATGGCCTCGCCGTCGTCGGCGAAATCGACCTCGCCCGCCGCCCACAACGAACGCGTGCCAGGGATCGAGCTCAGGTAGAACACCTCTGGCTGATCGCCGTCGCCGCTCGGGACCTTGATCCGGGACCAGCGGCCGCCCGCGTAGTGATCGAACCACGCCACGGCGTTATCGCCGGTGCCGCTCGCGGTGGCCAGCCAGATTCCGCCGTGGCCGTCCGAGGAGACCGGCGAAACGGCGCTCCCCGCATAGGGGAACGCGACCCGGGACCAGACCTTGCCGTTCCAGTGCAGCAGGATGGTCCCCGACCGGTGCCCGCTGGTGTCATTCGCGGTGATGTCGGCCCAGACGTCACGCGGCCCGACGTCCGCCAGGCCGTTGATGCCGGCCCACAGCAGGTCATTCGCGGGTAGGCCAAGGTCAGGCAGCGGGGTGGCGTGCCATCGGCGTCCGTTCCAGTGCTCGATGCCAAGGCTGCCGGTGCCGTTCCCGCCGCCGCCGACCCACACGTCGTCGGCGGAGCCGGCCGCGGTCGCGGTGCCGCTGAACGGGAACGACCCGTGGGTCCAGGTTCCGCCGCTGAAGTGCGCGAAATAACCGGACGGCCCCGACCAGGACGGTTCGCCGAACGCCCACAGCTGCGACGGGGACGGGGCGACCGCCGCCTGGATCGCGGCATCGAGCCGGACCGGGGCCGCCCATTTTTCCCCGGTCAGGTGCAGCGCGTCGGTGTAGGCAACCCCGTCGGTGCCACGCGCGGCAAGGACCCAGGCGTTCGAGCCCGAGGTGGCCGTCACCGCGGCTACCCCCTGATCAAGCGGGCTGTCGATGTACGCCTTCGGCGGCGTCACGACCTGCCACGCCTTGCCGTCCCAGCGTCGAATGACAACGGTGCCGTTGCTGATGTCACTGTCGCCGCAGGTCGCGGGGTCGGCGCACTCGTCACCGGCCAGCCACGCATCCCGCGTGCCGCCCGCCCACAGCCCGCCGACGGTCACGCCCGACAGCACCTGCGAGATCCGCCAGCCGGCCGCGCCGGCCTGCTTGGCGGCGCGCTCGACAGGCGCCGCCGCCGCCGCTGACACCGACCCGACCACCACCGCGAAGACCGCCAGCGGGACAACCCATCGAGCCAGTCGCCGCACTACCGATCAGCCTGCCGACTCGCGGGTACGCACGCCATAGCCGACACCATATTCGGTATGCGCATAAAAACGGTCGAGATGGCGCATAAGCCACCACAGTTGTCGGTCATTGAAGACCAATCGACGGCCTCCGCCACCAGCGGCCACAGGCGGCAGAAGGCAGCCGTCAGGCGCGCCCGTTGGCGCGCAGCACGCGCAGCGCGTCGACGGTGAGGAAGCCGCGCCAGTCCGCCTCGGCTGCGGGCGACCAGGACGGCCAGTTGAACATCCAGCCGCCGTCCTCGGCCTG
Organism: Trebonia sp.; assembly: GCA_036509215.1. GTDB lineage: Bacteria > Actinomycetota > Actinomycetes > Streptosporangiales > Streptosporangiaceae > Trebonia. The sequence continues at coordinate 2,646 of DATCGA010000658.1, forward strand.
CGCCCCCGCCAGGTGACCCAGGTGCGCGTCGATCGTGGCCTCGGAGAACAGCGCCCGGGCGAGCGACGAAGGCAGCGGCGCGAAGGCGAGCGGCGAGTGCGCCTCGCCCTCGGCGCCGACGTCAAGCGCGACCAGCCCGCACGAGGTCAGCAGCGGCCCGACCCGCGAGAACGCCGCCGTGGCGCGCGAGCGGTCCGGCACGTGCTGGAGGAACGCGAGCACCCCGAACATCTCGTAGGCGCTCGGCGCGGTGAGGGCGCCGATCCGCGACCACATCACCTCGGTGGCGCGGTCGAGCCACGGGTGCGCGAACCCGCGCGTGTGCAGCACCCCGCAGATCTGGCCGGTCTGGATGAGCGACGCCGGATGCCCGTCTTCCGGCGCCCACCAGGGCGCGTGCGGCCCGTCGGCCACGGAGGCCTCGACGAACGCGGCTCCGCCCTCGGCCGGGGCGACGGCCGTCAGCCAGCCGACCGCGTCGCCGACCAGTCCCGAGTCCCACTCATCGGCGAGGTCCATCAGCCGCAGGGCCATCTCGACGGCGGCGGGCTGGCTGGCGGCCGGCCGGCAGTCCGGCTCGAGCGCGTAACCGAAGCCGCCGTCGGAGTTCCGGTCGGATCCAATCCCACCACCTGGCCGCGCGGGCGTCTTGAACGAAACGGCCATCGACGCGAGCTTCCCGCCTCCCGTGGCATGCTGGTGAGATGGGGCGTTCGCCGACCGACTGGGTGCCGTCAGCGGCGTGGCTCACTCCCGGGTACGCGGAGTGGGCGCCGCCGGCCGCACTGCGAGGCGCGGTGGCGTGCCTGTGGGCCCGCGTCGCCCCCGAGGCCGACGACCAGGCAGACCAGGCGACCCCGGCAACCCAGTCCGGCCTGGTACTGCCCGACGCCTGCAGCGACCTGATCTGGGAACGCGGCGTCGGCGCCTACATCGCGGGCCCCGACACCGGCCCGGCCCGCCCGGTGATCGCGCGGGGCACGGTCATCGTCGGCGTCAGGTTCCGCCCGTCGGCCGGCGGCCAGGTGCTCAAGACGCCGCTGAGCGAGATCGCGAACCAGCGGGTTCCGCTGGCCGACCTGCTGCGCCCCGCGCAGCTGCCGCCCGCTGCCCGAGGCCTGTCAGCGGCGCTCGACCCGGCGGAGGCGGCCGGCCGGATGCTCGACCTCACCGGCGCGCTCGTGGCCGAGGGCGCCCCCGACCGGGCCATGGCGCGGGCCGCGGTTCTGCTACGGGACCCGGCCGCGCGGGCCGAGGCGGTCGCGGCGGAGGTCGGCCTGAGCGAGCGGCAGTTCCGCCGCCGCAGCCAGGCGGCGGCCGGCTACGGCCCCAAGACGCTGCAGCGCGTGCTCCGGTTTCACCGCTTCGTCCGTCTGCTCGACGCCGCACCCGCACCCCATCCCGCGCAAGCGCAAGGACAAGATCAACGGCGAGGACAAACGCCGCCCGACCTGGCCACCCTGGCGGCCCAGGCAGGCTACGCCGACCAGGCCCACCTCACCCGCGAATGCTCCGCCCTGTCCGGCTTCACCCCGGCGTCCCTGGCCCGCGTCCGGCACGCCCGGCCGGGCTGAGGAAGAAGCGCAACCGCAACCCAGGGTCAGTCCCCAGGCGGCTCGGCGATCATGGCGGTGCCGACCTCGCGGAAGCCGAGCCGCGCGTAGATCCGGGCCACGGTCGCGTCCGTCGCCGACAGGAACACCGTGCGCGCGCCGCTGGCCACCGCGTGCGCCGCCAGGGCGCGGGTGACGCCCGCGGCCAGGCCGCGCCGGCGGCTGGCCGGCAGCACGCCGATCCCGGTGATCTCGGCGGTGCCGCCGGAGAGCTGGTAGCTCCCGGCCGCCAGCGGCCCGTTGGGCCCGGACGCGGTGGCGAGCACCGACTCCCGCGACCGAAGCCGGTCGCGGAGCAGCTCGATCGTGGACGCGTCGTGGTCGGCCGCGATCTTGTCCCGCTCGGTCACGGAGGCCTCGCCGATGGCCGTCCCCGGGTAGTTGAACGCGACCCCGGGCACCGCCCAGGCCAGGATCAGGTCGGGGTCCTCGGGGTTCATGACCCGCACCCCGATCCGCTCCGGCAGCCGCGGCGGCGGCGCCAGCGAGCCGAGGCCGAGGACGAGCAGCGGGTGCGCGTGCACGGCGAGGCCGGCCTCGGCCGCGGCGGCGGCCATGTCGGGGGCGGTCCGCTCGACCCACTCGAACGATTCGGGGATCAGCAGCTCCCGCTGCCTGGCCCTGACCGCGCGCACGTCGGCCGCGGTGGCGTCCGGCCGCAGCCCGGTGCGCGGCCGCGCATAGTAAGGGAACCCCGTGCCCACCGGCACGAATAGCACAAGCGCGCCGATCGCCTCGGCTCTGGCGCGCTCTCTCGGCACGGCATCACAGAAGGCGTCGATACGCTCAATTACCCCGGAATCGCTCACGGCACTCCCCACCCTAAGCGCGCGCGGCCGGACCGCCAAACAGGATTTACTGGGCCGAGGCCGGCAGCGGCCCGGAACCAAGCCCGGAACCAAGCCCGGCCGCCGCGTCGGCGGGCGGCCCGTAGTGCTCGATCTCGCCCCGCGAGAGCGACAGCATGGTCGCCACATCGTGGAAGGGATAGCCGTCACGGCCCAGGGCCTCGATGGCCTCGCGGGTGGCCTTGGCGGCGGCCTCGGCCGCCTGCCGGGCGGCGTGCCTGGCCTGCAGCGCCCGTGCGACCGGGACGGGGGCGTCGGGCAGCACGTCGACCTTGATCGCCTCGGCCGGGATGCCCAGGTGCCGGGCGATGACCTTCCGCGTCATGACCTCGGCCTGGTCGAGGCTCCGCACCTGAGCGGACAGCCCCTCGATCTGGGGAACGCGGATCGTCCACCAGCGACCTGCCCGTTCGCACAGCGCGGTGTAGGTCGTCGTCTCCATCAATGCCCCTTTGATGACCGGTCGGCGCAGCCGCCGCGCGGTTTCCCCCCGGAGCGCGGTGACCAGGCATAATTTACTCATCAGTAACTATAGCCGGTGGCGTCTGTTAACGGCGGGGCTAAACCAGCATCGGCCGGGTTGTAACCGGACAGATGCCGGTTGGGCGCCGCCGCCAGCGCCGCCAGCGCGGGCAGTTCCGCCACCTCGAGCCCGGCCTCGGTCAGCAGTTCGTACCCCTCGCAGTCGGGGACGAACAGGGCCGGCTCGCGCCAGCCGATGACCACCCGGCGCAGGCCGGCCGCGATGATCAGCTGGGTGCAGGTGCGGGGCCGGGACTTCCGCTGCGAGCACGGCTCGAGCGTGCTGTAGGTGGTCGCGCCCGCCAGTCGCGGGTCATCGGCCGCGAGCTTGGCCAGCGCCGATTCCTCGGCGTGGAGCTGCGGGTCGCCGCCCTCGCGGGAGAACCCGCGGGAGATCTCGTCCCCGCCCGAGTCCACGATGACCGCGCCGACGGAGAAGGCCGTCGGCGACGGCGGGCACTGCCAGGCGAGCTCGATCGCGAGGCGCATCCACCGCTCGTCCGCGCTGTCGCTCATGGCCTCAGCCTAACCGGCACCCGCGAGCAGACGCGGAAGGCCCGCAGAGCGACAAGCGCTCCGCGGGCCTTCCGCGCGATCAAGCAGCCAAAGACGTCAGCAGTCGAAGTACATCTCGAACTCCGGCACAGGAAGGGCGCACCGGAGGTCAGGGCACTGGAAGCCGCTCTGAGCTGCAAAAACAGATCGTTCGTTGCCGTTCACTGTCGCTGGTTGTTTTCCGCTGCTGTCGGTGCTGCTGCGGACTCGCTGCGGACTGCGGAGCCATGCGGACCCGGTCGACGAGGTGCGGAACTCGGAACCGCGCGGTCTGCGCGCAGTCGTCACGCTCCTGGCTAGCTTTCACGGCGGAACGCGACGCCCTTCGCCTGCCGGATCTCGCGCGCATCGGCGATGCCGCGATC
>DATCGA010000659.1:0-3478 GCA_036509215.1 Trebonia sp.
CCGGCGTGGCCGGGGTGGCCGGCGTGGCGGGCGACGGGCCGGACGCCGATCCGGCCGGGCGGCTCCCGGTCGTCGCCACCACGGTCGTCTCCGGTTCGCTGCTGCGCTGCCTCGCGCAGGCGGCCGGCGTGCGGTGCGTCACCACGCTGACCGGGTTCAAGTGGATCGCGCGAGCGGGCGGAGCCGACGGCGCCCTGGTCTACGGCTATGAACAGGCGCTCGGCTACGCGGTGCGGCCTGACCTGGTAGCCGACAAGGACGGGATCAGCGCGGCCCTGCTCGTCCTGCAACTGGCGGAGGAAGAGGCCAGGGGAGGCCGGGCGCTGGCCGACCGGCTCGATGACATCGCCCTGGCCCACGGCCTGCACGTCACCAGCCAGCGGTCGCTGCGGGCGGACGGACCAGCTGGCCTGGCCCGGCTGGCCGACGCGGTCGAGCGGGTCAGGAAGGAGCCGCCGCCCCTGCTGGAAGGGGCGCCGGTCACGGTGACGGACCTCCGCGACGACGACCCGGGCGTGGTGGACCTGGCGGGCGGCCACGCCGAGCGCTGCCCGGGCCAGCCGATTCCGCCCGCGAACGTGCTGATCTGGCGCATCGGCGGCGACGCCCGGGTGATGATCCGGCCGAGCGGCACCGAGCCCGAGCTGAAGATCTACGCCGAGGTCGTCCGGCCCGTGCGGTCGCGAGGCGAGCTTGCGGCTGCCCGGGCGACCGCCGCCGGGCGGGCCGAGCAGCTGCTGACCGCTGCCGCCGCCGCGCTGCAGGCAAGTACCGTCCCCGAGCCAAGCTAGCCCGGATGATCGATCACACGCTGCCGGCACCCGGGCGGCGGGCATCACCGTTCGTATTCGTCGTGCAGCCGCCACCAGTAGCCGTCCTCGTTCCGGCCGAGCGGCGCCCGGTCGAGCCACTGGTACGCCCCCCAGAGTGCATCGAGGCCGCGGGCGTAGGCAGAGTAGGCGTGGAACACCCGTCCGCCGTCGCGGACGAACCCGCTCATGCCCGGCTGCTCGCCGGTCCAGTCCTTCCAGTTGACGTCTCTCGCCACGAGCTCGTCCTGGCTCCGGTAGTTGTATTCGACCGGCGCCAGGCCGGGATCGATCGTGACGTGGAAGTCGTAGTTGAAGTCGCTCCCGAGCGACGACGCCCACGGGAACGTCCATCCCATCCGGTCCCGGTAGGCAAGCAGCCGATCGAGCGGCGCCCGTGAGACCGCGACCAGCGATACGTCATGGTTCTCGAGATGAGCGCGGACGCCTTCGAAGCCGTCGGCGATCGCCGAGCAACTCGGGCAGCCCTCGGTCCAGTCGGGCCCGAACATGAGGTGGTAGACGATGAGCTGCGATCGCCCGGAGAAGAGGCCGGCCAGCGTCCCCTCACCCGCCTCGGTCGCGAACGTGTAGGCCTTGTCGACCGGGACCCACGGCAGCGCGGCCCGCTGGCGAGCCAGCTCGTCGCTACGCTCGGTGAGCTCCTTCTCCTGCTCGAGCAGCGCGAGCCGGGCCGCGCGCCACTCGCCGCGGGAGGCGATCGGGTGCCCGCTCGCGGTTCGCGTCGATTCATCGGTCATGACGGTCTCCTCTCGTGTGTGCTAACGTCCTCGCTTCTTCTTCGCCTCGGCATGCGCCGTCTCAGCCAGCCGCTTGATTGCGTCAAGTCGCCGGTCCCATTGCGCCGCCAGCTCGGCCATGGCCCGGGTGGCCTGATCCAGCCGAGCCGCCTCGACCTGGTAGAGCACTTCCCTGCCCTGCTTGCGACGGCTGATCAGGCCGGCCCGTTCGAGCACGACCAGGTGCTTGGAGACGGCCTGGCGGGAGAACGGAACCCGCGGCGCCAGCCAGCTCGCGCTTACCTCGCCGTTGCCGACCAGGAGGTCGAGCAGCCGTCGACGAGATGGGTCGGCAATGGCCGACCACAGCTCATCGTCGGCCTCCATGGTCACTCCGGCTGGCGTTTCCCAAGCAGCGCGGCCAGACGGTCCAGGAGCGGGCCCCACCCGCCCTGATGCTCGTCGGCGTAGCGCTGCTTCTCCGCGTCGGGCCAGGCGAGGGACTCGTGACCGCTCTCCACGACGCGAAGGCGGGTCCGCTCGTCGCCCTCCGGCGTCAGCGTGAACTCGACCAGCACCGAGTTGCCGGTCGCGGGCTCGCCCCCGTGGTTCTCGTTCCAGCGGAACGAGAACCTGGTCGGCGGGTCCACTGCCTCCACGACGACCGGCCCGCCCTGTTCGCCGAACCCCATGTAGCCATGCGCGCCCGGCTCGACCACGAGATCAACCCGGTCCGCGAACCACTGCGTCATCTGATCGGGCTCGGTGATCGTGCGCCACACGACCTCGACCGGCGCCTCGATCAGCACATCGCGCTCGATTGCCAGACCTGGCATCAGCATCGCTCCGTCCCCGCTTGGCATCGGCGGCCACCGACCGCCTGTGGCCCTGCATCTGCAACCAAAGGTAGCATGTCGACGGTTGAGCTGCAACCCATGGTTGCAGTTCAGGCGATCGCCTCATTACGCGCGGCCGCAGCCCACGTGGTCCCGGTCAGGTGGTCCTGGTCAGCGGGCAAGCCAATCGCGGTAGGTGGTCTTGGCGATGACGGCGCCGTCCTTGGCGATCAGGGCGTCGCCCGAGGCGGCGACGAAGATGCCGGCGCTGTCGTCGGTGATGACGGTGCGATGGTCATCGCGGGCAGCGAGGGTTATCCGGCCTAGCTCGTCGAGCCGGAAGACCTCCGGTCCCGCGACGTTGCGGGTGCCCTGCAGCGGCGCGCCGACGCCGGCGTCGGCTACGGCCTGGGCGACGTCGGCCGCGGCGATCGGCTGGATCAGAGTGGCGGACAGGCGGACGGTGTTGTCGTCGGCGCTGAAGGACATCGCCGACTCGACGAACTCGAAGAACTGGGTGGCGCGGACGATCGTGTAGGGCGTGGGACCGGACTTGGTTATGTCCTCCTGCAGCACCTTGCCTCGGTAGTAGACGAGGCCCGGCACCAGGTCAGCGCCCACGATCGAGAGGAGAACGGCGTGGCCGACCCCGGCGGCGGTGGCGGCCGTCACGAGGTTGTCCGTGGTCGTCTGGAAGAACGCGAGCGAGGCATCGTCGAACGTCGGCGAGTTAGTGACGTTGACGACGACGTCCGCGCCTTTCAGCGCCTCGGACAAGCCCCGCCCGCTGAGCAGGTCCACGCCGGAGGAGAGCGAGTGCGGCACCGCCTGGTGCCCGCTCGCATTGAGGATCTTGACTACCTGCGACCCGATGAGCCCGGTCCCGCCCATGACAGCGATCTTCATGTTTCCCGTCCTTTCTGGTCCCGGGCAAGACGTCCGAGAACGTGAGAACCCTCAGGGTCGGGGCATGTCCGGTAACCCGACCGGGGAAACTTTGCTCGACTGCGGCCGCTAGGTCACCCATGCAAAGCGCTGCGCAAACTTGCGAAAGCGTACGCCACTGGGCAGATCTGGAGTTATCCCACCCCGT
>DATCGA010000660.1:0-10062 GCA_036509215.1 Trebonia sp.
GCCCCGGCTCACCCAGGCCGGCCCCGGCTCACCCAGGCCGGGGCCGGGGTCGGGGCCGGCCGCCCGGCTGCCGATGCCGGACGTCAGCGGGTCCACGCGCCGTCGACGAAGGCGGTCGCGGTCGGGCGGAGCTCGATCACCCCCCACTGGGCGGCGGGACACCGCTCGGCCCAGCCGACGGCCGCGTCCAGGTCGGGCACCTCGAGCATGAAGATCCCGGCCAGCGCCTCCTTGGTCTCCGCGAAGGGCCCGTCCTGCACCCGCAGGCCGCCTTCCCGGCAGCTGACGGTCGTCGTCCCGGCGGACGGCTGGAGCACGTCGGCCGACAGCAGCACCCCGGCGGATTCCAGCGCGCGGCCGTAGGCCGCGAACGCCTCCATGGCCTCCGCGACGGCCTCGTCGCTGATCTGTCCCTCGCCGGGCTCCTGATAGTGCATCAGCAGTGCGTAACGCATGGTCGTTGCCTCCCATCCCAGTGTCGCGCCGATCGCGACAGCTGCACCACTCTGACGATCGAGCAACCATCAGATCGTCAGTAGCGCGTCCCCATCGCCGCGCGGACCTCGGCCATGGTCTGCTCGGCGATCGCGCGGGCGCGGGCGCAGCCGTCGCGGAGCACCTGGCGCGCGTAGCCGGGGTCGGCCGCCAATTCCGCCCGGCGCGCCCGGATCGTCGCGAACCGCTCGTTGACGGCTTCGGTGACCACCCGCTTGAGCGCCGCCGCGCCGCCGTGGCCGATCTCGTCGGCGACCGCCACCGGGTCGCGGTCGAGGCACAGCGCCGCCAGCAGCACCAGCGAGGAGACCTCGGGCCGGGTGGCCGGGTCATAGCCGATGCGCCTGATCGAGTCGGTCTTCGCCCCTCTGATCAGGGCGGCCGTCTCGTCGGCGGTGGCCCGCAGCTCGATCGCGTTCCCGTGTGACTTGCTCATCTTCCCGCCGTCGGTGCCGAGCAGCAGCGGCGCGTCCGACAGCAGCGCGTCCGGCACCGGGAAGACCGCGGCGCCGCCCGCCCCGGGGTAGCGTTCGTTGAACCGGCGGGCGATGAGCCGGGTCACCTCCACGTGCGGCAGCTGATCCTGGCCGACCGGCACCAGGTTCGCCTTGCAGAACAGGATGTCGGCCGCCTGGTGGGCCGGGTAGGTGAACATCAGCCCGCTCACCGACGCCTGCCGGGAGCCCGCGATCTCGTCCTTGACGGTCGGGTTCCGCTGCAGCTCAGGCACCGTGACCAGCGACAGGAACGGCAGCAGGAGCTGGTTCAGCTCCGGCACCGCGCTGTGCGCGAAGATCACCGAGCGGCCGGGGTCGATCCCGATCGCCAGGTAGTCGAGCACCAGCCCGACGACGTACTCGTCGAGGCGGTCGGCGGTGTCGCGGTCGGTCAGCACCTGGTAGTCGGCGACGAGCACGAGCACCTCGGCCCCGGCGTCCTGCAGCCGCACCCGGTTCCGCAGCGTCCCGAAGTAGTGCCCGAGGTGCAGGTGCCCGGTCGGCCGGTCGCCGGTCAGGATCCTGAACTCTCCGGCGGCTGCGCTGATCATCGCCTCGAGCTCAGCCGATCGTCGCAGCGCGGCGGCCAGCGAGCCGGAAACAGAATCGGTCAGCGTGGTTGTCATGGGGTCTTCCTCCTTGGCTGGGTCTTCTCATCGCGGCCCAGGGACGACCCCGCACAAGCAAAACGGCCGTCCCCGCTCTCGGCGGACGGCCGTTGTCGTTTTTAGCGCGCGCTCAGCGCGGCAGCCGTCCCGGTGTGGGACGCCACCAGCCCTGGGGCGTGACGCAGCTCATAGAGCAAGCATAACCGGCCAACACTAAACCACGCGACCGTTCGGGATGCGGATGCCGTTGATCTTTTCCCGGCGCGGCGTGTGAAAAGCTAGCGTCATGGAGTACACGCATCTCGGCCGTTCTGGCCTTTCGGTGAGCCGCCTCTGCCTCGGAACGATGAACTTCGGGCCGCTGACGCCGTCCGACGAGGCGCACGCGATCATGGACCACGCGCACGAGCTCGGCATCAACTTCTTCGACACCGCGAACCGCTACGGCAGCGCCGACGGCGAGGCCGGGAAGGCCGCCGACAAGCCGACCGGGCACGCCGGCTGGACCGAGGAGATCATCGGCGACTGGTTCGCCGCGGGCGGCGGCCGCCGCGAGCGGACCGTGCTGGCGACCAAGCTCTACGGAAGCATGGGCTCGTGGCCGAACGAGGACAAGCTGTCGGCGCTGAACATCCGCCGGGCCTGCGACGCCTCGCTGAAGCGGCTGCGGACCGACTACATCGACCTGTACCAGATGCACCACATCGACCGCGACACCCCCTGGGACGAGATCTGGCAGGCGATGGAGGTGCTGGTCGCCCAGGGCAAGATCATCTACGTCGGCTCGTCCAACTTCGCGGGCTGGGACATCGCCCGCGCCAACGAGACCGCCAAGGCCCGCGGCTTCGCCGGCACGGTCAGCGAGCAGTCGCTCTACAACCTGGCCAGCCGGACCGTCGAGCTTGAGGTGCTGCCCGCCGCGAAGGCCTACGGCGTCGGCCTGATCCCGTGGTCCCCGCTCGGCGGCGGGCTGCTCGGCGGCGTGCTGAAGTCCGAGCGGGAGGGCCGCCGCCGCCTCTCCGGCCGGGCGAAGCTGACCGTCGAGGCGAACCGGGACAAGTTCGCCGCCTACGAGGACCTGTGCGAGAAGCTGGGCGAGGAGCCGGCCGACGTCGCCCTCGCGTGGCTGCTGCACCAGGACGGGGTGACCGCGCCGATCATCGGCCCGCGGACGCACGCGCAGTTCGACGGCGCGCAGCGGGCGCTGGCGATCTCGCTCGACGCCGACGTCCTCGCCCGGCTCGACGAGATCTTCCCCGGGTATCGGCCCGCGCCGGAGCACTACGCCTGGTGAGCGCGCAGGCCCAGGCCACGGCGTCGCTGCTGCGGGACCAGTCGGGAAACCAGCGGGTCACCAACATCGAGCTGTTCTTCGATCTGGTCTACGTGTTCGCGGTCACCCAGCTGTCGCACTACCTGCTGCACCACCCGACCGTCGAGGGCGCGTTCCAGACCGCGATCCTGCTCGCGCTGGTATGGCTGGCCTGGGCCTACACGACCTGGGTGACGAACTGGCTCGACCCCGATCGGCTGCAGGTGCGGCTGCTGCTGGTGGCGCTGATGCTGGTCTGCCTGGCGATGTCGGTGGCGCTGCCGAACGCCTTCGGCCCGTGGGGCCTGTGGGTGGGCGGCGCCTACGCGCTCATGCAGATCGGGCGCACCGTGTTCATGGTCGCGGTGCTGCCGTCGGGGTCGCTGCGCCTTAACTTCGAGCGGATCCTGGTCTGGTGCGTCGTCAGCGGCGCGCTGGCGGTCGGCGGCGGGCTGGCGGGCGGCCACGCGCGCGAGCTGCTGTGGCTGCTCGTGATCGCGGTGGACGTGCTCGGCGGCGTCCTCGGGTTCGCGACGCCGGGGCTCGGCCGGTCGCGCACGTCGGACTGGACGATCGAGGGCGGTCACTTCGCCGAGCGCTGCCAGGCGTTCATCCTGATCGCGCTGGGCGAGTCGATCGTGATCATCGGCGCCACCCTGTCGATAGTCGCGCACCTCTCGGCGACCGAGATCACCGCGTTCGTGGTGGCGTTCGCGGGCTCGGTCGCGCTGTGGTGGCTGTACTTCGACCGGTCGGCCGACGCCAGCGAGGAGATCATCGCCAGCTCGGCCGACCCCGGCCGGATCGGCCGGTCCGCCTACCATCTCATCCACCCGGTGATGGTGGCCGGGATCATCGTCGCCGCGGCAGGCGATGACGACATTCTCACCGCGCCGTCCGCCCACGCGAGCACGGCGGCCTGGCTGATCCTGGGCGGCCCGGCGCTGTTCCTGGCCGGGCACGCCGCGTTTAAGTACGTGCTGTGGGGGATCATCCCGTGGACCCGGCTGGCCGGCGTCGCGGTCCTCGCCCTGCTCGCGCTGGCCGTCCCGGTGCTGCCGGAGATCGCCCTGGCCGCCTGCGCGGCCGTGGTGGTGGCGGTGGTGGCCGCCGCCGACCGCCGCCCGCACCCCGACCTGCCTGCGGCGGCGATGGCCGCCTAGCCGGTGCAGTCGGGCGTCGCCCGCACCAGGTCCAGACCCCAGCCGTAGTGCTGGCGGTTGGATCCGGACTGCACCGCCAGGTAGATCCCGACGCCCCTGGGAATCTGCTTCGGGTAGATCGTGAGCGCGATGCCCAGGCCGTTCAGCGGCCCGGGCGCCACGCCAGTCACCGGCGCCGTCGACCAGCCCAGGATCTTGGCCTGCAGGTTCGCGTTCGCCTCATCCGACATCGTCACGTTCTTGCACCCGGCCGGCAAGGGCGGGCTGTCTGAGGGGAGGCCGGACTGGAACGCTACCCGGGCCGGCACCCCATCGGCGCGGAGTGCGCGCTGCAACCCCCCCGCGTCGAAGAGCTGGCGGATCGTGATGGTCACGGTGCCGTTCGGGCCGGTGGTCACCGTCCAGGCGTCCAGCGCGGCACCGCCGGGGCCTGCCGACCGGGACGTGCCAGGGAAAGCCGATGTCGGCTCCGGGGAGGTGCGGCCGAGTCCGGTGACCGCCACCGTCGTCACCCCTGCGATCGCGGCGACGCCGGCGACGCCGGCGACCCGGTACGCGCGCCCGCGCCCGCGCAGCGCCCGCCCCCGCCGGACGGTCTGCTCGAGCGGCAGGTCAAGGTGCACGTGCCCGAAGGACTCGCGCACCGCCGTCATCAGCTGGTCGTCGTTCATCGCTGCTCCTGTTCCATGGCGCCGGAGAGTTCTTCGCGCAACGTGGCCGTCGCGCGGGCCAGGTGAGCGGTGACCGTGCCCGGCGCGATCCCGAGCGTCTGCGCGGTGCGCGCGGTGTCCAGGTCGAGGAAGATCCGCAAGCCCACCACCTGCCGCTGGCGGGCGGGCAGCCGCAGGAGCGCGGCCATCAGCTCCTGGTCGACGGCGCTGTCGATGCCGCCGTCGTCGACGGTGGCATCCGCGGCGGCATCGGGCAGCGCAACTTCTCGCCGATACCGGCGCCACCACGACACCCGCGCGTTGAGCGCGGTCCTGACGACCCAGGCCGCCGGGGCCGGGTGCCGGCTGACCGTATGCCAGCGCGCCCACGCCCGCGCGAACGCCTCGGCGACCAGGTCCTCGGCGGCCTGCCGGTCGCCGACGCCGGCAAAGACCGCACGCAGGCAGTCGTCCCGCGCGGTCTGGTAGAACTCGGCGAACCCCGCCGAATCGATGCTCACGCCCCTATTACGCCCCAGCGGCCCGAACCGCTTACCCGCCCGCCGACATCGGTGAGACGGGGCCGGCGGTCACTCCTCGTCGGCGTCGTTGACCACGCTGATGCTGTCGTTGGCGAGCAGGAACGAGAGGTCCTCGAGCGACTTGGCGATCGAGAACAGCAGGTACGGCACCGCCGCCTGCGCGTCGCCGCTGAGCATCCCCGCCGCCAGCCGCAGTTGGGGCGAGTAGTCAGAGCCGAGGTCTTCCTGGAGCTCGTCAAGCAGGCCGTCGTCCTCCATGATGCCCCTCCCGCGCGCGTTGCGTCGTGCTGCCCGGCTCGCCGAAATCTAGGCGGCTTGGGAAGCCTAGTGCACGGCGCGGCCGCGCGCGAAGGGCATTCAAAGACGCGAAAAGCCCGGTGCGCCGGACCCGACTAGGGGTCCGGCGCACCGGGCTCTAAGCGTGCTGCTTGCTTACGACGCGAAGTCGAGCAGCGGCTGCGCCCGGGACGGGTGCCGCAGCTTGGAGAGCGACTGCTTCTCCAGCTGGCGGATCCGCTCGCGGGTCAGGCCGAGGGCCCGGCCGATCTCGTCGAGGGTGTGCGGGTTGCCGTCGTAGAGACCGAACCGCATCGCCATGATCGTCGCCTCGCGCGGGGTGAGCGCGTCCAGCGCCGACCGAAGCTGCTCGGCCATCAGCTGCCGGTCCACCAGCTCCGACGCCTCCGGCGCGTCGACGTCCTCGATGAGGTCGCCGATCGACGTCTCGCCGTCCTCGCCGATGGTGGAGTCGAGGCTGATCGGCTGCCGCGAGGTGCGCAGCAGCTCCTCGATCTGGTCCGGGGTCCGGTCCAGCTCGACCGCCAGCTCCTCCGGGGTGGGCTCGCGCCCGAGCTTCTGGTGCATGTCACGCTCGACGCGCGACAGCTTCGAGAGCATCTCGAGCACGTGCACGGGCAGCCGGATCGTGCGCGCGGAGTCAGCGAACCCGCGCTGAATCGCCTGCCTGATCCACCACATCGCGTAGGTGGAGAACTTGTAGCCCTTGGTGTAGTCGAACTTCTCGACTGCACGGATCAGGCCCAGGTTCCCTTCCTGCACGACATCGAGCAGGGACAGGCCGCGGTCGCTGTACTTCTTGGCGACCGACACGACCAGCCGGAGGTTGGCCTCGAGCATGTGCGCCTTTGCGCGCCGCCCGTCCTCGGCCACCATCTCCAGGTCGCGGCGCGCCTGCGCGGTCAGGTCGGGGTCGCTGTCCAGCTTGTGCTCGGCGAACAGGCCCGCCTCGATCCGCTTGGCCAGGTCAACCTCCTGCTCAGCGGTGAGCAGGCTGGTCCGGCCGATCGACTTGAGGTAGGTGTGCACCGAGTCGCCCATCGCGGGCGTCTGGTCGTCCAGGTCGACACCGTCGGCGAACGCGGCGACATCGGCCTCGATCGTGGCGGCGGCGTCGTCGTCCGCGTCACCGTCCGCCGGAGCAGGACCGGTCTGCGCCGTCACCGGCGCGGAGGCCTCTTCGACGGCCTTCTTGGTCCTGGTCCGCTTCGCGGGGGTCTCCGTCGGAGCGGCGGCGTCAGCGGAGCCGGCCGTCGCGGCGGGCGCCTTGGCGCTCGCTGCGGCCTTCGCCGAGGCGGCCTTGGTAGCGGTGGTCTTGGCCTTCGCCCGCACCGCCTTCACCTCGGTCTCCTCATCGGCCAGCCGAACGCCGGCCTCGCTCAGCTCACGGAGAATCGAACGAGCCTCGCCGGGTGTCAATCCAGCCTGCTCGAACGCCGTCCGCAGGTCCGAAAGGGACAGGTGACCCTGGCTGCGACCGCGCTGGATCAGGTCATCGACGCGAGACGAGCTCGCCTCCTCGTCCTGAGCCGAAGTGGCAGTTGCGATCCGCGGCATGAGACACCTCCCTCCATCTGATGCATGTGCGCATAGGATGCGCTTCATTGCTTACCAACACGACTTAACGACTTCCCCGATGACAAGAAGTAACCCCGCCCGGTTTTACCGACTATCGCGGGGGGCACTCTTAATTAACGCTCCGCGCCCGAGATTGTTCCCGCTGACGTAACGTTCTTGCCTTCTTCAGGGCTGCCAGGTCCGGCTTGCCGCTCGGGAGGACCGGTATGGCCTCCGTCAGCTCGACCTCGCTTGGGCTAGCGTAACGCGGGAGCGTCTCACGTACATGGATACGTAGCAATTCTAGACCAGGCGGATCAGCCGGGTCCGCCGGGACTACCACTGCGATGACCCGCTCGCCCCACTCCGGGTCCGGACGGCCCACCACCACGACCTCCCGGACCCCCGGACAGCTGGACAGCGCGGCCGCGACCTCACCCGGGATGACCTTGTGGCCGCCGGTGTTGATGACGTCATCGGCCCGGCCCCGGATCACCACCCGGCCGTTTTCCGCTACGGAGCCGAGGTCGGACGTCACGAACTCGTCGCCGTCGAGCACGTCGCCGGTCAGGTCCGGCCGCCCGTGGTACCTGTTCATGAGCACCGGGCCGGAAATCCGCAGCCGCCCCTGATCGTCGGCCCGCACCCGGACCCCGTCGAGCGGCATCCCGTCGTAGACGCAGCCGCCGCACGTCTCGCTCATCCCGTAGGTGGTGACCGCGTTGATCCCGGCCGCGCGGGCCCGGTCGAGGACCGCGGCGCCGGCCGCCGCCCCGCCGACCAGCACCGAGGAGAACCCGGCCAGGGCCGCCGTCCCGCCGGGCTCGTCGAGCAGTCGGACGAGCTGGGTCGGGACGACCGAGATGTGCCGGCAGCCCGAGGCCGCGAGCGACTCGGCGGTGGCGGCCGGGGCCAGCGCCGGCTCGGCCTCGGACAGCAGCGACCGGACCAGCACCTGCAGGCCCGCGACATGGGAGGCGGGCAGGCACAGCAGCCAGCGCTCGCCCGGCCCGGCCCCGACCCGGGCCAGCGACGACCGGGCCGAGTGGCTGAGCGCGGCCGCGCTCAGCTCGACCCCCTTCGGCTCTCCGGTGGATCCGGAGGTCGTGATGATGACGGCGGTGTCGGGGGAAATTCCGGAAGCCATTCCAGGCGGTATCGAACGGGCCGTCGCTTCGCCGTCGGGGTTTATGACCGCGCTCGGCTGGAAGACGTCGAGGAGCTGTTGGAGCTTCGCGGCCGGCAGGTCGGCGTCGAGCGGCAGCAGGGCCGGCCCGGTCCCGTCGAGCGCGCGGGCGAGCGGCCCGACGAGGGGTCCGGCGCCCGCCACGCCAGACAGCAGCACCGCGTGCAACGGGCGGCCGCCGTCGGGGCCGGGACGGCGGGCCGGGACGCCCTCACCCTGCTGAGTACGGTCGTTGGCCGGAAGCGAAGTCACGGAGGTTAAGGTTAGACGCCGTACGGTCGGCGGCGAGCCGGCCGGGTCCTCGGTACGGGAGCGGCGATATGAGCGAATTGCCGGAGTTGCTGGCGACGCTGCGGGCGTTCGCGATCCCGATGCGGACCAAGTTCCGCGGGATCACCGTCCGGGAGGGCGCGCTGATCCAGGGGCCGGCCGGGTGGGGCGAGTTCTCGCCGTTCGCCGAGTACGGGCCGGCCGAGTCGGCCCGCTGGCTGGCCAGCGCGATCGAATCGGCCACGGCCCCGTGGCCGGCCCCGGTCCGGGACTCCGTCCCGGTCAACGTGACCGTGCCCGCGGTCGGGCCCGAGCGCGCGCGTGAGATCGTCGCCGCCTCGGGCTGCCGGACGGCCAAGGTCAAGGTGGCGGAGCGGGGCCAGCAGGAGGCCGAGGACGTCGAACGGGTCGCGGCGGTCCGCGACGCGCTCGACGCGGCCGGTCCCGGCGGGCGGATCCGGGTCGACGCCAACGGCGGCTGGACGGTGGAGGACGCCGCCCGGCTGCTCCGCCAGCTATCGCGGTACGGCCTCGAGTACGCGGAACAGCCCTGTGCTTCCCTTGACGAGCTCGCTGAGCTCCGTCGACTTGTCGACATCCCGATCGCGGCGGACGAGTCGATTCGCAAGGCCGAGGACCCGCTGAAGGTCCGGGCGGCCGGCGCGGCCGACATCGTCATGGTGAAGGTGCAGCCGCTGGGCGGGGTCCGGGCCGCGCTCCGGGTGGCCGAGGCGTGCGGCCTGCCGGTCGTGGTCTCGAGCGCGGTCGACTCCTCGGTCGGCCTGGCGGCCGGCGTCGCGCTGGCCGCCGCCCTGCCCGACCTGCCCTACGCGTGCGGCCTGGCCACGATGTCGCTGCTGGAGGGCGACGTGACGGCCGCGCCGCTGGCCGAGGCCGGCGGCGAGCTCCCGGTCCGCCGCCCGCCAGTCGACGAGGCGGCGCTCGCCCGGTGGGAGACCGACCCGGAGCCGTGGCGGCGGCGGGCGCTGGCGGCGGCGGAGTACCTGGCCGAGTCGAGTCCCCGGGAACGCTCTCCTGTGGATAACAGCAAGAAGCACCGCAGGCGCGAACATTGGGGGTATTTACCGCTGCTATGTGACGGAAAGTACCCCCAATGTTCTGCCGCGCCGACTGTGAGTCAGATAACAGCAAGAAAATCGGCGCCGGGGGTCAAGGCGCGGCGCGACGGCGGCCGTACGGCGTGATGGTGGATCGTTGTGTACATCCCGGTGTACGCAACGATCCGCTATCCTCGCAGAATCGAGATAACAGCAAGAAGACCGAAGCGCACGGGCGCTTGGGCTTGGATGGAGGGATGGCTGGTGAACCCGTCGACGGCGTTCGGGGCGGTGCTGGCGGACGAGCTTGCCCGCTGCGGGCTGCGCGAGGTCGTGGTCGCGCCCGGCTCGCGGTCGGCCCCGCTGGCGATGGCGTTCGACCGGCTCGACCGGGCCGGCCGGATCCGGCTGCACGTGCGGATCGACG
>DATCGA010000661.1:0-3893 GCA_036509215.1 Trebonia sp.
CGACGAGCCGGAACTGGTGCACCAGCAGCTCGCCGCCACAATGGACGCCTGCGTGCGCGAGATCGACGACATCCACCGGCGGGCCCGCGACCAGGGCGATCCAGCCCGGCCGCAGTGGCCGATGATCGTGCTGCGCACGCCCAAGGGCTGGACGGGACCGAAGATCGTGGACGGGCTGAAGGTCGAGGGCACCTTCCGGGCGCATCAGGTCCCCATCAGCGACGTGCGCGGCAATCCCGCGCACCTGGCCCAGCTGGAGGAGTGGATGCGGTCCTACCGGCCGGCGGAGCTGTTCGGCCCGGACGGGAGGCTGGTTCCCGAGCTGGCCGCGCTGCCGCCGCGGGACTACCGGCGGATGAGCGCCAACCCGCACGCCAACGGCGGCCTGCTGCTGCGCGACCTGGACCTGCCCGACTTCCGCGACTACGCCGTCCCCGTCGCCAGCCCGGGCGCCAGCGAGGCCGAGGGCACCCGCGCCCTGGGGACGTGGCTGCGCGACGTCATCGCGCGCAACCCGGCCAGCTTCCGGCTGTTCGGGCCGGACGAGACCGCCTCCAACCGCCTGCAGGACGTGTTCGAGGTGACCGACCGCGCCTTCGACGGGCAGATCATCGACGGCGACGACCACCTGGCCCCCGACGGCCGGGTGATGGAGGTGCTGTCCGAGCACCTGTGCCAGGGCTGGCTGGAGGGATACCTGCTGACCGGCCGGCACGGGATGTTCAACTGCTACGAGGCGTTCATCCACATCATCGACTCGATGTTCAACCAGCACGCCAAGTGGCTCAAGACCACCAGGGAGATCCCCTGGCGGCGCCCGGTCGCGTCGCTGAACTACCTGCTCTCCTCCCTGGTATGGCGGCAGGACCACAACGGGTTCTCGCACCAGGACCCCGGCTTCATCGACCACGTGATGAACAAGAAGGCCGAGGTCATCCGGGTCTACCTGCCGCCGGACGCCAACACGCTGCTGTCGGTAGCCGACCACTGCCTGCGCTCGCGGCACTACGTCAACGTGATCGTCGCGGGCAAGCAGCCGCAGCCGCAGTGGCTGACCATGGACCAGGCGATTATCCACTGCACCCGCGGCGCCGGCATCTGGGACTGGGCGTCAAGCGACAACGACGACAATGAGGAGCCCGACGTGGTGCTGGCCTGCGCCGGAGATGTCCCCACCCTGGAGACGCTCGCCGCTGCCTCCCTGCTCCGCGAGCACCTGCCGTCGCTGCGGGTCCGGGTCGTCAACGTGGTCGACCTGATGCGGCTGCAGCCGGCCACCGAGCACCCGCACGGCATGTCCGACGCCGAGTTCGACGCGCTGTTCACCGCCGACCGGCCGGTCATCTTCGCTTACCACGGCTACCCGTGGCTCATCCACCGGCTGACCTACCGTCGCCACGGGCACCACAACCTGCACGTCCGCGGCTATAAGGAGGAAGGCACCACCACCACGCCGTTCGACATGGTGATGCTCAACGACCTGGACCGGTACCACCTGGTCATCGACGTGATCGACCGGGTCCCCGGGCTGGCCGCGCGCGCCGGGCACCTCCGCCAACTGATGAGCGACAAGCGGATCGAGGCCAGGGCGTACACCAGGGAGTTCGGCGAGGACGCCCCGGAGATCAACAACTGGACGTGGCCGCAGTGACGGAGGCCATTGCAGCGGCCGGGCGGGTCCTGGTCGTCAACGCCGGGTCAAGCAGCCTGAAGCTGCGCGTGCTCGACCCCGCGGACGCGGTCACGGCCCGCGCCGACTTGCCCGCCCCGCGCGGTGCGGCGGACGCTTCTGAGATCAGGTCCGCGATCGAGTCGCTCGGCCCGATCGATGCCGTCGGCCACCGGATCGTGCACGGCGGCACCCTCTACACGGGACCAATCGAGGTAGACGACCAGGTCCGGCGGCGGCTTGAGTCGCTGACGGACCTGGCGCCGCTGCACCAGCCCAAGTCGCTCGCCGCCCTGGACGCCGTGCAGGCGGTGCTTCCCGCCGTGCCCGCCGTCGCCTGCTTCGATACCGCCTTCCACGCCACCATCCCCGCAGCCGCGGCCACGTTCGCGCTGCCCGAGGAGTGGCGGACGCGCTGGAGCCTGCGGCGCTTCGGATTCCACGGCCTGTCGCACTCGTACGCGTCGCGGCGGGCCGCGGAACTGCTCGGACGCGACGCGGGCAGGCTGCGGCTCGTCACCTGCCACCTCGGCGCGGGCGCGTCTCTCGCCGCGATCAGCGGCGGCCGGTCGGTGGACACCACCATGGGGTTCACGCCGCTGGACGGCCTGGTGATGGCCACCAGATCGGGATCGGTTGATCCCGGACTCGTGCTGTGGCTCGAGGAGCACGTGCGCATGCCGCCCGCCGAGCTAGCGTCGGCCCTGGAGTACCGGTCCGGCCTGTACGGGCTGGCCGGGACCGCCGACATGCGCGAAATCCTGTCGCGCGCCGCTGCCGGCGATACCCGCGCCGAACTTGCCAGGGAGACGTACCTGCACCGGCTTCGGGCGTCGATCGCCGCCATGGCCGCGGCGATGGACGGGCTCGACGCGATCGTGTTCACCGGCGGCGTCGGCGAGAACTCGGCCGAGATCCGCCGGCGCGCCATGGACGGCCTCGGCTTCCTCGGCGTCGCCGCCGACCCGGCGTCCAACGACTCGGGCGACGGGGACCGCGAGATCGGCGCGCCCGCCAGCGCGGCGCGCGCCCTGCTTATCGCCGCCCGCGAGGACATAGAGATCGCGCGTCAGGTGCGGGCAACGTTTGCTTGGTCTGCGCGCCCCGGCCAATGATGAACTGGGAACGTGCCAAACATGCAGGCGGTTGCAGCAGGTTCAGGTTCCCCGCCCCGGCCGGGCCGCGGTGCATCGGGCACAGCACCTGGACGTCGCGGCGCGGGTCCAGGCCGAACCGAGCCAGGATCCGCCGGGCGACGATGTCCGCCACCAGGGCCGCGGTGGCCTCAGTCTCGTCGCAGTTGAACCAGAAGAAGTCGGGATACCCGGTCAGCGCGGGCGGGCGTCCCGCGTTGACCCGGATCCGGCCCTGAGCGCGGTCCCGGCCCGCCACTCCCCGGCCGGCCGGGACCGACCGCCGTTTCCCCGCCATCTTCCAGAAAGAGCACTCCATGACCGACGCCCTGACACCGGTCATACCTGACCTTCCCCTGCTGCGGTCCGCGCTGTCCCTGGCCGAACGCGACCTCGCAGGGCCGTGGAGGCATCAGGACATCGGCATCGAGTGCGAGCGCCTCGGGTTGCCTGAGCCTCCCCCCGAGGGCGAGTGCTCGAAGCGCGTGCGGGTTGCTCGCAGCCTCGCAGCTCTGCCGGATGCTGGCCTCCCGGCGGTTGCGGAGCGGATTGTCGCGGGCACTATCCCGCTGTCGTCGGGGCCGGCGGCCCGCTTCGCGATCGAGGACGTGCTGTGGGCCGACCGGGGCGCCCCTGAGATACCGAAGCGGGTCAGGCGCGAGATCGCGCGTGACCTCGACTGCGTCCTTGATGTGCTGACGCGCAAGGCCGATAGTTCATGGCCCTGCTGGGGGACCTGTGGGATGTGAACGAGAGCCAGCTCGGTTTCTTCGCCCGCGACCTGACGAGCCTGCGGGGGCAGAATGAATGGCAAAAACAGGCCCCGAAGCTCCGGGCCAACTTCGATGGCAGAGCCAGAACCGGCCCGAGTTAAAAAGGCCCGCCCAGCTCGGAGGCACCCTCCCGGGCCATGATGCCTGTCACCGGACAGAGACCGGGCGTTTCGGTCTCATCCCCGTGGTACATATGCCATCTGCCTACCATCGCGTTTGAGGATGTGCCACGCGGATCGAGAACCTACAGCATGTGTAGGTTCCCATTTCTGATGTCCCCGCAGGCGGCTGT
This sequence comes from Trebonia sp., assembly GCA_036509215.1. GTDB lineage: Bacteria > Actinomycetota > Actinomycetes > Streptosporangiales > Streptosporangiaceae > Trebonia. Next base: position 3,868 of record DATCGA010000661.1, read on the forward strand.
GAGCAGGGGCGAACCAGACGGTCCCG
>DATCGA010000662.1:0-14200 GCA_036509215.1 Trebonia sp.
CTGCACCAGCCGCTCCGACGGGATGTCCAGCAGCGCCGTCGCCTCGTCGAGGACCAGCACCGACGGCGCGGCGATGAACGCGCGGCAGAACGACAGCAGCTGCCGCTGGCCCGCCGACAGCTTCCCGCCCCGCTTGCCGACCTTGGTGGCGTACCCGTCCGGCAGCGCGGCGATGAACGCGTGCGCCCCGATCGCCCGCGCCGCCTCCTCAACCTCGGCATCGGACGCCGACGGCCGCCCGAGCCTGATGTTCTCCGCCACCGTGCCCTCGAACAGGAAGCTCTCCTGGGTGATGAGCACGATCTCCCGCCGCAGCACCGCATCGGGCAGCAGCCGCAGGTCGACCCCGTCGAGCAGCACCTCACCCGCGTTCGGATCGTAGAACCGGGCCAGCAGCCGGGCCACGGTGGTCTTGCCCGCGCCGGTCTCGCCGACCAGCGCGACCGTCTGGCCGGCGGCCAGCTCCAGGTCGAGTCCGGGCAGCACGATCGCCTTCCGGTACCCGAACCGCACGCCGGAAAACGACACCCGCCGGCCGCTCACCGCATCAGGCAGCGACACCGGGGCCGGCGGCTCGGCCACCGAGGGCTCCTCCTCGAGCACCCCGGAGATCTTCTCCAGCGCCGACGCCGCCCCCTGGAAGGAGTTGTAGAACTGCGACACGTCCTGCAGCGGGTCGAAGAACCGCTGCAGGTAGAGCAGGAACGAGGCGAGCACGCCGATCTTGATGTTCCCGTCGAGCGCCAGGAATCCGCCGTAGCAGAGCACCACCCCGGTGATCACGTTCCCCACCATCGCGATGCCGGGCGCGAAGACGGCGCTGAGCTGCGATGACCGCATGGTGGCGGACGCGTAGTCGGCCGACAGCCGGCCGAAGATCTCCTCGTTGCGCTCTTCCCGGCGGAACGCCTGAACCGCCCGCAGCCCGCCGAAGGTCTCCACGAAGAACGCGATGACCAGCGCGTTCGTCTCCCTGATGCGCCGGTAGGCGGTCGCTGAGTTGCGCCGGAACCAGGCGCTCAGCCAGATCAGCGGCAGGAAGCCGGACAGCACCACCAGCCCCAGCTGCCAGTCCAGCAGCAGCATGCCGGTGCCGACCAGGAGCAGCGTGAGCACCGCGGTGATGAGCCCGTCGAGCCCCTCCTCGAACAGCGCCGAGATCGCCTCCACATCCGAGGTCTGCCGGGAGATCACCCGTCCCGACGTGTAGCTCTCGTGGAACGAGACCGACAGGCTGAGCAGGTGCGCGAACAGCCGCCGCCGCAGCTCCAGCACCACCGCCTGCCCGATCCGCCCGGTCATCGTGACGAACATCTTGGTGGTCACCGCCTGCACGCCCACCGTCGCCGCGAACAGCGCCGCGATCCACAGCAGCGGCCCGGCGTTGCCCGACTTGATCAGCGGCGGTATGCCGTTGTCGATCGCGAGGCCGATCAGCCACGGCCCGGCCAGCGCCGCCAGCGACGAGACCATGATCGCGGTGGCGGTCCAGCCGACCGCCCGCCGGTGCGGCCGCAGCAGGTCCGTCAGCAGCACCCGGCTGCGCCGCCGCAGCAGCGCCGCCAGCGGCGCGGAGACGTCGTCGACCTGCTCGCTGCCGATCCCGCGCCAGGACGGCGTCGCGCCCGGCTGGCTCCCCGGGTCGTCGGTGCCCGCCGCCGCGGTCGCGGTGTCGGCGCTCACGAGTGCACCTCCTCCATCGTCATCAGGTTGGCGTAGATCGGCTCGTTCGCCATCAGCTCCCGGTGGCTGCCGGTGGCGGCGATCACCCCGGCGTCCAGCAGCGCGACCCGGTCCGCGAGCGCGACCGTGGACGGCCGGTGCGCCACCACGATCGCGGTGACCCCGGCCAGGATCTCGCCCAGCGCCCGGGTGACCCGCTCCTCGGTGTGCACGTCGAGCGCCGACAGCGGGTCGTCGAGGATCAGCACCTGCGGCCGGGCGAGGATCGCGCGGGCGAGCGCGACCCGCTGCCGCTGCCCGCCCGACAGCGCCATGCCCTGCTCGCCGATCCGGGTGTCGAGCCCCCAGGGCAGGTCGTAGGCGAACCGGGCCTGGGCGGCGGTCAGTGCCGCCTCGACCTCGTCCTCGGTCGCGGAGGCGGCGCCGAAGGTGACGTTCTCGAGCACGCTGGCGGAGAACAACGTCGCCTCCTCGAACGCGCACCCGACGGCGGCCCGCAGCTCGGCCAGCGGGATGTCGCGCACGTCGGTGCCGCTGACCAGCACCCGCCCGCCGGTCGTGTCCGCCAGCCGGGGCAGCAGGTGCAGCAGCGTCGTCTTCCCCGCCCCGGTGGCCCCGGCCAGAACCAGGGTCTCGCCCGGAGCTACGTGCAGGTTGACGTCCCGCAGCACCGGTGCGGTGGCGCCCGGGTAAGAAAAACAGACATGCTCATATCGAACGGACCCTGGCTCCACCCCCGCCGTCAGCTGCACCCGCTCCGTGGCGACGGTCGATGAGGTGACCGACGCCGCTGCCGTCGGCGGCTCGTCGCCGATCGTGGGCGCGGTGTCGAAGATCTCCAGCACCCGCTGGGCGGCGGTGGCGGCCTCCTCGCCCGAGGCGAGGATGTACCCGAGGGCCTCGACCGGCCAGACGAGCTGCAGGGCGAGGGTGATGAAGGCGACCAGGCCGCCGATGGAGAGCGAGTGATGGCTGATCGCGAAGGCGCCGAGGACGACGCTGATCGCGATCGCGGCGTTGGGCACCAGGTTGAGCGTCGACCAGAAGATGCCGTCGACGACGGCCATCTCGATCCGGGTCTTCCCGAGCTCGGCCGCCTGGGCCAGGTGAGTGCCCGACGCCTCGGGGCCGCGGCCGAGCGACTTGAGCACCCGCACGCCGGTCGACGCCTCCTCGACCAGTGTGGTCAGGTCGCCGTCCTGGTCCTGCGACCGCCGGGCGAGGATCTTGTACCGCCGCTCGAACCGGGTGCAGAAGACCAGCACCGGGGCGAACAGCGCACCGGTGATCAGGCCGAGCCACCAGTTGAGTGAGATCAGCAGGCCAACCACGGCCGCGAACGTCATGATCGAGATGAAGATGAACACCAGCCCGAAGCCCGCGAACCGCCGGATCGAGGAGAGGTCGGTGGTCGCCCGCGAGAGCAGCTGGCCGGACTGCCACTCGTCGTGGAAGGCCGGGTCGAGCCGTTGCAGGTGCTGGTAGAGGTCGTCCCTGATCGCCTGCTCGATGCCGGCCACCGCGTTGCCCACCCCCCAGCGGCGGACCAGGCTGAGCGCCGCCCCGGCCGCGCCGAGCCCGACCGCCAGCAGGCCGAGCGGCAGCAGCAGGCTGCGCTCGTGGTGGGCGATGGCACCGTCGATGACGACCTTGGCGATCAGCGGGATGACGATCTCCGTGCCGGTGGACAAGATGGCGGCCAGCAGCAGCAGCGCCAGCCGGTAGCGGTAAGGGCGCAGATAGGGATGCAGCCGCCAAAGGGCGGCGACTGGGCTGGCGGACACCATGTCGAGCCTAATTGGCGGCCCTAAAGGTGTCACCTGGTTTTTTCTGTTGGGAACTGATCTAAGTTGCGCAGCGTGTTGCTCCGGATACGCATGGTGCTCAAGTGCTAGGGTCAGATGTTCTGTTATCTAATGGCTTCGGAGCGTAATGATGACCCGATACTTGTCCGGGCTGTGCGTTGCCGGCCTGGGCCTGTGCGGGGGCGGCTGGCTGGTGGTGGCGGCGGTGGCATTCGGCGGCGAATCGGCGGGCGGAGCGCGACGCGTCAACCTGCTGACGGGCGCGGTCCTGATCGCGGTGTGCTGTTCGTCGCTGGTCTGCTGGTCGCGCGCCTGGCGGCAGCGGATGCGGGCCGACGGCGTCCTGGTGGAGCGGTTTCCGCTGGTATCCAGGCGGGAGGCGCGGCGGAACCGGCGGGCGCTGAGCCGCGACGTCCGGCGCGCGGCCAAGCTCGCGGAGCGGTCGGCCCGCGGCGCCAGGCGCGCGGCGCGCCGGTCGGCCCGGCTCGCCAGCGGCGGCGCGCTGAGCGAGGGCGGCGTCCTGGCCGAGGGCGTGGCGTCGGCCGGCGACGAGGCGTACAGCGCGGCGGCCTCGTATGTCCCTGGCGCGAACGGTTCCGCGGTGAACGGCGCGAACGGAGCCGGCGTCAATGGCGTCAATGGCGCAAACGGAAGCGGCCCAAGCGGAGCCTCCGTGAACGGGGCCGCTGTTCACGGGGCATCTGCGAACGGAACGGATGCGCACGGGAAAGGCCCGGGCGATTCCGGGGTCAACGGAGCCGGCCCGAACCCGGGGGAGCGCGCGGCCGAATTGATCAGCGAGCTGCGCTCGATGCTGGAACCGCTGCTGGCCGCCACCGGCACCCAGCCCGAGCTCACGGAGCAGCTTTCCGCCGTCGTCGGGCACTCTTCCCCGGCCGTCCAGCCTTCCCTGGCCGGGCACTCTTCCCCGGCCGGCCGGCCTTCCTCGCCCGGGGAGTCGGCCGCCGCGGCGTCGCCGCTGCCGCAGCGGTCGCCGTTCGCGTCGGAGCTGAGGCCGCGGGCGACGGCGGCCGAGCTGGCGATGCCCCGGCGGAGGCCGGCGCCGATGTCGATACCGAGGCTGGCCCCTGCGGTCGATGACAGCAGCGTGGGGCCGGCCAGCGACGGCGAGGACGCGTGGTGGTGAGCCGGATCGGGGTGGCGGGCGTGGTCGCGGTCTTCGCGGCCGGCATCTGGCTGGTCGCGGCGCCGTTCGCGCTCGGCTACCAGCTGGCGGGCGCGGGCTGGACCGGCGCGACCAAGACCGACGTCATCACCGGCGGCCTGCTGGCGGTGGCCGGATTCGCCGGGCTGTTCGGGGTCACGATCGGGCGAGTTGGCGAGCTGTATGCTGATGCGCGATCCGATGCTTCGCTGGCCAGTACGGCCGACAGGGAGAATTCCTGCTCTTGACCTTCGACGTCTCCGCCGTGCGAGCCCTCTACCCGGCGCTCGCTGACGGCCACGCATACCTGGACGGCGCGGCGGGGACGCAGGTTCCCGTGTCGGTGATCGACGCGATCGCGGACGCTTACCGGGCCGGGATCGGGAACCTGGGCGGCGCCTTCGCCGCCAGCCGCCGTTCTGACCTCATCGTCGAGCAGGCCCGGGCGGCCGTCGCCGACCTAGTCGGCGGCACCGCCGACGGGGTCGTGTTCGGCCCCAGCGCGACCGCGCTCGCCTACCGGATGTCGGAGGCGCTGTCGCGGCAGTGGACCACCGACGACGAGATCGTGGTCTCCCGGCTCGACCACGACTCTAATATCCGGCCGTGGATCCAGGCGGCTGGCCGGATCGGCGCGCTCGTCCGCTGGGCCGAGTTCGACCCGGCGACCGGCGAGCTCCCCGCCGAGCAGTACGCCGAGCTGGTGGGCCCGAGGACCCGGCTGGTCGCGGTGACGGCGGCGTCGAACGCGATCGGCACCCGTCCCGACGTGGCCTCGATCGCCGGCTACGCGCACGCGGTCGGCGCGCTCTGCTACGTGGACGGCGTGCACGCCACCCCGCACGTACCGGTCGACATCGCCGCGCTCGGGGCGGACTTCTACGCGACCAGCGCCTACAAGTGGTCCGGGCCGCACGTGGCGGCGGTGGTCGCGGACCCGGCGCTGCTCGAGACGGTCTGGCCGGACAAGCTTGCCCCGTCCTCCAACGCGGTGCCGTGGCGGTTCGAGCGCGGCACGCTGCCGTTCGCCGACCTCGCGGGGGTGACCGCGGCGGTGGGCCACCTGGCCGGGCTCGGCACCCTGGGCGCGGGGGGCGGGCCCGTGGCCGGCGCGACCCGCCGGGAGCGCATCCTCGCGTCGATGGCGGCGGTCGAGGCCCACGAGGCCGCGCTGTTCGCCCGGCTGCTGGATGGGATCGCGGCGCTCGGCGACGTGACCCTGTACGGCAAGGCCGCCCGGCGCGCGCCGACCGCCTTCTTCAACGTCGGCGCGGTCGACCCGGCCGCGGTGGCCGTGCACCTGGCATCGCAAGGCGTCAACGTGTGGGACGGTGACAACTACGCCTACGAGCTCTGCCAGGTGCTCGGCCTGCAGTCCGAAGGGGCGGTCAGGGCCGGCATCGTGCACTACAACGACGATTCCGACGTCGACCGCCTGCTGTCGGGCGTGGCGGAAATGGCCGCGCGCTAGCCCAGGTAGGCCACGCTTGACGAGATCCGGCTGGCACCGCAGCCGTGGCTACCGGGCAGGCCGAGGCCGTCCGTGGTCACCGCGTCCTTGGTGCAGAAGCTCGGCAGCCAGTAGAAGCTGTGGGTGCCGATGGTAAACGAGAACGTCAGCGTGTTCTCGAACTCGCCTGCCGATATCCGGCGGGACGCGGTGATTTTGCCGTTAGCGGCGTTGCGATACAGCCAGGCCGGCTTCGGGGGGACGCTCGTCGACCCGAGGTTGATGCCGAAATACGGGTAGGCGTACTTGCGCATCTCGGTGCTGAGGGCCGAGGCGGGCACGTACGTATCGATCTGGATGGATTCGTGGCACACCGGGCGGGCGCACTTCTGGGGCGCGCTGGTGGCCTGGTCGGTGGCGACGTAGAGGCTCGCCACCGGCGAGGTGGCGACCGGGCTGGTCGCCGTGGCGATTGCGAACAGCCTGACGTTGTAATGCGTGGCCACGCTGGGCGTCACCGTGAACGAATAGGCAGTTGTCGCCCCCTTGAGCGCGATCGAGGCGACCCGCACGGCGGGCGTCTTGAACGGGAACGACTGCGCGTACAGGGCGGCGACCGCACCGCTGGCGCCGTTGCTGATCGTGCCGTGCAGCTGCGCGCTGTCGTCCGTGCTGATGTGGTAGACAACGAAAGAGTCCCCGGTGACCGGCTTGAACTTGGTCGTCGCGGTGATGCTGATCGTCGTCGCCGCGCTAGCGTGGGCCGGGCCGACGCCCGCGAGTTGAGCGGCGACTGCCGCCCCGGTGACCAGGGCCGCCAGGCCGGCCCTGCGCCATGCTTTGAGCATGCATTCCTTGCCTTCCGCCCGCATTGGCGGGCTGTTAGTTCTGTGACGGCTCTCAGCGATATCCGAGAGCCGCCAAAGTCTTCAGGAAAAAAGCACAGAAAGCCGCACACTTAACCGGACATTAGAAGTTGCTGCCGCGCCGCCTGATGCTGGCGTCAGAGGCCGGGAGGGCATACGCTTCACGTAGTTACTCGATCTTGGCCGAGCGGCGGAGGCTGACACTGATGGCGACGGGGCTGCCGGATGGCGCGCTAGCCGCGCTTTCCTGGCTGTGGCAGCTGGCGTGCCAGCTGCCCGCCGCGCTGGCCTGGGCTGACTCACCGCAAAGGGCCGCCGTGGTCACCGTCGCGGTGCTCACGGTGGCAGTGCTCGCCATCGAACTGGCCGGCGCCCGTGCGATCAGCGCGAGCGTCGCGGTCGCAGTCGGCGCGATCCCGGTCCGGCGCCGGGTCGCCGCGCTCCGGCGCCGGTCCTGGCAGGTCGCGTTCCTGCCGCAGCGCGACCCGGACGCACGCGGGCGCAGCAGGCCGAGAGCGCCATCGGCGGCCCAAGCGGCCGCCTGATCCCAGCGCCCTGCCCGTATCACCGGCGAATGCCGCATTAGTTCGCGCTGCGCTGATCACGGCCGCTTCCAGCATCCCTGACAATCCCTGCTGGAAGGTTTCGCCTGCCCATGTCCTCTCTCTTTGGCGTCCCCGTGGACGCCGTCTACCACCTCGTCTTCGCCCTTACCACCGCTCTCACCCCGGTGCTCGGCGGGCTGGCCGCCGTCGCCGGGATCATCGTCGTCACGATGGCGGTCCGGCTGCTGGTCTCGCCGCTGACCTTCCGCGCGCTGCGCGGGCAGGCCGCCCAGAGCAGGCTCGCGCCGGAGGTGCAGCGGCTCCGCCAGCGCTACGCCAAGCAGCCCGATCGTTTCCAGCGCGAGCTGACCGCGCTCTACCAGCGCGAGGGCACCACCGTGTTCGCCGGCTTCGCGCCGCTGCTGGTCCAGTGGCCGGTCTTCAGCGTGCTCTACCTGCTGTTCCGCTCGCCGACGGTGGCGGGCGGCCCGAACCGGCTGCTCTCCCGCGACCTGCTCGGGGTGCCGCTCGGCAGCCACTGGCTGTCCGGCGCCGGGATCCTCAGCCTGCACGGCGGCGTCTTCCTCGGCGTGCTGGCCCTGCTCGCGGCCGCCTGCTGGTTCGTCGCCCGGGTCGCCCGGCGGGCGCTGCCGCAGCCCGCGCTGGCCGGCCAACCCGCGCGGTCCGGTCAGGCCGGCACAGGTAAGGCCAAAGCTGGCCAGGCGCGGTCCGGTCAGGCCGGCACCGGTCAGGCCAAAGCCGGTCAGGCCCGGTCCGGTCCGGCTGCGGCCGCTGCCGTGCCGGGCTCGCAGGCCCTGGCCGCCTTCGGCAAGGTCGCCCCGTACCTCACCGTGGTGATCGCGGCCTTCGCGCCCCTGGCCGGCGTGATCTACCTGGTCACCTCCACCGGTTGGAGCGCGGCCGAGCGCCTGGTCTTCGCGGCCAGGGCGAACCGCGGTGATGCCGTCGAAAATCCCTAGCGAACCCCGGCGGCGTCCCCGTAACCTCGGGCTTCGTGGCTACCGACTCATTTCCGCCCGTCCGCAGGCTGGAGCCCGGCGACCTCAAACGGTGCGTCGCGCTGTCGGTCGACCGCGGCTGGTCGCCCGAGCGCTCCAAGTGGTCGCTGCTGCTGGCGGCGTCCGAGGTCTTCGGCGTCGACGCGCCCGACGGCCGCGGCCTGGCCGGGGCGGTGGTGCTGACCCGCTGGGGTCCGGACCTCGCGGCGGTCGGGATGATGCTGGTCGCGGCCAGGTACGGGCGCCGCGGACTCGGGCGAGCGCTGATGGAGCACGTGATCGCCGAGGCGGGAGAGGCCACGGTGACGCTGTTCGCCACCGACATGGGCCGGCCGCTGTACGAGAAACTCGACTTCCAGCCGGTCCGCCGGAACGTGTCCTTCGTGGGCGCGTTCCGGCCGGACCGCGCCGACGCCAGCGGCAACGCACCGACCGCACCGGCCGGGCGCACGCGAGCAACCACGGAAGCGGACCTGCCGGCGATCCTGGCCGTCGACCGCGCGGCGTTCGGCGCGGACCGAGGCCGCATCCTCACCCGCCTGCCCGGCTTCGCCGACCGAATCTCCGTCCTCACCGACCCCGAGCACAGCATTCGCGGCTACGCCGCAGTGTGGCGGAATACCCCGTCGTCCACCGTCATCGGCCCGCTGGTCGCCCCCGACGCTCAGGCCGCCCAGCAGCTCATTCTCGACCTGGCCGCCCACGCACACGGCACGATCCGCCTCGACCTCGACCCGGACCGCCCCGAACTCTCAACCTGGGCCCACAAGCACGGCCTCGAGCCGGTCGGCCGCACCCTGGTGATGGCCCGCGGCGAGCTCCCGAGCCGCGGCACCCCCGACCGCCTCTTCACCCCGATCTCGGTCGCCCTGGCCTAGCCCTGATCGCTGCTTGAGTTCGGGCCTGCCTGGAGGCGGGAGCGGGAGCGCTAGGCCGGCTGGTAGACGTTGATCTGCGCGACCGGGTAGCCGGAGGCGCCGTTGGGGGCCTCGGGCGTTTGCACCGCCGTCTGCGTGTACCCCGTCTTGTCGGTCGCCCGGGCCTCGATCGTGTGCGGCCCGACGCCGGTCGCGTCCCACTCCCAGACCCACTGCCGCCAGGTGTCGAGGTCAGGCACGGCCGCCAGCGTCGCCTCGTTCCAGGGTCCGCTGTCCACCCGGACCTCGACCGCCTCGATGCCCTTGTGCTGTGCCCACGCGATCCCGGCGACCGAGGTCTTGCCCGCCTTCACCTGCGAGCCGGGTGCCGGGACGTCGATCCTGGACTCGGTCTTTATCGGCGCCTGCTGCGCCCAGCCGTTCTGGTACCAGTAGGCGGCGGCGCCCGCCCAGGTCGTCACCTCGATGTCGACCACCCACTTGCAGGCCGACACGTACCCGTAGAGGCCGGGCACCACCAGCCGGGCCGGGAACCCGTGCTCGGTGGGCAGCGCGGCGCCGTTCATCGCCACCGCGACCAGCGAGTCCCGCCCGGCGTCGAGCACCGTGGCCAGGGGCACGCCGGAGGTGAACCCGTCCACCGAGGTGCAGAACAGCTGCTCGGCCCCGCGCAGCGGCCCGGCCGCGCGGATCAGCGACGACAGCGACGCGCCGAGCCACTTGGCGTTTCCGATGTAGGGGCCGCTGACCGGGTCCGACACGCAGGTGAGGGTGATGTAGTCCTCGATCAGCGGACGGCGCAGCAGCTGGTCGAAGCTGATCGTGATCTCGCGGGCGACCATGCCGTGGATGCGGAGCTGCCAGCCGGTCGGGTCGACCTGGGGGACGATGAGGGCGGTGTCCACCCGGTAGAACTGGCCGTTCGGGGTGATGAACGGGCTGATCCCCGGCACCGGCAGGTTCACTCCGGCCGGCAGCGGCGGTGCCTTCACGGCCGCCCGCGGGAACCGGACCGCCGCCTGGGCGGCGGAGACGTTCTTGCGGGTGGCGAAGGAGCGCCCGGCGACCTCGCCGATGGCCGCCGCGGCGACCGTCACCCCCGCCGTCACCAGGAAGGTGCGTCGGTCGGCGGAGGCGGTGATGACCGGCCCGCCCGACCTGTCCCTGTCCCCGCCCGCACGCGCGGGGACAGGCCCGGCCCGGCCTGGCCGGCCAACGACCTCGCCGGGCCCGCGACCGGGCTCGCCCGGCCCTCGTCCGGCACCGGGTCCGCGACCGGTCTCGCCAGCTCCGCGTCCGCCGCCCGGCAGGTCAGGCGCGCGCAGTTCGTCAACGTCGTCAGGCCCGTCAAGATCGTCAAGCTTCGCGGGCTCGTCCGGCTCGTCCGTGGGGACGGCCCAGCTAGTCGGCTCCTTGAACGCGATCGGCGGCAGAGTTCTCGGTGCGCCCAGGTCCCGGGGGGCGCGCGAATCCCGCTCAACCGCAGTCGTCGCCGTCATCAACTGCGCCGCCTCAATGAGCCGGTACAGCGCGAACGCCCCGACCAGTGCGCCGACCACCGTCGGGGCCGCGTAGCCGGGCGACGCCCCGTGCCTGGTCACCGCGGCGGCGATCCCGATGCAGGCGAACAAGGCGAGCCCGGCGTACCCAAGTGACAGCCGCCGGGCCGCCAGCACGCCCACGAACATCGCGTACAGGAAGACGACGACGAACACGCCGGCCAGCAGCACGGTCTTGTCGTTGGTGCCGAACGTCGAGGTGGCCCAGACTTTCACCGGCAGCGGCGTGTGGTTGATCGCCACCGACCCGACGTCGATCACCGGCGACGCCGCCGGAACGGTGAAACCAGCGATGAGCTGCGCGATACCCATGGCCAGCGCGGCGGCGAGCAGGCCGCAGAGGGCGCCCCACCGGCGGGAGAGCCCAGTCCTAGAAGTCATGCACCTGTAGTCCGTCGCAGTAGAGTCCGCGTTACGCGCGGACTACGTGATCTTGTGGACCTAGGGATTACGTAATAACGCTACCTGCGGGATTGACTAACCGCGCTGTTGAAAGATTCGGATTTCCTTAGCAGTTGCCGAAGAAATGCTGAGGTCACTCCTCGTCGAACACCCAGCGGGTCGGCGAGCCGGTGAAGTCGCTGTGCAGCATGGAGAACACCCGCCGGGGGCGGACGCCGATCGTCGCGTTCTTGGCCGGCTGCAGAAAGTCCAGGTCGACGCCGCTGTGGTACTTGGCGTTCATCAGGTCGACCACCCGCTGCAGGGTCGGGGTGTCGGTGACGAACCGCGCGACGCCCTCGATGATCACCGGGTCGGACGCGTCTTCGGTGGTCACACAGCAGCGCGGGTCATGCCGCAGGTTCTTCACCTTCCGGGAATCGGTCGCGGACGTGAACCAGAGCGTGCTGTCGTCCCACATTCCCCAGACGGGCATGGTGTGCGGGCGGCCGTCCGGCGAGACGCTCGCCACCCAGTAGTTCCGCGCGGCGGTGAGCCGTTCCGCGGCCCAGGACCAGTGCAGCAGGCCGGTCCCGTGCTCGGGCCCGGACACGCCGTACCCGGGCATATAGGGCCTGCTAACCCGAGGGATCCCCATGCCGAAGTGTCTACCATGCGACAACGCCCGCGCGGGCGACTAACGTTGCCCTTCGTGAAGGCATCTCCCGAGGCGCAGCTGCGGCTGCTCGAACTAGCCGAGCTGGACACCGAGCTGAGCAGGCTCGACCACCGACGGCACACCCAGCCGGAAATAGCCGAGCTCGCGCAGCTCGGCGAGCGCGCGGCCAAGGTCAGGGACGCGATCACGATCGCGGACACCAACCTGTCCGACCTGGACCGTGAGCTCACCCGCGCGGAGCGTGACGTCGAACAGGTCCGGGTCCGCATCGACCGGGACAACGAACGGCTCAACGTCGGCCAGGTGTCGAACGCCCGCGAGCTCGAGTCGCTCCAGTCCGAGGTCGTCTCGCTCCGCCGTCGCCAGTCCGACCTCGAAGAGGGCGTGCTCGAGCTGATGGAGAAGCGCGAGGCGGCGCAGGCGCTCAGGGACGGCGCTGCCGCCGAGGGGGAGACCGTGGCCGCCGCCACCGCGTCGGTGACCGCGCGCAGCGACGTCGCCCTGGGCGAGATCAACGAGCTGACGGCCAAGGCGCAAACGGCGCGGGCCAGCGTGGTGGCCGGCCTCCCCGATGACCTGCTCGCGCTCTACGAACGCGTCCGCGCGCAGTCGGGCGGGCTCGGCGCGGCCCCGCTCCGCCGCGGCCAGTGCCTCGGCTGCCGGGTCCAGCTCTCCACCGTTGACCTGAACGATATCCGGGCGGCCGCCCCCGACGAGGTGGTGCGGTGCGAGGAGTGCCGCAGGATCCTCGTTCGGGTCGAGGACTCCGGCCTGTAAAAAAGGGATAAAGATTCTCGCTCGGAACGGACGCGGCTTACTCTCAAACGCTCCGTCGATGGCCGTCGCATGGCCGGCGTCCAATAGACTTCCCCGTCGTGGACAACAGTGGCCAGATCAGTGCGAGTGGGCAGATCAGCGCTCCGGGAAGCCTGGAGTCTGGTGCTGTCATCGCGCCAGAAGCACCCCGGGTGCCCACCGGTGACCTCGCGGAACTCGCGGCGAAGCACGGGCTGAGGAACGCCGGCGCGCGGCCGACGCTCGGCTCCTACCTGGCGATGCTCTGGCAGCGTCGGCACTTCATCGTCGGCTACGCCACCGCGCGTAACATTTCGATGTACACCGAGGCGCGGCTCGGGCAGCTCTGGCAGGTGCTCACGCCGCTGCTCAACGCAGGCGTGTACTACCTGATCTTCGGCCTGCTGTTCGAGGCGGCCCGCGGCGTCGCGAACTACCCGGCGTTCTTGATCACGGGCGTGTTCGTGTTCGCGTTCTCCGAGCGGTCGATCGTGACCGGCTCCAACGTGATGCGCGCCAACCTGCAGCTGATCCGGGCGCTGTACTTCCCGCGGGCCTCGCTGCCGCTGGCCTACGTGATCGTCGAGCTTCAGCAGATGCTCGTCGGCATGGTCGTCGTCACCGTCGTCATGCTGGTCAGCGGGCAGTATCCGAGCTGGTATTGGCTGCTGCTGATCCCGGCCATCCTGCTGCAGTCGATGTTCAATACCGGGGCGGCGCTGATCGTCGCCCGGCTCGGCGGCGCGATGGCGGACGTGTCCGAGCTGATCCCGTTCTTCCTGCGCATCTCCCGCTACTTCTGCGGCGTCATGTACCTGATCATCACGCTCCCGGACGCGCTCTCCAACTGGGAGAAGCAGGTCCTGTCGCTCAACCCGTTCGCGGTCTTCATCTCGCTGATCCGGGTCGCGTTCATGAGCTCCTACCGAGCCAACTCGGCCGGCAACCAGCCGTATAACGCCGGGCTCTGCCAGCAGTTCATCAAGACGCCCGGCCCGGGCCACTACATCCTCTCCGGCACCAGGGTGCCGACCTGGTTCATGCCTTCGAATCTCTTTCCGGGCGGCAAGCCGTCAACCATCGTGATCCCCAAGACCGGCCCGCTCTCCATGATCTCGAACATCCCGCTGCAGTCCTACTGCCACGCGATCGTCACCAACAACGACCTCTGGATGGCCGCCGCCGGCTGGGGCATCGTCGTCTTCCTCCTCGGCATCGTCTTCTTCTGGCAGGCCGAGGCCCTCTACGGCCGAGGCTGACCGCTCCCCGTACCCAGTGCCATTAGCCAGATAACAGCAAGAAAGCGCTGGTCCCGCGCGGTGAGACGGGATAGTGGATCGCTGGGTACATCCTCGTGTACCCAGCGATCCACTAT
>DATCGA010000663.1:0-7014 GCA_036509215.1 Trebonia sp.
CCGTCGGTGAAGTACGCCACCCACGGCTGCGCCGCGCGTACATCATCGGGCGGAAGCTGCGTGCCGGGGCCGTATTTGCCGGTTAGCAGGCCCATCGCCAGCGGGCTGCGATCGATGCTCGCCAGACCGAGCTGGCAGCAGGCCTCGAGCATGGCCGGAGCGTCGGAGAGCACGTTCATCTCATGCTGGATGGCCGCGCAGCGCGGGCCCGCGAAGGCCGCCACGTGCTGCGGGTCATCGGTGCTCCACCCATAGGCGCGGATCAGCCCGGCGACCGCCAGATCCTCAAGCGCGCCGGTCACCTCCTGCAGTTGGGCGACCGGAAGGTCACCGAGGTGCAACTGGTACAGGTCAATGCGATCGGTGCCCAGCCGCCGCAGTGACTCCCGGCACGCATCGCCGATGTAACCGGGCGAGGCGTCTTCGCCGGTGATCGCCCCTTGCTCGGCATCGAAGGTGTAGCCGAACTTGGTAGCGATCACCACCTCGTCCCGGTTGGCGGCCAGCGCCCGGCCGAGCAGTCGCTCGCTGTGCCCGGTGCCGTAGACATCGGCGGTGTCGAAGAAGGTGACCCCCAGTTCGAGCGCACCCCTGATCGCCGCCATAGATTCGTCGTCATCGGTCGCGCCCCAGCCGTCCGGCCTGCCGTCCAGCGTCATCGGGCCGCCAATTGCCCAGCTCCCGAATCCGATGTCACTGACCTCGATATCGCTGCGGCCCAGAGCCCTGCCCATTGTCGCCCTTCCTTTCCCTGCGGCGGCTACGGCCGGCACCGCTGCGATGCGCGGCTCCAGTACCATATCCCTTTTCCCCGCCTTATCGGGGATTCTCGGGATCAGCCGGGGATGCGTAGCCGGCGCCCGACGGGTAAGAAGACGACATGACCGAATATCGGACAGAGACCGTTTTCACCTGGGGCGCGCCGCCGCTGAAGTTCGGCGTCGGGGCGCTCGACGAGATCGGCTTCGACTGCGCCCAGCTCGGCCTGGAGCGCGTGCTGATCGTCACCGACGAGGGCGTCGCCGCTAACGGCCTCCCCGGCCGGGCGGCCGAGTCGATGCAGAACGCCGGCCTCAAGCCGACCGTCTTCGCCGGCGCGCACGTCGAGCCGACGGACGAGAGCTTCCGCGCGGCGGCCGCATTCGCGGGCGACACCGACTGGGACGGGTTCGTGGCCGTCGGCGGCGGCTCGTCGATCGACACCGCCAAGGCGATCAACCTGCTGACCACCAACCCCGGCGACCTGATGGACTACGTCAACAAGCCGGTCGGCGGGGGCAAGGCGCCCACGATGCCGCTCAAGCCGCTGGTCGCGGTGCCGACGACCGCCGGGACCGGCGCCGAGAGCACGGCGATGTGCATCCTCGACATCCTCTCGCTCAAGGTCAAGACCGGCATCAGTCATCCTCGGCTGCGGCCGGTGCTGGCCGTGGTCGACCCGCTCACCACGCTCACCACGCCGCCGCACGTCACCGCCTCGTGCGGGATGGACATCCTGTGCCACGCGCTCGAGTCCTACACGGCCCGGCACTACCAGTCCTACCTGCGGCGGAGGCCGGAGCAGCGGGCCGTGTACGTGGGAAACAACCCGGTCTCCGACGCCTTCATCGAGAAGGCGCTGCCGCTGCTGTCCCGCTCGTTCCGGCGGGCGGTGCTGACCGGCAACGACCTGGCGGCGCGGACCGACATGCTGCTGGCCGCGTCCTTCGCCGGGATGGGGTTCGGCAACGCCGGGGTGCACATCCCGCACGCCTGCGGGTACCCGATCGCCGGCCGGGTCGGCAGCTACCGTCCGCCGGACTACCCGCAGGCCGAGCCGATGGTGCCGCACGGCGAGTCGGTGTCGCTGACCGCGCCGGCCGCGTTCCGGTTCACCTTCGCAACCGACCCGGAGCGCCACCTGCGCGCCGCCGAACTCCTCGACCCGCGCGCCGACCAGGTCAAAGACGAGCGCGAGCGGCTGCCGCAGGCGATCGTGGCGCTGATGCGCGACATCGGCATGCCCAATGGCATCGCCGACGTCGGCTACACCGTGGCCGACATTACCGACCTGGTCGGCGGCGCGGTCAAGCAGCAGCGCCTGCTCGCGATGGCCCCGCGGGACGTCATGCCCGAGGACCTCGAAGCGATCTTCAGCAACTCCATCCGCAACTGGTGATGGCCGGCCCCGCCGTCGCGGGAACGGGCGAGCGGCGGGAACCACGCGTCCGTTCGGGATAATCGATTTATGACTTTTCACCGCCTCGAGCCCACGCCGGACGCCGTCGTCAACGTCTTCTCGGCCGAGCACCGGCCCGCGCTGACCATCGACCCAGGGGACACGGTCGAAGTGCGGTCGCTGGACGCCTGCGGGTACCTCAAGCGGCAGGAGTATCCGGGGGACAGCGGGCAGCCGAGGATGTTCCCGTCGCCGTTCGCCGGGCACTGCCTGAACCGGCCGATCGCGGTGCGCGGCGCCGTCCCCGGCGACATGCTGGCGGTGCAGATCACGACGCTCACCCCGGACAGCTGGGGATGGACGTCATCGCCGTCGGTGCCGGACTCGGCCGTGCTGCGGCGGCTCGGGCTGGTCGGGGCCGAGCAGGCGTCGCTGCTGTGGGAGATCGACGCAGCGGCCGGGACGGCGACCGCCAACGGGAAGTACACCCGGCCGCTGGCGCCGTTCCTGGGCGTCACCGGGGTCGCCCCGGCCGGGCCGGGAACGCACTCGACGGTGCCGCCGAGGACCGAGGCGGGCGGCAACATCGACTGCAAGGAGCTCATCGCCGGCTCGACCCTCTACCTGCCCGTCAACACCGACGGCGCGCTGCTCTACCTGGGCGACGGGCACGCGGCGCAGGGCGACGGCGAGTCGTGCGGCACCGCGATCGAATGCGGCATGACGACCGAGGCGGTCGTCTCGCTGGCGGCCGGCCGTCCGCTCTCCTCGGTGCACGCGCAGACGCCAGCGGGGCGGGTGACGTTCGGATTCAGCGAGGACCTGAACGAGGCGATGGGCGACGCGCTCGACGCGATGGTGACCTGGCTGGCCGTCCTCTACGACACCTCCCGGGCGGAGGCGCTGGCGCTGGCGTCGACCTGCGCGGACCTGCGGGTCACCCAGGTCGCGAACGTCACCTGGGGGGTGCACGCGCTGCTGCCGGCCGGCCTGCTGTCCTAAGCTGTGCCAATGGTCGACGCTGACGTGATTGTGGTGGGAGCCGGTCTGGCCGGCCTGGTAGCCGCGGCCGAGGCCGCCGACGCGGGCCGCCGGGTGCTGCTGCTCGACCAGGAGCCCGAGCAGTCGCTCGGCGGGCAGGCGTGGTGGTCGTTCGGCGGGCTGTTCTTCGTGAACTCGCCCGAGCAGCGGCGGCTGCGGGTCCGCGACTCCCTGGAACTGGCCTGGCGGGACTGGGTGAGCACGGCGGGCTTCGACCGCGTCGAGGACGAGTGGCCGAAGAAGTGGGCGCGCGCCTACGTCGAGTGGGCCGCGACCGAGAAGCAGCCGTGGCTGGCTGCTATGGGCCATTCGGTGGTGCCGGTGGTCGGCTGGGCGGAGCGCGGCGGCTATGACGCCGACGGCCCCGGCAACTCGGTGCCCCGGTTCCACATCACCTGGGGGACCGGGCCGGGGGTGGTCGAGCCGTTCGAGAAGCGAGTGCGGGCCGCGGCCGAGTCGGGCCGGCTCGAGTTCGGCTTCCGGCACCGGGTCGACGCGCTGACCACCACCGACGGCGTCGTCACCGGTGTCTCCGGCGTGGTCCTCGAGCCGAGCGACGCCCCGCGCGGCACGCCGAGTTCGCGGACCGCGGTCGGCGAGTTCGAGTTCTCGGCCCAGGCCGTGATCGTCACCTCGGGCGGGATCGGCGGCAACCACGACCTCGTGCGCGAGGCCTGGCCGGAGCGCCTCGGCGCCGCCCCCGCGCACCTCCTGTCCGGCGTCCCCGCGCACGTCGACGGCCGGATGATCGGCATCGCCGAGAAGACGGCGGGCGCGGCGGTGATCAACCGGGACCGGATGTGGCACTACGTCGAGGGCATCAAGAACTGGAACCCGGTCTGGCCGATGCACGGCATCCGCATCCTGCCGGGGCCGTCCTCGCTCTGGCTGGACGCGACCGGCAAGCGGCTGCCGCAGCCGCTCTACCCGGGCTTCGACACCCTCGGCACCCTCGACTACCTGCGGCGGACCGGGTACGACTACTCCTGGTTCGTCCTCACCAAGAAGATCATCGCCAAGGAGTTCGCGCTGTCGGGCTCCGAGCAGAACCCCGACCTCACCGGACGCGACCGGCGGGCGATGGTGACCAGCCGGTTCGGCGGCGCGGTGCCGCACCCGGTGCAGGCGTTCCTCGACCACGGGGAGGACTTCGTCAGCGCCGGGTCGCTGCGTGACCTGGTCAGCCAGATGAACGCGCTCACCGGCGGCGCCCCGGAGCTTTCGTTCGACGGCATCCGCGAGCAGATCGTGGCCAGGGACGCCGACGCCACCCGCTCGTTCGGCAAGGACCCGCAGGTGGCGGCCATCAGGCGGGCGCGTTCCTACCTGGGCGACCGCCTCATGCGCGTCGCTCGGCCGCACGCGCTGCTCGACCCGTCGGCGGGCCCGCTGATCGCGGTCCGGCTGCACGTGCTGACCCGCAAGTCCCTCGGCGGCCTGCACACCGACCTGTCGTCGCGGGTGCTGTCCGCCGTTGATAACACCCCGGTGCCCGGCCTCTACGCGGCGGGCGAGGCGGCCGGCTTCGGCGGCGGCGGCATGCACGGCTACCGGTCCCTGGAGGGCACGTTCCTCGGCGGCTGCCTGTTCTCCGGCCGCATCGCGGGCCGCGCCGCTGCCGCGGCCGTCGCCTGATCGGCCGCCGCTGACCCTCAGGCGAAATTCAACACCAGTTATCCCGAACGGACCCTGGCTTCACCTGCGGACGCCAGGCGTCTGCGGTGATGCGGCGGGCCTCTGCGCCGGTTATTCGCCGCCGCCTTCAGGCTGCCGCGCCCATTGGTGACGTTGGTGATCGTGGGGCGGCCATCCGTCGTTGTCTCGGTGATCACGTCCGCCGCGGCGGGACGGTCTGCGTGTCGGGCTCGCTCAGCGGGTGGACGATCCAGGGATTCGAACCGGTGGCGATGATCCCGTCAGGAACCAAGCTCACGTCGTTTCACAGCAACGACCTCAAGGGGCAGCGCGGGCGCGATCGTGCTGCAGCAGGTCATCCGGGAGGTCGAGGCCGGCATTTACCGGCCTAACGTCGACCGGGTCTTCCCCTTGGTCGACATCGTCGCAGCTCACCGCTACATGGAGGACAATCAGGCGACCGGGAAGCTTGTTATGGTGCCCTAGCCGCAGCCTGGATAAGGAAGAGGGCCGCCCGGAGGCGGATCCAGGCGGCCCTTCCCCTCCCGCGCGTCCCCGCAAGTAATCGCGTCGGGCAGGGGGTCAGTGGTGCGAGTCGAGCGCTGACTTCCTTAACGGAACTGATGTACGCTGCGTGACGTACGTATTGTACGGTGATAACCGTACGGCAGGATCACGGATCGGTCAAGGCCGAGAGTCGGGGCTGGTCTGTTCTGATGTGTTCGGACGTGGGCACGTTAAGTTGGTGAGCATGACGGCGCAGGCGGACGCGGGTGACAGGCGCGATCCCGGGGACGGCCCGGCGGACATCGTGGCGATCCCGGAGCGGGCGTTCAACCCGCTGCAGCGGCTGATCCAGGGGCGGCTGTCGGAGCGCGGGTGGTCCTACGGCGAGGTCGCTCGCCGCGGCGGGCTGCCCCGGTCCACCGTGTACACCCTGGCCACCACGCGGAACCTGGTCCGGCCGCCGCGCCCGGCCACGATTGACGGGCTCGCCAAGGGGCTCGACGTGCCGGTATCGGCGGTCCGCGCGGCCGCCGCCGAGTCGACCGGAATGCACTACTACGACGAGCCCACCGAGGGCGCGGGTCGCGGCATCCCTGGCGATCAGGAGCGGGAGTTGCTGATCGCCAGCATCGATGAGCTGTCGGCCGATGACCGCCGGCACGTCGCCGCGCTGGTGGAGTCGCTCCGGAACCGTTCCGCCCCGCCGGCCGACCGGTAGGGCCGCGCCTGTGCGCCAGGACTTACTGTTCGGTCACCACCGTGCAGTCTTCTCGCCGATCGGACAAGCGGCGAGAGATCGCTGTCAGTACCAGGTCGTCCTATATCAGGAAAGGCCGTGCCAGGAATCCCCTCGTGCGCCGACGCGTGCGGGCCGGGGCATTGAATGTGTGCTGGTCAAGACATTGATGGGTACTAATCACTCACGTCAAAGTGGGGGCGAACGGGTGAGTGTGCTGGACCTATCGCGATGGCTGTTTGGCGCCGTTAAGGCGCTCCATTTCCTGTTTTCCCCGATATCTATCGGGTTCGAGACGGCGAGGAGATGAGGCCGCTCGACCCGAGGCTGCTCAGGCACGCCCGTCGCGCCGTCGTCCCGATCGCGGTCCTGGCCGGGCTCGGCCTGGCGACCGCGCTGCTCGTCATCGCGCAGGCGTGGCTGCTCGCCACCGTGATAGCCAGGGTCTTTATCGATAAAGCGACACTGCCGGAGTCGGTGACGGCCGTCGCCGTCCTCGCCGCCGTCACGGTGGCCAGGGCCGCTGTCGCGTGGGCGGCGCAGGCCACCGCGCACCGTGCGTCCGCCGCGGCCAAAACAGAGCTCCGCGCCGCGCTGCTTGCTCACGTCCTCGCGCTCGGCCCGCGCTGGCGGACGGGCACCGGCGGCACGTCCCGCCGGGACGCGGCCGCGCTCACCCAGCTCGCCACCACCGGCCTGGACGGACTCGACGGCTACTTCACCAGCTACCTGCCCGCGCTCATCGGCGCCGTCGCGATCCCGCTGGCGATGCTGGTCACGATCACCGTCGCCGATCCGGTCTCCGGGATCATCGTGGCGTGCACGCTGCCGCTGGTCCCGGTCTTCGGCGCCTTGATCGGCATGGCCACCGGCCGCCAGGCCGCGCAACGCTGGCGCGCTCTGGCGACCCTCGCCCATCATTTCCACGACGTGGTCA
>DATCGA010000664.1:0-8082 GCA_036509215.1 Trebonia sp.
GTCATCGTGGCCGTGGTCTTCCGCCGCATCGTCGCCTGGGCGGTGCTGGCCGCGCTGTCGGCGGCGCTGCACCTGTTCGGCGCCAACGTCCACCTGCCGCATGTCTCGTTCGGCTGGCCGTGGTCGCCGACCACCACCAACACCCTGGTCGGGCCCATCGTCTTGCAGAAGATCGAGGGCATCGACAAGCCCGCGCTCGGCACCGCGAACTTCGACTTCGTCTTCACCCGCAAGGTCACCAAGAACATCGGCTTCCTGCCGTGCTGGTATTCCGCGACGTTCGCCGCCGTCGGCCGGGCGTCGGCCACGGTCGACTTGAACCCGGGCACCGCCTGGTGGAAATCATCGACCGGGCACTACCAGCTGCGCGTGCTCAGCCAGCCGGCCGGGTCCATCCCGGGAAAACTCGCCATCACCATGGCGCTACCGCTCCCCCAGCTGCCCCAGTCGGTGCATGACGTGTCGATCGACAACACGCTCTCCTCGCCGATTTCCACTAACCACAGCTGGACCTATCCGGGTCTCGCCTGCGGCGCGCTCATCCGGCCGCAGTTCGCCCAGTCGGTGCTCTACTCGCAGGCCCAGACCGAGGCGTACACCCAGGCCACGACGCTTCCGAGCGTCACCAAGCCGCTGATCGCGGCGGCCGAGAAGGAAGCCACAACGATCATCCGCGACAATTTCATCGCGCCAACGGTGGGCGCGCTCAATTACAGCGTGGCGGTGTTCTCCATCCGCTGGGTGCCGCCGGCCGGATAGCACCCGAATTGCGGTCGGCATCGCCATCGAAATCGTGGTGCCCTAAGACGGGTCATTGGCTGACCGCCGCCTGCGCAGGACTTACTATGACCCTTATGCCGGGGATTTCCTCACGAGAGGCGTTTCAGCACGCCGTCAACGAGTTTGACGTCACGTCGCTGCGCCTCACGATCGATCCGGCCGCGCTGGCGGCTGCTCGTCAGTCGCTCGATCAATCCGGCCTGCTGTTGCTCGGGGAGGTCCACGGGGTCCGCCAGAACCCGCTGCTCGCCCGCGCGCTGATGGCCGCCCTGGAGGTGACGGGGCTGGCCCTAGAGTGGCCGGCCGGGCTGGCGATGGCCGTGAGCGGCTACTTCGCCGACGGCCGGGTCCCTGACCACCCGCAACTGTGGGGCGGCGACGGCCGGATCACCGTCGGGCACTTCGCGCTGCTCCGCGAGCGGTTCCTGGCGCAGCGACTGCAGGCGTTGACCCTGTTCGACGGGGTCAACGAGACCTTCAACGGGGTCAACGAGACCGGCTGGTCGCGGCGCGAGTCGGCGATGGCCGAGCGGATACTCAACGGCCAGGCGCCCGCCACCCGCACGCTGGTGATCGCGGGGAACGCGCACACCGCGCTGACGCCGACGATGCTCGGCGTTCCCCTCGGGGCGCGGCTGGCCGAGTGGCGGCCCGGCGCACGCGAGATCCGCATCAGGTACGGCAGCGGCACCTACTACAACCAGTCCGCGCAGCGGTTCAACCACCCGTTCTCGCTCCGCCGCAAGGCCCGGCTGCGGGCCGAGGGCGGATCGCTGGTGCTCGAGCTGCCCGGCCCGATCCAGGCCATGGTGCCGCACCGGATCGAGGCCGACCAGCCGCCCCCTCAGCCGAGCCCGTCCGGGTACACCGGGGCGTTCACCGCCTACCGCGATCGGCCCAGTCAGCCGCCGCCCGAGCCGGCCAGCCAGCCCGGGTACCCGGACTTCCCTGACTACCCGCAGCAGGCAGCACCGGCGGCCACGCCGGGCGGGCCGCGGGCGGGCGCAGCCTCGCCCGGCCCGGCGCCGTCGGGCCCGCGTCCGGGGTGACCTAACCCGTACGAGACGGGACTAACCGCGAGGTAGCGTTGTATCCATGACGGCTGAAGTCTTCCCTGGTGACGGCCTCTTCCAGCGCGGCGCCTCGGCCTTTGCCGCCAGCGTGCCCGCCGATCCGGCCGACGACGGCTTCTTCGGCCCCGGCAGCGTTACCTGGCGGCTGCACGCCGACCTGTCGGCGCCCGTCTCCGGCCTGCGGTCGCTGCTGCTGCAGGCGCTGCACCCGCTGGCCATGGCCGGGGTCGACCAGCACAGCCAGTGGCGCGACGACCCGGCCGGCCGGTTCGCGACCACTGCGGCCTACGTGCTGACCGTCACCTACGCAGACCGGGCGGCCGCGCGCGCGGCCGCCGACCGGGTGCGGAAGATCCACCAGTGGGTGCGCGGCACCGACCCGGTGACCGGGCGGCCGTACGCGGCGGGCGACCCCGACCTGCTGATCTGGGTGCACGCGGCCCAGGTGGACTCTGGGCTGGCCGCCGCCGCCCGCTACGGGGCGGAGTTCAGCGACGCGGACCGGGACGGATACGTCGCCGAGATGACCGCTTCGGCCGAGCTGGTCGGGGTGCCGCCGGGCCGGGCGCCCGGCTGCGTGGCCGAGCTCGACGCCTACTTCGCGGCGGTCCGGCCCGAGCTGACGCTCAGCCCCGGCGCGGCCGACACCGCCAGGTACCTGACCGAGATGCCGGCCATCGAGCCTGAGCTGACCGACGTCTGGCAGGTGATCGCGGCGGCCGCGGTCGCGTCGCTGCCCGACTGGGCGCGGGACCTGTACGGCTGGCCGGACGCCGTCGCGCCGGACCGCACCGAGGTCAGGCAGGTGCTCGGCGTCCTCGACGCGCTTTACCTGGGTGAGCCGGGGGTGCTCGAGGGCCGCCAGCGGATCGCGCTGCGGATGCGCGCGGCCGAGTCCGCCCGGTGAACGAGCCACTCCTGCGGGTCAGCCGGGGGCTGGCCGCGGTCAGGCTCGCCGCCCGCGGCGGGGCGCGGTACGCGGCGAACGCACCCCGGCTATTCGCGCGGGCCGGGGAGCAGCGGCAGCGGCTCCGCGACGATCTCGCGCTGCGCACCGCCCAAGACGTGGCCGACACGCTCGGCACGATGAAGGGCGTGCTGATGAAGATCGGTCAGCTCGCCAGCTACGTGGACGACGGGCTGGCCCCCCCGGCCCGACGGGTGCTCGGCCGCCTGCAGGACAGCGTGCCGCCGATGTCGCCCGAGCTCGCGGCCGGGGTCATCCTGGCCGAGCTCGGCGGCGCCCCGGAGACCGTGTTCGGCGAGTGGGACCCGCTGCCGATCGCGGCCGCCTCGATCGGCCAGGTGCACCGCGCCATCACCCGCGACGGGCGCGCGGTGGCGGTCAAGGTGCAGTACCCGGGGATCGCGGAGACGATCGCGGCCGACCTCGGCAACGTCGGGCTGCTCCGGTCACTGCTGCGGATGGCGGTGCCGAGCCAGGACGTGACCGAGCTCATCGACGAGCTGCGCGAGCGGATCGGCGAGGAGCTCGACTACCTGCGCGAGGCGGACAGCCAGCGAAAGTTTGCGGCCTACTTCGACGGCCACCCCACCATCACCGTGCCCAAGATCGTCGACGAGCTCTCCACCGCCCGCGTCATCACCAGCGAGCTGGCCACCGGGGCCCGCTACGCGGAGATGCTCGGCTGGTCCCAGCAGGAGAAGGACCTGGCGGCCGAGACGATCTACCGGTTCACCTTCCGCAGCCTGTACGAGCTACACGCCTTCAACGGCGACCCGCACCCGGGCAACTACCTGTTCGAGCCGGGCGGCCAGGTCACGTTCCTCGACTTCGGGCTGGTCAAGCACTTCACCCCGACCGAGCTCGACCCGTTGATGCAGATGATCAAGACGCTCTGCATCGAGCGCGACCCCGAGGCGTTCCGGCGGGCGATGGAGAACGCGGGCTTCCTGGCGCCGGCCGCGCCGATCAGCACCGATCAGGTCGTTGACCACATGGCGCTGTTCTACGACTCCATCTCCACCCGCGAGCCCAGGACGATGACCAGCGCCTACGCGTCGTCTGTGGCCCGCCGCTACGTGGACTTCAAGAGCCCGCTGGCGGCCTACGCCAAGATCCCGCGCTCCTATGTGATCCTGCAGCGGATCAACCTCGGGCTGTTCGCGATCCTGGGCGAGATGAACGCCACCGCGAACTGGCGCGCGATCTCGGAGGAGATCTGGCCGTTCCTGGCCGCGTCGCCGTCGACCCCGATGGGCGAGGCGGAGGCCGGCTGGCGGGCGGCGGCGAGCGCCGCGCGCTGACTGGGCGGCGGGCGCAGCCCGTTGACCGGCGACCGTCATCATCGTGTGCCGTTGGGGGCGCGGGTCCGGTCGTTTGGGCGTCATCGTGTTCCGTTGGGGGCGCTATACCACCCGTCCGGCACACGCTGACGCCCGAAGGCCGGCAAGCTTTTGCCAAAGTGGCCCGAGGGACGCGTGTTACCGCCGGACGAGCCAGGTATCCAGCTCGGCCCGGTTTGGGCTGGTGGCGGGACCGGGGCGGGTGATCGCCAGCGCGGCGGC
This sequence comes from Trebonia sp., assembly GCA_036509215.1. GTDB lineage: Bacteria > Actinomycetota > Actinomycetes > Streptosporangiales > Streptosporangiaceae > Trebonia. The sequence goes on from DATCGA010000664.1 coordinate 4,383, forward strand.
GGCGTTGGCGCGGCGGGCGGCGTCGGCCGGCGGCAGGCCGTCGGCTAGGGCCGCGAGGAACACGCCCGCATGGGCGTCGCCGGCCCCGGTGGTGTCCACCGGGTGGACGGCGGGGGCGGGGAGATGCACGGGTGCGGTGCCGGGCGGGCGGGGTGCGGTGGCGGCGGGCGGGCGGGTCGCCAGGAGGCAGCCGTCCGGGCCGACGCGGACGATGACGTTGGCGCGGGCGGTGCGGGTGAGCAGGCGGCGGGTCGCCTCCTCGGGGGCGGCGGCGCCGGTGAGGAGGGCGGCCTCGCGGGCGTTGCAGCTGAGCCAGTCGCAGCGGGCGAGCACGGGATCGAGTAGGTCCGGGGGGATCTGGGCGGCGAGCGGGCCGGGGTCGAGGAACAGCAGCGCCGCCGGCGGCAGCGCCGCCGCCCAGGCGGCGAGGTCTGGACCCGAGCCCGGCGCGACCAGGCCGTAGCCGGACACGTAGACGGCGTCACCGGGGCCGGCCGGGGCCGCGGCCCAGCTTCCCGGCTCGGCCGCCGACTCCGCGCCCAGGCTGGTGACGAACGTCCGCTCGGCGTCCGGCTCGACCAGCGCGACATCGAACCCGGTGTCGCGGGACGGGTCGGGCGGGCGGAGCAGGCCGATGCCTTCCGCCGCGAGGGCGGCGCGGACCAGGTCGCCCCACGGGCCGGTGCCGTGGCCGCCCGCGTAGAGCACCGGCATTCCCTGCCGGGCGGCGGCCGCCATCACGTTGAACCCGCCCCCGACCGCGATCTCGGCCGAGGTCGCCAGCAGGTCGCCGCCGCGCGGGGGCAGTCCGGGCACCCGCAGGACCACGTCGACGATCGCCTCGCCCGCGAAGACGAGCCTGCGGGGCCGGCCAGCCGGGAGAGTAATGGCCGCGTCGGACAGTCGCACCGGTCCGTTAGGGAACATCATGATCTTCGCAGTTTCAGGAGCGAGTCAGCCAGCGGTGCGAGGTCGAGGCCGCTGCGGTCCGCGGTCTCGATCGCGGGCGGCGGGAACGCGGCCAGGCCGTGGCAGGCGCCGCCGATCGCGCCCGCCATCGCGGCGATCGTGTCGCAGTCGCCGCCCAGCGACGCGGCCAGCAGGCACGCCTGCCAGGGGTCGTCGGGCACCGCGCTGAGCACGGCGAACGCGGCCGGCACGGACTCCTGGGTGGCCAGGCTGGTGCCGACGAGCGTGTAGATGACCTCGGCCGCCTGCTGCGGTCGCGCGCCGGCGACGAGGTTCACGGCCCATTCGATCCGGGCCCCGACGTCGGCCCCCGCCGTCCAGTGCCCGCGCTCCGCGCCCAGCCGGGCGGCGGTGATGGCCGCCTCGACCGCGGCGTCGACGTCGGCGCCGTCGACGCCCGCGCTCACCGCGGCGGCGACGGCGGCCGCGCCCGCCAGCGCGATGCTCGTGTTGTGGGTGACGAAGCTGGCCTGCTGGACGTGATCGACCAGGGCGGGCAGGTTGCCGGCGGCGGCCGCGATGCCAACCGGGGCGATCCGCATCGCGGCGCCGTTGGTGTCGCCGTGCCTGCCCGCCTCGGCCGCGGGCGTGCCGTCCTGGACCGCCTGCAGCGCGCGCTTGGTCGAGGGGCCGAGGAGGTCGAGCGACCCGCGCGCGGCCATGTCGCGCTCCCAGCCGAGCAGCGCGGTCGCCAGCGCGCCCGGATCGACCCGGCCGCCGCCGTCGACCAGCAGCCGGCCGAGGAGCACCGCCTGCTCGGTGTCGTCGGTGACCGCGCCTGCGGGCATCCCGGCCGCGATCGGGTGGTCGTCGGGAGCGGCCTCGAACCCGGTCAGCATCGGACCCCAGCGGTCGACGATCTGCCGACGGGACAGCAGTTGCGTCGGCATGCCGAGCGCGTCGCCGATCGCCAGGCCGTACAGCGCGCCCCGAGCCCGGTCCTGTCGACGCACTGGCTCCCGCCCTCTTGTCTTGCGCGCGCACCGCAGCGGGAAGACAGACCCGTAATGCGCGGTTTACGCGGATGGCTGTATGTTCCCAGGCTAGAGCTGTTACAGCAGGGAGAAGCACCGGTGAGCACTGTGACTCAGGATCGGCCGCTCGGCTACGAGGCCAACGGGATCAACGTCATCAGCGAAGACGAGCGGAAGGGGACGCCGCGCGACCTGTTCTGGCCGTGGTTCGCCGCCAACATCTCGGTCCTCGGGCTCGCCTACGGCGCGTACGTGCTGGGCTTCGGGATCTCGTTCTGGCAGGCCTGCGTGGCCGGATTCGTTGGCATCGTCGTCTCGTTCCTGCTGGTCGGATTCATCGCGGTGGCGGGCAAGCGCGGCTCGGCGCCGACGCTGGTGCTGTCGCGGGCGGCGTTCGGCGTGCAGGGCAACAAGCTGCCTGCGCTGGTCTCGTGGATACTCAACATCGGCTGGGAGATCGTGCTGACCGTGCTGGCCACGCTGGCCACCGCGACCGTGTTCCACCGGCTCGGCTGGAGCTCAGGAGACGTCACCAAGGTCATCGCCTTCCTGGTCATCACCGTGCTGATCGTGGGCAGCGCGGCCCTCGGCTTCGACATGATCATGCGGCTGCAGACGATCATCACGGTCGTCACCGGGATTTTGACCGTGGTGTACTTCATCCTGGTCATCCCCAAAATTCACTGGGCGACCGTGTCGTCGCTGCACTCAGGCTCGTCGCAGGCCTTCCTTGGCGCGATCGTCCTGGTGGCGACCGGGTTCGGGCTGGGCTGGGTGAACACCGGGGCCGACTACTCGCGTTACCTGCCCCGGCGGTCCTCGGGCGCGGGCGTGGTGTGGTGGACGACGTTCGGCTCCTCGATCGCGCCGATCTTCCTGCTCGGGTTCGGGCTGCTGCTGGCTGGCTCGTCCACCTCGCTGTCGACCGCGATCAACACCGACCCGATCGGCGCGCTGGCCACCATCCTGCCGACCTGGTACCTGGTGCCGTTCGTCATCGTCGCGGTGCTCGGCCTGGTCGGCGGCGCGGTCCTCGACATCTACTCGTCCGGCCTGACCCTGCTGGCGGCCGGGCTGCGGGTGCCGCGCTGGTCGGCGGCGCTGATCGACGGCGTGCTGATGATCGTCGGGACGATCTACGTGGTGTTCTTCTCGTCGAACTTCATCGGGCCGTTCGAGGGCTTCCTGATCACGCTGGGCGTGCCGATCTCGGCCTGGTGCGGGGTGATGCTGGCCGACATCGCGCTGCGGCGGCGGCCGTACGCGGACGCGGAGCTGTTCACCTCGTCCGGGCGGTACGGCGTGGTGCGGTGGGTGCCGGTCGGCCTGATGGTGGCCGGGAGCGTTATCGGGTTCGGGCTCGTCGTCAACACCACCGCGTCGTGGCTGTCCTGGCAGGGGTATCTGCTCGGGCCGTTCGGTCTGGGCGGGAAGTCGGGCACCTGGGAGTTCGCCAACCTCGGGGTGATCGTCGCGCTGGCGGTCGCGTTCGTCGGGTGGTTCATCTGCGGCCGGGCCGCGATCCGGCGGCAGGAGGCGGCGCCGGTTTCGGCTGCCGTCGACTAGCCGCGACTAGCCGGCCGCGCCGCGAGTCTCAGCCTGCGGTGCGGCGGGAGCGGTAGGCGGCCACGTTGACGCGGTTGGCGCAGGTCAGGCTGCAGAATCGGCGGGACCGGTTCTTGGACAGGTCGACCAGCACGTCCTCGCAGTCGTCGGCCGCGCAGACCCGGAGGCGGCCGAACTCGCCGACCCGGATC
>DATCGA010000665.1:0-8820 GCA_036509215.1 Trebonia sp.
CGCGACCGGGAAGATCATCTCGAGCCGACGGCCTCGGGGCCGACGGCGGGCGGACGGTGAGAGCGCATGCGGATCGGCATCTTGGCGGCGGACACGGCCGGGGACCAGGCACTGGGCAAGCTGACCGATCAGCTTCGCCGGACCGCCGACGACGGGTTCGCGTCGTTCTGGATGTCGAACATCTTCGGGCTTGACGCGCTGACCGCGCTGGCGGTGGCCGGCAGCCAGGTGCCCGGCATCGAGCTCGGCACCGCCGTCGTCCCCAGCTACCCGCGGCATCCGGCCGTGCTGGCGCAGCAGGCGCTGACCACCGCGCTGGCGGTCGGCCCGGACCGGCTGGCTCTCGGCATCGGGCTTTCGCACAAGATCGTCATCGAGGACATGTACGGGCACAGCTTCGACAAGCCCGCCCGGCACATGCGCGAGTACCTGTCGGTCCTGTTGCCGCTGCTCGAGGGCACCCCGGTCAGCGTCAAGGGCGACACGCTGAGCGCGAACATCGGCCTGTCCACGCCCCGGGCGGGGCGGGTGCCGGTGCTGCTGGCCGCGCTGGCGCCGCGGATGCTGAAGCTCGCGGGCGAGCAGACCGACGGCACCGTGCTCTGGATGACCGGCCCCGCCACCGTCCGCGACTACGTGGTCCCGGCGATCTCGGAGGCGGCCAGCGCGGCCGGCCGGCCGAGCCCGCGCATCGTGTGCGCCCTGCCGGTCTGCGTGACCAGCGACCCGGACGCGGCCAGGGCGGGCGCGGCCAAGCAGTTCTCCATCTACGGGCAGCTGCCGTCCTACCGCGCGATGCTCGACCGGGAAGGCGCGGCCGACCCGGCCGACGTGGCCGTCGTCGGCGACGAGGACGCGGTCGCGGCGCAGATCCTGGCGCTCGCCGACGCCGGCGTGACCGACTTCGTCGCCGCCGAGTTCGCCCGCGGCGAGGACCGGGATCGGACCCGCGCCGTGCTGAAGGCATTGATCGCCGCACGTTAGGCCGCGGCCGGTGACGGCACCGACTGACCGGAGGGTCGTCGGTGACCGTTCACTGCGCTAGCGTGAATGCCATGACGAGTGACCTGCCTGAACTGCGGGCGTCACACGCTGATCGCGACCGGGTCGTGGAGACGCTGCGGATCGCAGGCGGTGACGGCCGCCTCACCGCCGAGGAGCTTGATGACCGGCTGGGGACCGCGCTCTCAGCCCGGACGGTCGGCGAACTGGCCGCGTTGACCGCCGACCTGTCGGCCTATCGGTCGGCCGGTGCTCCGGCGAAAGACGTGCTCGCGGTCAAGCAGCACGGCAGCCGGTACGTGCGGACCGGGCGCTGGGTGGTGCCCAAGCGCATCGATCTCCAGACCCGGGAGTGCCAGGTCACGCTCGACTTCGCCGAGGCGGTCATCTCCTCGGGGACGCTGCGAATCGACCTCGACATGGTGCACGGCAAGCTGCTCATCGTCAGCGCACCGGGCATCGAGATCGACGCCGACGGACTCACCCTCACCTACTCCAAGTGCAAGCTCATCCCCGCCCGGGCCGGCGCCCAGCCCCGGCTCCGCGTCGAGCTCGCCGGAACGCTCGTGCACGCGAAGGTCATCGAGCGATGGCCGCGCCGCGGCGCTCCGGGTCAGTCAATGACCTGAGCGAGGCCCGGCTGCTATTGAGCGGCGTTTCAATCCAAGCGCAGCCAGTCCATAAGATAACAGCAAGAAGCGCGTGCGGCCTCGGGCTCGTCCGGAGATTGGGGGTACTAACCGTCAAATAGCAACGGTTAGTACCCCCAATGATGGCCCGGACCCCGGCGCAAGAAGATAACAGCAAGAAGCGGGTCGCCGCCCAGCCCAAGCACGGATGGCCCGCCTTCCCGCGGCCGGGAACCCGCCTAACGGGGCAGGCACACGCCCAAAAAGACGCATATGACCTTCCCCGACCCGCAGTTAAGGTCTATAGTCGACAATCGACTGTAAGACGAAGGAAACAAGTCCAAGCAAGGCAACCACGGGAGGCAACGCGCGTGCCACAGTCACCGGACCTGATTCGCTGGGGCATCGTCGGCACCGCCAACATCGCCCGGGCGCAGTTCCTGCCCGGCCTGCGCGAGGCCGGCGGCGGCCGGGCCGCCCTGGTCGCCAGCCGCGACCGGGCCAAGGCCGAGGCCTACGCGACCGCCCACGGCGTCGACCAGGGCATCGAGGGCTACGCCAACATCGTCGAGTCCCCGCACATCGACGCCGTCTACGTCGCCCTCCCCAACGCGCTGCACGCCGAACCGACGATCAGGGCGCTCAGGGCGGGCAAGGCGGTGCTGTGTGAGAAGCCGCTCAGCGTCGGCGCCGCCAGCACCAAGGAGGTGCTCGAGGTCGCCGCCACCGCCGCCCGGCCGTTGTGGGAGGCGTTCGTCTTCCCGTTCCAGGCCCAGCACCAGCGCCTGACAAGGCTGCTCGAGGACGGCGCGATCGGCGAGCCGGCCGAGCTCTACAGCGCTTTCCACTTCCCGCTCTCTAACCCGGCCAACATCCGCATGGACGCCGCGCTCGGCGGCGGCGCGCTGGCCGACGTCGGCTGCTACCCCATCCGCCTCGCGTTCGAGCTCTTCGCCGCAGGCGACGGGCCCGGCGCCGATGGCACCGCCGGGGGAGAGGCACTGGCCTGCGTAGCGCGAACCGAGAATGGGGTCGACACCGACGCGGCCGGCATCGTCACCTTCGGCGGCCGCCAGGGAACCCGAAGGCTCTTGCTCACCTGCGGCTTCAAGCGCAGCCTGGACACCTTCACCAGCGTGCTCGGCAGCGAAGGCCGGATCCAGCTGACCAACCCGTTCCACCCGAGCCCGGCCGACACCCTGACCATCCGCAGGCCGAACGCGGACCCCGTCACCGAGCGTCCCACCGCGGATACGCGATCCTTCACCGCCGCCATCCGGCACATCCACGCCGTGCTGCGAGGGGAACAAGCCCCGGTCCACACCGCTGCCGAGTACTCGCTGCCCGCCGCCCGCGTACTGGAAGAGCTGCAGCGACGCATCGTCATTTAGCCCGTCAAGATTTAACAATTCGTGAATAAAAGGCTATCGACGCAGATGTGAACCGGACTGTAGGCTCACCTCCAACCCCAAGGGTCGATAGTCGACAATCGGCAGTCGAGCAGAGGAGAGCAGTGCGTTCCATCCCGAGAAGACTCCGCTGGGCGGTGCCGCTGGCCGGCCTCGCGCTGGCGGTTGCCGCGTGCTCGTCAGGTGCGTCCACCGCCCAGAGCAGCGGATCTACCGGCGGCTCAGCCAGCGCCAGCACCAGCGCGGCCGGCACCCCCGTCAAGGGCGGCACCATGCAGGTCGCCTTCCAGTCCGACCCGGACACCTTTGACCCGCAGGTCTGCTACGACGCCACCTGCTGGGACAACATGCAGATGCTGTTCGACCGGCTCTACGACTACAAGGGCGCCACCACCGACCTGGAGGCCGAGGCGGCCGCGAGCATGCCGGTCGTCTCCGGCGGCGGCAAGGTCTACACGATCGCCATCCGCAAGGGCATGACGTTCGACAACGGCAAGCCGGTCACCGCGGCGGACTTCGTCTACACCTTCTCCAGGATCTGCAACCCCGCGACCAAGTCCCCGGTCGTCAGCTTCTGGGACGTGGTCAGCGGTTGCGCGGCCTTTGCCAAGAACCCGACCGGCAGCGTGTCCGGCATTAAAGCGATCAACCCGTACGAGCTGCAGATCACGCTGACCCAGCCCGACGCCGCCTTCAAGTACGTGCTGGCGATGCCGCACGCGTCGGTGATCCCGGCCGGCTCCGGCGCCCAGCAGGCCCTGCACCCGCTCGGCTCCGGCCCGTTCGAGATGGTGAGCTACACCCCCGGCCAGTCGATCATCCTCAAGGCCAACCCGAACTACTGGAACAAGTCGCTCCCGTACGTCAGCGGCGTCAACGAGAAGCTCGGCGTCTCGCCCGAGGTGCAGCTGCTTGAGCTGGAGAAGGGCCAGATCGACCTGATGGGCGACCCGCTGCCCAACTCCGACTACCTCACGGTGATGGGCAACAAGTCGCTGACCAGCCAGATCCGCCAGCGCCAGTCGCTCGACACCTACTTCCTGACCCTCAACACCCAGGTCAAGCCGTTCAACAACCCGCTGGTGCGGGAGGCCGTCTCCTACGCGATCAACCGGAGCTTCCTGCTCAAGCTGGTGAACGGCCAGGGCAGCCCCGCCACCGGCTTCATCCCGCCCGGCGTCAAGGGCTACACCAGCCAGAACCTGGTCAACCCGCTCAACATCGCCAAGGCCAAGCAGCTGCTGAAGCAGGCGGGCTTCCCGAACGGCTTCAGCACCACGCTCTACAGCTGGAACACCCAGCCGTGGACCAACCTCGACCCCGCCATCCAGCAGCAGCTGGCCGCGATCGGCATCACCGTCAACGTGCGGCCGATCCAGGAGAGCACGTTCTTCACCCTGGCGGGCACGCCGGGCAAGGCGCCGATGACGCTCACCTTCTGGGTGGCCGACTACCCGGACGCCAGCGACTTCTTCAACGCGCTGGTGTCGTGCGGGGCGGACATCCCGGGCGGCCAGAACTACGCCTTCTACTGCAACAAGAAGGTGGACGCGGACGTCAATGCTGGCCTCGCCGACCCGGCCAACGCCGCCGCCGACTACGCGCAGGCGGACCAGGCGATGCTGGCCGACAACCCGGTCATCCCGCTCTACTTCGGCACCACCACCGAGGTCAGCGGCGCCAGCGTCGGCGGCTTCTTCCCGAACCCGATCTGGGACTGGGAGATGGACAACTACTGGCTGACCAAGAGCACCTCGAGCAGCTCAAACAGCGGTGGACTTGGTGGCTGACGTCATCACCGTGGAACACCTCACCGTTGCCTTCCCCGCTCGGGAAGGCACCGGTGAGGTGGTCCGGGACGTGTCGCTCGCGATCGGGGCGGGCGAGCGGGTCGGCCTGGTCGGCGAGTCGGGCTCGGGCAAGTCGCTGACCGCCCGGGCGATCATGCGGCTGATCCCGCAGCCCGGCCGGGTCACCGACGGCACCGTCTGCTTCGACGGGGCCGAGCTCGGCGCGAAGTCGGCCCCGACCAAGTGGCGCGGCACCAAGATCGCGATGATCACCCAGGACCCGCTGTCCAGCCTCAACCCGCTGGTCAAGATCGGCACCCAGATCACCGAGATGCTGCGCTACCATCGCGGGCTGCGCCGCGCGGAGGCGACCGCCAAGGCCGAGGAGCTGCTGCGGTCGGTCGGCATCCCCGATCCGCGGCGGACGATGACGCGCTACCCGGCGGTGCTGTCCGGCGGCATGCGCCAGCGGGTCGCGCTCGCGATCGCGATCAGCTGCGAGCCCCGGCTGCTGATCGCCGACGAGCCGACCACCGCGCTCGACGTGACCGTCCAGGCCCAGGTGCTGACGCTGCTCGAGCGGATGACGGCCGAGCACGGCAGCGCCGTGCTGCTGATCAGCCACGACCTCGGCGTGGTGGGCAACTTCTGCGACCGGCTGCTGGTCATGTACGCGGGCCGGATCGTCGAGTCAGGCCCGACCGCGGCGGTTATCAGCGACCCCGCGCACCCCTACACGCGGGCGCTCATCGCCTCCATCCCGTCGCTGCGCGGCGAGCTCCCCGACCGGCTGGCGTCGATCCCCGGCAGCCCCCCGCACGGCGGCGCCCAGGCGGCAGGCTGCGCGTTCGCGCCCCGCTGCCCGATGGCGCGCGAGGTCTGCCGGCAGACCGATCCGGCCCTGCTAAAAATCTCTGATCTCCGAACGGGCCCGGGCGACTCTCATCAGGCCGCCTGCCACGCTCTCGGCGATGAAAACTGGAATCAGGCCGCCTGATGACCGATCCCGCTCACGTTCAAAGCATCGCCACCGAGCAGACGGCGGCCGCGCCGCCGGTGGTCGACGTCCGCGACCTGCGGGTGCACTTCAAGGTGCACCGCGGCCTGCTCGGCAGCCAGCTGGTCAAGGCGGTCGACGGCGTCTCCTTCGCCATCGCCGCGGGGGAGACCCTCGGCCTGGCGGGCGAGTCCGGCTCCGGCAAGTCCACGGTGGCTCGCACCCTGGTCCGCATCAACCGCCCCACCGACGGATCGGTCCTGCTGGCCGGGGCCGAGACCGCCCGGCTGAGCGGGCAGGACCTGCGGGCCTACCGGCGGCGGATGCAGATGGTCTACCAGGACCCCTACGACTCCCTCGACCCCAAGATGACGATCAAGGACGCGATCGGGGAGGGCCTGTCCGTCCGCGGCGTGCCCCGGGCCCGGCGCAAGTCCGAGGTCGAAGAGCTGCTGGCTCGGGTCAACCTGCCGGTGGCGCTCGCCGGCCGGTACCCGGGCCAGCTGTCGGGCGGCCAGCGGCAGCGGGTGTCGATCGCCCGCGCGCTGGCCGTCAGCCCGGAGGTCATCATCTGCGACGAGGCGGTGGCGGCGCTCGACGTCTCCATCCGCGCCCAGGTGCTCAACCTGCTCAAGGACATCCAGGCCGACGCCGGGGTGAGCTACCTGTTCATCTCACACGACCTGTCCACGCTGCGGTTCATGGCCGACCGGATCGCGATCATGTACGTCGGCCGGCTGGTCGAGTACGGCGCCGCCGAGCAGGTCTTCAGCCAGCCCGCGCACCCCTATACCCAGGCCCTGATGGCGGCCGTGCCCGACATCGCCAACCTCGGCGGGCCGCGCCCGGCGCCGCTGCCGGGCGAGCCGCCGAACCCGGCCAGCCCGCCGCCGGGCTGCGCGTTCCACCCGCGCTGCCCGCTCGCGGTCGACCTCTGCCGGACGGTCGCGCCGCCGCTCGTGCGCAAGGCGACCGGCCAGCTCGCTGCCTGTCATGTCGTGCCGGACGCACCGGAGGTGACCCCGTGACCGCACCGCCAGAAGGATCGTTCCTCAGCGGCCAGCTGCCGGCCGCGGCCGAGGAGCCGGCCGCGGCGGCCGAGCTCGCGGCGGCGTACGAGGAGCCCGGCCTCGGCCGTCGCGCGCTGACCAGCCTGCGCCGGGACCCGGTGGCGCTGATCTCGGTGCTCGCGGTGGTCGTGCTGGCCCTGGTCGCGGTGTTCGCGCCGCTGCTGGCCCCGCATAACCCGCTCCAGGCCTACCCCAACGGGCTGTCGGCCGACGGCGCCCCGATAGCGCCCGGCTCGCAGTTCCTGCTCGGCACCGACCCCAACGGCCGCGACGTGCTGTCCCGGCTGATCTACGGCGCCCAGGTGTCGCTGCTGGTCGGCGTCGTCGCGACCAGCCTCGCGTCGATCATCGGGGTGCTCGTGGGCGGGATCGCCGGCTACGCGGGCGGGATCGTCGACTCGGTGCTGATGCGGATCACCGACGTGGTGCTCTCGTTCCCGATCCTGCTCTTCTGCATCGCGCTGATCGCGATCACCGGACCGTCCACCCGCAACGTGATGCTCGTGATCGCGTTCGGGTACTGGACCTACCTGGCCCGGATCGTGCGCGGCCTGGTGCTGTCGCTGAAGGAGCGCGAGTTCGTCATCGCCGCCCGCACGCTCGGCATCGGGCACTCCGCCATCCTGCGACGGCACATTCTCCCGCACCTGGTCCCGGCGATCATCGTCTACTCGACCCTCGGCGTCGCGACCTCGATTCTCATCGAGGCGTCGCTGTCCTACCTCGGCATCGGCGTGCCGCTGCCGCAGGCGTCCTGGGGACAGATGATCTCCCAGGGCCAGCAGTACTTCCAGAGCGCCCCGTGGCTGCTCATCGCGCCGGGTGTGGCCCTGATCGTGACCGTCCTCGCCTTCAACCTGGCGGGCGACTGGCTCACCGACCTGCTCGACCCAGAGACCACGGGGGCGCGACGATGACCGGTTGGTTCCTACGCCGCCTGGGCCAGATGATCATCGTGATCTTCGGCGTGGTGTCGCTCGCGTTCCTGCTCTCCTACGTCGTCCCGGGCGACCCGGCCCGCCTGGTGGCGGGGGCGAACGCCAGCCCGCAGGCGGTCGCCTCGATCGCCAAGCAACTCGGTCTCGACCGGTCGGTCTGGTCGCAGTACGTGTCCTACCTCGGCCGGCTGGCGCACGGGAACCTCGGCACCTCGTTCGCGCTCGAGGACCAGTCGGTCGGCGGCGAGATCTGGCGGGCGCTGCCCTACACGATCTGGCTCGCGCTCGGCGGCGTGCTGGTGGAGACCATCATCGGCATCCCGGTCGGCATCGCCGCCGCCTACCGGCCGCGCTCGATCATCGACCGGTTCGCCACCCTCGGCGCGCTGGTCGGCCTGTCGGCGCCGCCGTTCTGGCTCGGCCTGATGCTGCTCTACTTCCTCGGGTACAAGCTGTCGCTGTTCCCGCTGAGCGGCACCGGCTCGCCGCTGATCTGGTATCTGATCCTGCCCAGCTTCACCCTCGGCATCGGCGGCGCGGCCTTCTACTCGCGCATGGTCCGCACCACGATGCTCACCGTGCTCCGCTCGCCCTACGTCGAGTTCGCCCGGCTGAAGGGCATGCCCGAGCGGACGATCCTGCTCAGGCACGCGCTCCGCCACGTGCTGACGCCGGTGATCACCATGCTCGGGATGGACCTGGGCTACTTCCTCGGCGGCGTGCTGATCATCGAGTCGGTCTTCGGGCTGCCCGGCATCGGCCTGCTCGCCTACAACGCCATCGGCCAGCTCGACATCCCCATGATCACCGGGACCGTGCTCGTCGCCGCCGTCTTCATGGTCGTCATGAACTTCATCGTCGACGTCCTCTACACGGTCATCGACCCGCGCGTGCGGCTGAGCCGCCATTGAGCCGCGTGCCCTGACTTCCTCGTTCCCTTACCGCCCCCACCCTTCCACCCCCTTCCTTCGGCCCTCCACCCCGG
>DATCGA010000666.1:0-2481 GCA_036509215.1 Trebonia sp.
GGCCACGCCGGGAGGCCGCGCGCTGGCTGTCTACCGCTGGGCGCTGGCGGTGTTCCTGGCCGCCGGGGTCGTCCAGATCTTCCTGGCCGGGCTCGGGACCTTCAAGCTCCTTCACGGCGCGGGCGACCCGGCGATGGACCCGCACCGGATGCTCGGGTTCGCGATGGCGGGAGCCGCGATCCTCATCCTGATCCTCACGCTGATCGCCCGGCCGGGCACGCGCGCCGTCGTCGGCGCCGTTCTGCTCGTGCTGATGACGTCGTTCCTGCAGAGCCTGCTGGCCGGCCTGGCCGACGACCACGTGATCTTCGGCGCGCTGCACGCCACCGATGGCCTGCTCATCCTGGCCATTCCGGCCTACCTATACGTGTGGACCAGGCGCCGCGCATCATGACCGAGATCGGCCGGCAGCGGACGGCCGCCGGGCTCGCGTGGGTGCTGGTCGTCGCGGTCGCCTTGGCCGGGATCGCGGGGAATGTGCTCGCCTGGCGGTACCTGGCGACCAGTGACGCCATCTCCTGCGCGGGTGCGGTGCCGGCAGCGATCCTGTACGCGACCCTCGGAGCGCTGATCGTCCGCCGCGCGGGCAACGTCGTCGGCTGGTTCCTGCTCAGCGGGGGCTTGGCCACCGCCGTCGTCTCGCTCGCCTCCGCCTGCGCGGTGATCGGCACCAAGAACCCCGGCATCCTTCCGGGTGCCCCCCTGGCCGGCCTGCTGGCCGAGTGCTCGTTCGTCCTGCTCGTGAGCGGGATCGCGTTCATGTTCCTGCTCTTCCCGACCGGGCACCTGCCGTCACGGCGGTGGCGGCTGGCCGGCGCCCTTTGCGTGCTGCTGATCGCGCTGGCCCTGATCGAGAATGCGATTCACCCGGGATCCATCGGCCTTCCTGCCCCCGGCGGCGTCTCGGTGGTCGTCCAGAACCCGCTTGGCGTGCGGCCGCTGCCCGGGCCGTTGCTGGTGATCGGCACGATCACCGCCCTGTGGGCGGTGTTCCTCGCCGTGGAGGCGACGTCGACGGCGGCCATGATCACCCGGTACCGGTCCGGCGACCGCGAGCAGCGTCAGCAGATCAAGTGGATCGCGTTCACGGCGGCCGCCATGATCGCCTGTGCGCTGGTCGTGATCGCGACGTCGCATATCGCAGGGACCTGGCCGGCGGTGCTGACCGCGGTGGCGAAGACGGCCTCCACCGTGATCGGGCTGGCCGGCTTCCCGATCGCGATCGCGGTCGCGGTGCTCAAGTACGGGCTGTACCAGATCGACGTCATCATCACCCGCGCGGTCAGCTACGGCCTGCTGTCCGCGGCCCTGACCGCTGTCTACGCCGGCATCGTGGTCGGCATCGGTACGCTCGCGGGCTACGCAGGCGGGCCGGTGCTCACCGTCGCGGCCGCGGTCGTGGTGGCGGTGCTGTTCCACCCGGTGCGCCAGCGGGCGGCCGTGCTGGCGAACCGCCTCGTGTACGGCAAGCGCAGCTCCCCCTATCAGGTGCTCGCCGGCTTCGCCCAGGACATGGCCAGCCAGCTCGACGCCGACGCCGCGCCCAGCCGGCTGGCCGCGCTGCTCGCCGGCGCGACCAGCGCGGTGCGCGCCGAGGTCTTCGTCGTGGTCGGGGACGGGCTGGTGTCCCGGGCCGTCTGGCCGGAGGGCGCCGAACCTGCCGCGCCGCCCGCCGTGCCGCCCGCCGTGCTCGCCGGCCCCGTGGTTGCCGATACGCCCCGGCTGCTGCGGGTCAGCCAGGTCGCCCGGGCTGCGGGCGTCTACCACCAGGGCGACATGCTCGGCGCGATCACGCTGGAGAAGGCGCGCAGCGACCCGGTCTCGGCGGCGGAGGACAAGCTGCTGACCGATCTTGCCTCGCAGGCCGGCCTCGCGCTCCGCAACGCCCGCCTCACCGCCGAGCTGCGTGCCTCCATCGACACCCTGCGTGCCTCGCGGCGGCGGCTGGTGCGCGCCCAGGACGACGAGCGGCAGCGGATCGAACGCAACCTGCACGACGGGGCCCAGCAGCAGCTGGTCGCGCTCAGCGTGGGACTGGCCGTCCTGGATGCCGCGGCCGACGACCCCGAGCAGGTCAGGGAGCTCGCCGGGCAGCTGCGCGACGGCCTGCGCGCCGCCATCGACGACCTGCGCGCGCTGGCGCGGGGGATCTACCCGCCGCTTCTTGCCGACCGCGGCCTCGCGGCGGCGCTGCGCGCGCAGGCCGACCGCGCGCCCACGCCCGTGCACGTCGACGCCGACGGCGTCGGGCGACTGCCCCGCGAGGCCGAGGCGACGGTGTACTTCTGCGTGCTTGAGGCTCTGCAGAACGTCGCGAAGTACGCGGCGGCGTCGCTGACGACCGTGGAGCTGCGGCAGGCAGGCGGGCGGCTCACGTTCCTCGTGACCGACGACGGCGCGGGCTTCGACCTGGCCGGCCCGATGACCGGCTCGGGCGTGCAGGGCATGCGCGACCGGCTCGCAGCCCTAGGCGGCAGCCTG
>DATCGA010000667.1:0-14522 GCA_036509215.1 Trebonia sp.
TCATCGCCTCCTCGTCATGCTCCGAGCGGTGGTCGACCCGGCCGCCGGCTTCCGGCATCCACAGCTGCACCCCGTAGTGCTCGAACAGCGGCGCCATCAGGGCGTACTGGGCGCCGTAGAACGCCCGCTCGTACTCACCCACCACGACGGCGTCCCAGCCGCGGTCCGGGTCCGGCAGGGCGGCGACCAGCGCCGCGGCCTGCGGGCGACGCGGCCACGCCACCGACCGGCTCTGCCCGACATCGGAGAATTCCGCCGTGATCGCGCCGTGCCCGCGGACCAACGCCCCGGCCTGCTCCCGCTGCCGCGCGCGTGACGACTCCGGGTCCTGCCAGTCCTCGGTCGACACCTGCCCGTAGAACGCGAACCGCTCCGCGCCGGCCCCGCCGCCCGGCGGCGGCCCGCCCGCCCTGCCCACAGCACCAGCGCGCCGCAGCCGGGCTCCGCGCACGCCACCGGAGCTTCCCGCCGCGTCCTGGCTCCCGCCACCCTGGCCTCCCGCCGCACCCCGACATAACCGTTCTTTCCCAGCATCACGGATTCCGACCGGCAAATCCAGATAAACGGAAAGAAAATTAACCATTCCGAGGAACGAAAACCGCGAATCATCCGAAATCGGTTTTTCCCGATATCTCATATCCCGCTACTTCTAAACCGAATCTGCCCGAACTCGGAAAACCAGTGCTTTTGGGCGGGGAAGATGATCTCGCGCGCGCCCTCCCACGCCGGAACGCTGCGGCTACCAACAGGAGAAACCGCAGGTCATCCTTAGCGATGGGTGTGGGCCGACGCACACAGCGACACACACGTCTTCCAAGCGCCCCCAGTGTCTTCGGGGAAGGGCACCCGAAGACACTGGGGGCCGCCCGCTGCAACGGATCGCCCCAGATGGCTGGACGCTGGTGCGCCTCGCCGGTTCCCTGTTCTTTTCGTCCAGGCCATGGACCAAGCACACGGGAATGTCCCCCGTATAGGGCACTGTTTCGACCAGGATTACGGTCGGCCCTGCCCGGGCACCATCTGGAACTGCCCACGGGATACCACGGTTCAGTTCTTTACAATCCATTACAGCGCACTACAGGGCGAGACAATTTGTTTCGGAAGCGCCCTCGACATCGCGCGCATCCGGCAGCGGAAAGCGCTGCCCAGGCTGCTGCGCCAATTCGCGGCGCAAACCGGCCAGCTGCTCAACATCACGAAGGCCGGACAGGCTGCAGGGCTGGAAAGCAGCACCGAGAACAGGTACGCGACCCTCCTTGAAGCGGCATTCATGATCCAGCGGCTGCCGGCCTGGGGCGTGACGCTGGACTAGCGCCTTGCCGGTCACCCGAAGGTGCACGTCATCGACTCAGGGCTGGCGGGCTGGCCGAACCGGCCGCCCTGACCGAGTTCGGGCACCTGGTCGAGACGTTCGCCGTCGTAGAGATCTTCAAGCAGGTCAGCTGGGCAGATGAGGTGATCACGGCGTCGCACTTCCGCGCCGAGACCGGCAACGAGGTCGACCTTGTCCTGGAGACCTGGCACTGCAGAGTCGCCGGCTTCGAGATCAAGGCCGGAACCAGGATCAAGGACCCGACCTGAACGGGCTCCGCCTGCTGCGCGACCGTCTCGGCGACAGGTTCGTAGGCGGATTCGTTCTCAACCTCGGGGAACTCACGTACCGCAAGGAAAACAAGATCGCAGTAATGCCGCTCAGCACCCTCTGGGCATTACCGGGGCGGATCGGTAGGCCGGCGTCCGCAAGCACAGATGATATGCCGGCCGCCTAGCGGGAAAGTCTGTATCGGCACCGGCACCGGCGGGAGCGCGAGGTGTCACCGACACGAGGCGGGCCACCGCACTGACGTTCGCCCGCGAGGGCGCGTCCGCCTCGCGGCCGACGGCCGAGATCGTCGAGATAGGTGGGGACGAGCAAACCGGTCGGTTACGTCGGGGGCGGGGACCGGAACGGCCACCGAGCGATCGACGCTCAGCACAACCGCCGCAAACCGTCGTCGTAGCCAGACGGCTTGCTCGCCCCATCGAGGGCGATGGCAAAGGCTGGCCGCAACCAGCGCATGCACGCCGGTCCGCGGGAGATCAGTTCTGCGGTGCTGCAGTCGCGCGAATCACCATGATCCGGTGACGGCTCCTCACCTGCCTGGCGGCAAGTCTGATAGTGGCGCCTCCCGGCTAGAAATTTCTCAGGAGCGGATTGACATGGACGAGACCGCCTGAGGGGCTGCCAGGCGAATTCCAGCCGAAGGGAGATCCTCCGTGAACACCGAGCGGCGAGGAACCGCGAAGCAATCCGCGGGAGTCAGGCTTGCCGCCGATAGCGATGTCAGCGAGCTGCGGCGGCTGCCTGGGGAGCTGGCATCGGCGCAGCCGCCGCCTACTAATTCAGCGAGTCAAGGGAGAGAAAGCATGCCCAAGGCAGTCAGGTACGACGAGTTCGGCGGGATCGACGTGCTGCGGGTCGACGAGGTGCAACGCCCGGTGCCCGGAGACGGGCAGGTCCTCGTCCGGGTGAAGGCGGCCGGCATCAACCCCAGTGAGGCGGCCATCCGCACCGGGGCGGTGGCGCAGCTGTTCCCGTCGACGTTCCCTTCCGGGCAGGGCAGCGACCTCGCCGGGGTCATCGAGGAGGTCGGCGCCGGGGTCGCCGGACTCTCGCCCGACGATGAGGTGATCGGGTTCACGCAGAACCGGGCCTCCCAGGCCGAACTGGTGCTGGTCGAGGCCGGCGATCTCACGCGCAAGCCGGAGAAGGTGTCATGGGAAGTGGCCGGCGGCCTGTACGTGGTCGGTGTGACCGCGTCGGGGGCGGTAAACGCCGTCCAGCCCAAGGAGGGCGAGACCGTCGTCATCTCCGGAGCCGCCGGCGGAGTCGGCTCGCTCGCCGTCCAGCTAGCGCGCCGCACCGGGGCCACGGTCATCGGCCTGGCCAGCGAGGGCAACCACGCGTGGCTGAAGAGCCATGACGTGATCCCGGTCGCGTACGGTGACGGCGTCGCGGACCGGATCAGGGCCGCCGCGCACGGCGGCGTGGACGCCTTCATCGACACCCACGGCGGCGGGTACGTCGAGCTGGCCCTCGCCCTCGGCGTCGCGGCCGACCGGGTCGACACCATCGCCGATTTCGCGGCCGCCGCGAAGTACGGGGTGAAGACCGACGGGGGGACAGCGGCCGGGCCGGGTGCCGCGGTACTGGCAGAGTTGGCCGCCCTGATCGCCGACGGGCACCTCGAGGTACCGATCGCGAACGTGTACCCGCTGGCGCAGGTCCGCGAGGCCTATACCGAGCTCGAACGCCGCCACACCCGCGGGAAGATCGTCCTCATGCCCTAGCCCCGCTTGACAATCTCGAAGTTTCGGGCCAGATCAAGCTGTCGCGTTTACGCTGGGGCCATGCAGCTGTGGGCCGCGCAGATGTACGACCAGGGCATGGACGCGCGGCAGGTCGCAGGGCTGCTGCGGGTGAGCACGAAGCCGTCTTACCAGTGGCGGCGCGCCTGGGCCTCGGGCGGCGAGGCAGCGCTGGCCTCCAGGGGCCCGGGCGGGACCGGCTGCAAGCTCGACGATGGCCAGCTGGCCCAGGCTGCGGGCAGCGCTGGACGCCCGCTCCGCTGCCTACGGGTGGGACGAGGACCAGCGGTGGACGCTGGCCCGGCTCGCGGAGCTGATCAGGCGGCTTTCCGTGTCTCGTAGACGCTGCGGGGCGTGTCGTACCTGCTGCACCGCAATGGGTTCACCCCGCAGGTCCCCGCGCACCGTGCCGCTGAGCGTGACGAGGCCGCGCTCGACCAGTGGCGGGCCGTGACCTGTCAAGCGCTCAGGCAAGGGATCGGGCCGTGTCTCCGTCGCCGGGCTGGCCTGCCTGAAGCCCGGAGCGCCGGGCCGCTTCTTCTACAGCCTGCGGGTCCACGGGGTTCTACAGCCTGCGGGTCCACGGGGGAAAAGGGAGAGCGCCGCAGCATGTCCGAGGCCGACTACGCCGAATTGGTCATCACCGCACCCTGGACGGCTCGGTCGTCCTCATCTGGGACAACCTGGACACATCCGGTGCTTTGCGCTCCCCCGAACAGCAGGTTCTCGGCCGACGAAGGAGGTCAACGACGCAGAAAGGGGACCGCTAACCGGCAGGTCAGGCTTGTTGGGGGCGAATCGAGTGCCGGGTGCGGTGACCTTCCCATACGAGCATCCTGGCACGCGGGATCGGCGGGCGGTTTCCCGGTCCCGCGGCAAGTAACCACCAATGGGGCATGCCGAACACGGCGAGATCAGCCTGGATGTCCTGGTTGCGTCATGACGCGCGAGTTCGAGCCTGATCCCGCGCCAGCCGCGGGATCAGCTTCGTCGCCGTGGCGCCGAGGATGGCCGTTCGCTCGTTTTCGGTGAGTTCGGGGGTGGCCTGGATGTCCGCGCGGCAGGACACGGCCAGGTCGTGAGGCAGGTAGGGGTAGTCGGTGCCGAATACGACGTGGTCGATTCCCGTCACGTCGCGCAGCATGCGCAGCACGGGGTCGCCCCAGGACGCGGCGGTATCCCAGTACAGGTGGCGGAACGTCTCGGCCGCGGTCGCGCGGGCCTCGGCCCCGGGGATGACGTCCATCTCGTCGAGGATGGCGAACCGCCCGGCCAGGAAGGGCACGGTGCCCCCGGCGTGGGAGAAGACGTACCTGACGTCGGGTGTGCGGGCAAAGGTGTTGCTGTAATGCAGGTGGGCGATGGCCCTGGTGGTGTCGGCGGTGAAGTCGATGAGGTTGTCGGGCAGCCCGAGTGCATGGGCGCTGGGGTCGGGCGACGGGTTGGGGTGCACGAAGACGACGGCGGCGCGGCGTTGCAGTTCCTCGAACAGCGGGGTGAACTGGGAGTCCCCGAGGTAGATGCCGCGGGCGTTGCTGAACAGCACGACGCCGTCCAGGCGGAGGTCGTCGAAGGCGTAGGCGAGTTCGGCGAGCGCGCCGTCGACGTCCGGCAGGGGCAGGCAGGCGAAGCCCCCGAACCGGTCCGGGCGGTCGCGGACCATCTCGGCGGCCAGTTCGTTGCACCGTCGGGCCAGGGCGCGGGCCGCCGCGTCGTCGCCCGTGTGCACGCCGGGGGTGCTGATCGAGGTGACGGCGACGTCGATGCCGGCCTCGTCGAGGAACGAGAGCATGCTTGCCCGCGACCAGGGCGCCGGCGCGACCCCGCCCGCCGGGTGGCCGGTCTCGTTGGTGGCCTGGAAGAAGAAGTCGGGCAGGATGTGGTGGTGGGTGTCCACTGTGAAGGTCACGGCAGTCTCCTGGGTTCAGCTGGCGTAGACGCGCTGGTAGATGCGCTCGGCCAGCATGATGACGGTGACGTTGGTGGTAGCGGAGGGGACTTCGGGGATGATCGAGGCGTCGGCGACCCGCAGCCCGCTGACGCCCTTGACCGCGCCGACGGAATCGACGACGGCCCACGGGTCGCGGGGCCCGCCCATCGGCGCCGTGGAGGTGGGGTGGCCGTAGACGGCCGGGTTCGCGGCGATGGCCTGGGCCAGGGCGTCGTCGTCAGCCACCGCGTCGCCGGGCGTCAGCTCTCCCGCGATGAACGGCGCGAAGACCGGGTTGCGGGCGATGGCGCGGCCGAGCTTGACGGCTTCCAGCAGGCGCCGTGTATCCCGGCTGGTGCCGAGGTAATTGGGGTCGATGAGCGGGGCGACGCCCGGATCCCGGCTGGCCAGCCTCAGCGTTCCCGTCGCCTCGGGCTGGACGACGGCGGATAGCAGCGCGAGCGCCCCGCCGGTGGGGCTGAGGGACCCGGGCAGCAGGTGGGTCGCGGTGACGTGGAGGTCCAGTTCGTCGCCGACGGCCTCGGTGGAGGCCGTCCACAGCAGGGATCCGACTGCGGGGGTCATCTCCAGGTAGCCGGGGGCCAGCGCGTAGACGTTGCCGTAAGCCGGCTGGTCCTGCAGCCGCTGGCCGACGGGAAGGTCGGCGACGACGTCGATGCCCAGGGTGGTTAGCTCGTCAGCCGGGCCGATGCCGGAGCGCAGCAGGATGGCCGGGCTGCCGTAGGTGCCGCCGGAGAGGATCACCTCGCGGGCCCGGTAGACGGTGCCGTCGGCGGCGAGGACGCCGGCGGCGGTCGTTGCGTCGAACAGCACGCGGTCGATGGTCACGTCGCCGCGGATGGTGAGGTTGGGCCGCCGGCGCACCTGTTCGGTGAGGTAGACCAGCCCCACGTTCTGCCGGACTCCGTCGACCACGTCGACCGGGTAGCCGTCTGCCCCGTTCTGCTCGGCGCCGTTGAAGTCGTGTATGCGCTTGAACCCGTGCGCGACCGCTGCGTCGACGAATCCCCGCAGCGACGGCGTGAGCTCGGCGTCCGCGCGCTGCCGGATGGGCAGTGGACCGGTCCGCCCGTGGTAGGCGTCGTCGCCGGTGGGGGTGTTCTCCAGCAGCTTGAAGACCGGGAGCGCGTCGTCGAAGGACCAGCCCTCGGCGCCGTGGGCGCCCCACTTGGCGAAGTCGGCGGGGCGGGCCCGCAGCGCGACGGTGGCGTTGACCGCGGAGCTGCCGCCGAGTACCTTGCCCCGCGGGGCCGGGAGCTGTGGCGACTGGATGGTGCCGCGTGAGGTGTAGCCCCAGTCGTGAGCTGGGTCGGCGATCCTGTTCGCGTCCAGCAGGCCGGGAGGGTACGCGTCGGGGGCGTACGCATGGCCGGCCTCGAGCAGCAGGACCGTTCGCGCGGGATCCTGGCTGAGGCGGGCCGCGAGGACCGCGCCAGCTGAGCCGCCGCCGACGATGACCACGTCGGCGGTCTCGGCCAGGTCAGACATGCCAGTCTCCTTGCCTCGCGAGTGGTTGAGCGTGCCGGGCCAGGGAGGGGCCGCCTTCGTTCGGGATGATCATTACGTCAGGCATTGGAGGCCTCCTCTCTCAGAGGACCCGCATGGTCTTGGCGATGGGAAGCTGGCGGATCCGGGTTCCGGTGGCGGCGGCGATGGCGTTGACCAGGGCGGGCGCGGCGGTGGGGACGCTGACCTCGCCGACTCCCGTCGGCGGCTCGCCTGACTCGATCAGCAGCACGTCGATCTTCGGCACCGACTTCATCCGCATGACCGGGTAGCCGTCGAAGTTCTGGGTGATGATCTCGCCTCCGTCGCCGAGCACGACCTCGCCCCAGGCGGCGGCGCCCAGCGCCCAGATGAGGCCGCCTTCGACCTGCGCGCGGACCAGGTCCGGGTTGACGCTGATGCCGCAGTCGAGCGCGAAGGTGATCTTCTCGAGGCGGACCCGGTTGCGGCGGTCGACGGAGATCTCGGCGACTTGGGCGCTGTGGCTCTCGAGGAAGCTGCTGCAGGCGACGCCGCGGGCGCGGCCCTCGGGCAGCGGTGTTCCCCAGCCGGCCCGGTCGGCGGCCAGTTCCAGCGCCCGCAGGGTGCGCGGGTTGTCCGCCAGCAGGTCGCGGCGCAGGTCGACGGGGTCGCGGCCGGCGGCGGCGGCGAGCTCGTCGATCGCCGACTCGCGGGCGAATTCGGTGTGGGAGTTGCCGACCGACCGCCACACCATGATGGGCACGCCGGTCTGGACGTTGGTGGTCTCCAGCTTGAAGTTGGGCAGCGCGTACGGGCCGTCGACGGCGCCGCTCGTCGTCATGTAGTCGACGCCGTCCTTGAACAGGAAGTTGACCGCGAGCGGCATGTTAGGCGAGGTCGGCTCGGCGGCGATCTGCTGGTGGAACCCGGTCAGGCGGCCCTGGGCGTCGACGCCGGCCCGGACCCGGTGCACGGCCATCGCCCGGTAGCGGCCGGATTTGAGCTCCTCCTCGCGCAGCGACTGGAGCTTGACCGGGTGCTTCCAGTCAAGGGCCCGCGCGACCTGCACGGCCTCGCTGTTGGGATCATGCCCGGAGGTGCTGTGCAGCCCGAACGACCCGCCGGCGAACGGGACGTGCACCCGGATCCGGTCCTCGCTGATCCCGGCGGCCGCCGAGGCCGCCATCCGGGCATAGGTGGGCCCCTCGGTGCCGACCCAGACCTCGAGGATGCCGTCGTCGCCCATCCGGCACACGGCGTTGTTCGGCTCCATCGGGGCGTGCGCGAGGTAGGGCAGCTCGTAGAACGCGTCCACCACGTGCGCCGCGCTGGCGAGCGCGGCCTCGACGTCACCGTCTTCCCTGGCCACCACGGCCTGCTCGCCGGACTCGACGAGCCGCCGGTGCTCGGCCAGCAGCTCCACCGAGCTGCGCCGCTCGGCGTTGCTGTCGTCCCAGCCCACCCGTAGCGCGAGCAGACCCCGACGCGCGTCATCGAACGTCTGACCGACTACCGCGATGCCCTCCTCGATCGGGATCACCGCGGTGACGCCGGGCTCGGCCAGCGCCGCGCTGTCATCGACCGAGGCGGGCGTGGCGCCGAACTTGGGCGGGTGCAGCACCACCGCGGTCAGCATCCCGGGCAGGGTGACGTCGATGGTGAACCGGGTCTGCCCGAGGATCTTCCCCGGGGAGTCGACCCGGAGCCTGCCCTCGGTCCCGACGAGCCGGTACCGGCCCGGGTCCTTGGGACGGACGTCGTCCGGGACTGGCAGTTGCGCGGCGCGCACGGCGAGGTCGCCGAAGCCCGCCCGCTTCCCGCTCGGGTGGCGTGCCGTGCCCGACTCGAACTCCACTTCGCCGGCCGGCACGCCCCAGCCCTCGGCCGCGGCCGCGGCCAGCCGCGCCCGCGCCTGGGCGGCAACCAGTCGGTAACGGTCCCAGAAACCCTTGGTCCCGGTGGACGCGCCGGTCAGCTGGATGAACCCGCCCCCCGCCGGGGTCCCGTACACATCCCCCTGGGGGCCGACTCCGTTTGCCGCGCTGACCACCCGGACCGAGGCGAAGTCCGCGTCCAGTTCCTCCGCCACGATCAGCGCCAGCGTGGTGTGCGCACCCTGCCCCATCTCGATCTGGTTCGAGTAGGCGACGACGGTCCCGTCCTGGTGGATGCGGACGTACGGGTGGACCGGATCGGCCAGCTCATCCGGCGTCAGCGGCGTCATGTCCAGCTCCGGGAGGGCGGTCAGCGGCCCCGGGTCGCGGCCCGCGGCCAGGGTCTCGGCGGCCTCCGCGATGGCGTGCCGGATGCGCGGGTAGGTGCCGCACCGGCACAGGTTGCCGTTCATCCACTGGCCGATGGCCGCGTCATCGGGCGACTGGTTCTCCGCCAGGAGCGCGGCGGCGGCCAGGGTCTGGCCGGGCTGGCAGTATCCGCACTGGACCACGTTGCCCCGGTACCACGCGTCCCGGATCGCGTCGATGACCGGGCCGGAAGCGCCTTCGACGGTGGTGACCGCCTTGCCGACAGCGGTCCCGGCCGGTGTCTGGCACGACTTGGTGTTCCGCCCGTCGATCAGCACCGTGCACGCCGCGCATTGCCCGATCCCGCAGCCGTATTTCGGCCCGTGCAGTTCCAGCACGTCCCGCAGCACCCACAACAGCGGGCTGCCGGCGAAACGGTCGTCAACCTCGACAGCGGCACCGTTCACGTTCAGCTTCACGACAACCTCCCGGATTGCGCGCGGGGTGCGGGGATGTCTCCCCGCCGCCCGCACGGGTCATGATCAAGCCAGGCTCATCGCCCGTGAGGTGAGCGGTCATCGCCGGATCCCGGTGATGCGCCCGGGGCTGCTCGGCCGCCCGCACGCCGACGGGCGGGGCGGCCAGCCTAAGCAGGCGTGCCCTGGTCGATCCACTGCTGAAGCGTGTCCACCTGGCCGGCGGGCCAGGCACCGTCGCAAGGCATCTGCCCGCTGCGCAGGGAGCCGACGATGGCATCGGCATTCTCGACGACGTCGTCGTAGTCGAACAGGTCAAAGGCCTGCATCATCGAGTCCCGGTCCTTCGTCCGGAACAGGGGCTTGATGTCCCGCTCGAAGCTGAGCTCGCCGCCTTCGCTGGGTGTTGACATGCCGTGTCCTCCTTGTTAGACGGACCTGGGATCCGGTCCGCTCCGAGACTCACCCCCGTGCAGGTGAGAGGTCGCCACCGGATCCCGGTGATTCGTTACGCCTGGGGCACGAGCGCGGCGCCGAGGTTACCGATCACGCCGAGTTGGGTGAGGATGACCGACCCTTCGGGGTAGCAGTCGAATCGCTTGATCTTGCCGTCGATCAGTTCGAAGACGTCGCAGCACGGCGCGTCCATCCGCTTGCCGGTCGGCGGCAGCGTCCCGGCCGGAAGCCGCAGCGGGCCGAGGTGGGTTCCCTGCAAGGCCAGCTGGACAACCACCATGTTTTCGCTGACATAGACGTGGTACAGCTCGCGGTGCATGTCCGGGAACGCCCGGTGGTAGTTCTCGACCTGCTCGGGGAGCTCGCTGGGGCCTCGCCAGGTGACGCCGACGGACTCGTCGGTGAACGTGCCGTCCTCGGTGAACGCCGCGGCCCAGGCCGCCATGTCCATGTCCTCGGCGATCTTGTACGCCTGCCGGACGATCTGCTCGTTGTCTGCCATGTCGTTCTCCTTAGTCGCGCCTTGCTGCGGTAACTGCCGTGGCGGAACTCGCCGGCCAGCTGTCACTCCTTCAGCAGGCGGTCGGTGAGGACAATCTCGACGATCGCCGGGACTGTTTCCGTGCGGGCCCAGTCGCGCTGCAGCTCGCACGCGAGCGAGACCCAGCCGATCGGCTGCGCGCCGGCCTGGACCACGCGCTCAAGACCGGCCCGGTGGGCCTCGGGCGAGGTGCCGGCGATCGCGTCAACGACCGGGTAGACCTCATAGCCGTCGCGCAGCGCGTCCAGGGCGGTGAAGGCCATGCACACTTCGGTCCACAAGGCGCAGATGACGAGCTTGCGGCGGCCGGTGGCTTGGACGGCCTGAACGAATTCGATGTCCTCCCAGGAGTTGACCGTGGTCCGGTCCAGCGGCTTGTCGTCTGCCAGCAGGACGGCGAGATCCGCAAGCGTCGGCCCTTGGCCGTTGGCGACGTTGACGGTCGAGTGCACGACCGGGACCCCGAAGGTCTTGATGGTCCTGACGGTCGAGACGGCGTTCTTGAGCAGGAGCGCGGGATCCATCGAGCGGATCGTGGCCAACTGGGAGGGCTGGTAGTCGATGAACAGGAACGCCGCGTTTTCCGGCGTGATGAGATGATCGTCGAGCGGATCGCGCACCGGGGCACTGGTCATGGGAAAGGCACTCCCTGTAATGGGGATTGGTGAGCACGAAGCTAACGGCGGTCACGGTGAGCAGCTATCACCTGATTCCGGTGATTTGCGGCGCGGTCGCCGGTAAGGGGATCGGGCAGATCGACCGGCTCGTCAATGACCGCTTCTCGCGCCTCAGGCCGACGATCCAGGGGACCGCAAAGGCTGAACGGCCCGGGCAGGGTTCCCTGCCCAGGCCGCGAACAGCTCGGCCCGCTTACCCGAGGCCGAAGGCGTACACCTTGTTGTTGGTCGGGGCTGTGAAGCATTCCGTGCCGCAGTATCCGGAGCCCCAGTAGACGCTGCCGCCGACGATCGCGGCACCGCCGGTTACCGAGCCGCCGCTGGCGAAGCTCCACAAGATCTTCCCGGTCGCGGCGTCCAGGGCGTACATGTTGGTGCCCGTGGTGGCCACCGATCCGCCGTAGACGACGCCGTTGGCCTCGCTGACGAAGCCGATGTCGAAGGTGCCTTGCGGGTCGGGGGTCTGCCACAGGATCTTGCCGGTGGCCGGGTCCAGGGCGGCCCAGGAGCCGCCGGTTGCGGTCTGACCGGCGTACGGCCCGGACCCGCCCAGCGTGTAGGGGATACTGGCCGTGTCACCCTCCGCCGCGTAGATGCGCTTCCCGTCGGTGGCCGTGCCGTTCTCGATGCCGCCGTTGCCGTCCGGGCCGACCTTGGCCTGCCAGACGACCTTGCCGGTAGCGGGATCGACCGCCCAGTAGACGCCGCTCTTCTGGCCGGCGCCCACCAGCTGCTCGGGCCGGCCGGTGACCGGGTTGACGGTGGTGAACAGGTTGGGCCCGGCGCCGAAGTCGAAGTCAGGCCCGATCGGCTGGAGGAGCGTCCACAGGTCGCCGTTCACCGTGGGGTCGGCCCAGGCGACCGCGCCGTTACTGAGCTTGAGCGCCAGGATCGAGTCCACGTAGTCGTCGGCGGCGGGCGGGGTGCACCCGGTCTGCTGCGGCGTGGTGCAGACCCCGGCGGGCACGCTGTAGTTGTTCCCGGTGTCTATGTACAGCAGCCCCCGCTTGGGGTCCACGGCGAAGTTGGATTCCCACACCGCGTTGCCGCTGTAGAAGCCGGGCTTGTTCGAGTCGCCGCCGCCGTTGTTCGACGGCACCATGTAGGTCTTCCACAGCAGCCTGCCGGTCGCCGCGTCCAGCGCGATGACCGCCCCGCGGAACGAGTCCTGATCGTTCCCCTCCCCCTTGGAGGAGATGCCCACGTACGCGATGCCGCGGTAGACCACCGGGGAACCGGTGATCTGCGCGTTCGGGTCGGTGTCCACCTGGGTCGACCACACCGGTGCGCCGGTGCGGCGGTTGACGGCGAACACACGCGCGCCTGACGTGCCGGCTGCGCCGGAACTGAGAATCCAGCCGTCGCCGAGGATCAGCTCGTCGCGGTAGACCGCCGGGCTAGTCCGCGACAGGTCACCCGACATCCCGGTATAGCTGGAGATATCTTGCGACCACAGCACCTTCCCGCTGCCAGCCGAGACCGCCCACAGCTTGCCGCCGTAGTCCGGGACGTAAACCACACCGTCGTCGACGGTCGGGGTGGCAGAGATCCCGCCGGCCGCGGTCAGTGTCCACCGCGGTGCCAGCCGGCCCGCGTTGGCCGGGGAGATCTCATGCTCATCGGCCTGGGAATGGGTGTCATCGATGTTCTGCCCGGCCATCGACCACTGACCGTTCCCGGGAACTCCCCCAGGCCCGGTCTGGGCTGCGGCCCCGGTCGCCCCCGCCGCTGCCAGCAGCCCTGCCAGCACGGCTATTACCGTGGCGACCCGGCCACGGCCCGCTCTCAGGATTTTTTCGCCTCGTCATGCCGATTCCAGCTCCTTGTCAGGTATCCCTCCCATTCGCCCTTCAGTGCGCACAACGCCGCCGGAAGGCGAGACGAGAGGATTCCTCCTTTTGACAGATCTTTGACAGCTTCGCGATCGGATCGGTGAACGGTCGTCACCTGATCCCGGCGATTCAGCTCGGTAAGCCCGGAAGGGGCCGACGCTTCTGGACACGGGTATAGAGGTTGACCGGATCGGGGGAGTTCCTCCGGCATTGGTGTGGCTGCATCTCGAGTTCCGCGACCGTGGGCAGCGGCTCCGGGGCACGACGAGCCCATCGCAAAGGTGTTCCGGCGGTGCGAATCACCGAGGTTGTCCAGGACGTCGATCCGGCCGAACTCCCCCCGCCAGGTCGACGAGGCGGGTTCCTCCCGAATCGGCGCGGACAGTTTCGGTCCTGCGGGCTGCTGGTGGCTGCCTGCGAGGTGAAGACCCGATGGTCCTGGGGAGCGCGGCGGTCTGTGCATGTGCCGGTTGCGCGAATAACCGGGATCAGGTGAAGCGTGCTCACCTGGCCGTTCGGCATGCTCAAGGCGTACTTGCTGACGAGGAAGCGTCCCGACTGGGTGCCGAGCGGTTCGCGGCCTCGAGGACGATCTCACCGCTTCGCACAGACGACCCAAGTTCACACCGGCCAGCAAAGGAGCAAGTATGACCGCCAGCACGTCGCACACCTCCCCGACCGAGACCGAGGACCGCCTCGCGATCCTCGAGCTGATCGGACGCCTCGTCCTGGTGCTCGACGGGCGCGACTGGGGCGCGCTCGGGCAGCTGTTCACCGACACGGTCTACAGCGACCGCACCTCACTCCTCGGCGGCGAGCCGGTGACCGTCGGCCGCGCCGAGTTCGTCGACGGATGGCGCCAGACGCTGCAGAACCTCGACGCGGTCCATCACCTGATCACCTGTCACGTGATCACTCTCGACGGCGACCGGGCAACCTGCACGGCCACCATGCAGGGCACGCACGTGTACACCAACCACTCCGGCGGCCCCGTCTGGACGGTCGGCGGCCGCCACGACTACCAGCTCGAACGGACCCCCGGCGGCTGGCAGATCGCCGGACTCGCGTTCACCCTTCAGTGGGCGACCGGCAACATGAACATCGTGAACCTCGCGGTTGCCGGACAACGGTAGCGAGGCTCACGCCACCATGGAGATGATCGAGCTCGCGGCAACCGGGCGGAGCCTGCAGGCGCGGACGGCAAGCGCCGGAACCGCCGGCGGGAGCCTGCTCGTCGCGTTGCACGGAGGCGGCTGCCAGGCAACGTACTTCGAGGCAGCCGACGGCAACCTCTGCGAGACCGCCGCGCCGGAGAGCCCCGGGTGCGCCGCGATCACCCGCCCGGGGTACCGCAGAAGGGGAACTCCCGTCCAACGCCGCGGCAGCGGTGCTCGACGCGGCGATCGGCTCCCTGTGAGAGCGCCTGCGGCCCACGAGCGTGGTGCTTGTCGGGCACTCGATCGGAGGCGCGATCGAGGCGCTCGGCCTGGACCTGCTCGAGATCCAGAAGCTCACCCCGGAGCACAAACCA
>DATCGA010000668.1:0-19187 GCA_036509215.1 Trebonia sp.
GCTTGGCTGCTGACCGCCCTCAGCGCCGGGGGCCTCGCCGGGTCGCTGGCCAGCGGACGGCTGCTGGCCTGGCGCACCGCCTCGACCGTGCTGATCGCAGCTCTGGCCGCCTGCGGGGCGTTCCTTACGGCGCTGGCCGCCGCCCCGGGCTTCGACTCGGCGCTTGGACTGGCCGTCCTGGCCGGGGCCGCCGACGGGCCCATCCTGGCCGCGACCCTCGCCGTCCGTCAGCGGACCGTCCCGGCCGGCCGCTACGCCCAGACCGCGGCCACCGCCGCCAGCCTCAAGACCGGGGCCTATGCTCTCGGCGCGGCCGCCGCCGGCCTGCTCGCCGGGGAGCTGACCGCCCGCCAGCTGGTGCTCCTGCTCGGAATCGGCCAGCTGCTGGCTCTCGCCCCGTTCCTCAGCCGGCAGGCCAGGAGAACGAGCGCACGCGACGGCAGCACCGCAGGCACCTCAGCGTGTCCACATGCCGCCCTGAAGCCTCCAGCCGCCTGACTGGCCGCATGCCACCAGGACCGAGTCGCCCGCCAGGCTGGCTGGTGCTTCCCCGCCCAGGACCAGCCGCGCAGACATCATCGGGTCGACATCGTCCACCATCAGGACTCGAACGGATCGCTTCGTTCTACGAGGAGATCGACGCCCGCAGCCGTCAATTGATGGCCCCCTTCCCCGGCGACCAACTGGCGGCGATCCATGCCTTCCTTCTGGGCAGCTACCAAAGTGCCGCCGAGGAGTGTGATCGCCTGATTCGGTAGCGAGATCCCGCCTCGATCTTGGCGCGGGCGAGCTGAGCGGTGAATTCGGCCAGCACCCGGCCGGTGCTTGCAGCCCAGCCCGTGAACTCGTCAGGAGTAACGGGATACCCGGCGGTGCCGCCAAAACCGTCCGCTGCAGGCCGCGCGGGCCGCGTGCGGCGGATGAGGCGGTGCCATGATGCGCTGGCCAGCGGCGAGACGAGGGCTTGCCCGAAGATCCTGGCGGCCGCGCCGGTGCCTACCGTGCTGACCTCAGCGGTGAGGCCGGTGAGAACGCAACCGAGGTGGTGAGCGTAGTCCGGGTCGGTCTTGGCCTGTGACGCGATCGACCCTAGGGCGCGCAGCCAGACGTCGTTGAGGTTGCGGTTGCGGATGAGCTGGACGATGAGCCGGGACAGCGCCATGTCCGTGCGCAGGCTCTGATGCACCCGCTGCTGGTAGCCCGCGAGGGAGGCGGCGTCCAGCCGGTCGGAGCCAAGACGGTCGGCCGCGATGTCAGCGGCCCACCGTGCGCTGTGCAGCGCGTACTGGATCCCCTCCCCGTTCAGCGGATTGACCAGCCCGGCGGCGTCGCCGAGCAGCATCAGTCGGTCGTCGACCAGCGGCATCCGCGGGTTGTAGGTCGTCAGCGGGTGCCCGACGACCTTTCCCCGCATCCGGGCGCCCCGGAGCCGGTGCCGAACCGATGGGTCCTCGTCGATCAGCCGCATCAGCATCTCGCGCAGGTTGCGGCCGGCCTTTGGGTAGGTGGACGCCAGCATGCCGACGCCGAGGTTCGCCAATCCGCCGCCGGCCGGGAACAGCCAGTGGTAGCCGGGAAAGGTGTCGCTGCGAAACCAGACGTCGCCCTGGCCCGCTGGGCCTTCGACATCGTCGAAGTAGGCCCGGACCGCCATGATCCGGTCCTGGCTGGGCGGCGCGCCTCCGCGCAGCGTCCTGGCCACCATCGAGTTGCTGCCGTCGGCTCCAAGCAGCAGCCGGGCGCGCAGCTGCCACGGGCCCGCCGCGCTGCCGCCACGGACGGTGATCGCGTCGGGTGCCCGCTCCACCGTTTCCGCCTTCCGCCCCTCCAGGACGGTTGCCCCGGCCCGCCGGGCGGCGTCCACGATCCAGGCGTCCAGCTGCAGCCGGGGGATGACCCGGCCGTAGCCGGGTATCCCGTCGACCACCGGGATGCTCATCACGGCAGGCTGGTCAGCGTCGACGTGCAAAGCCAGATGAGCCATCGCGCTGGTCGCGCCGAACTCCTCGGTCTGGGCCACGCCAAGATCGGCCAGCTCAGCGAGCGCCATCGGCCCGACGAAGTCGCCGCACACCTTGTCGCGCGGGAAGCTGGCCCGGTCGACCAGCACGGCCTGGAACCCTCGTGCGGCCAGCCGCGCAGCGGCGGCCGCCCCGGCGGGGCCGCCGCCGACCACGACGACATCGCAGTCGAGCCCCGGCGCCCCGGCGCGCGGCGTCCGGGCAGCCGGGCCGACAGCGGGCTGCCCGTCAGGTTGCATCGTGATCCCTCCGCCTGGGGCATGTACGAACTGTGCCCGCTAACTCCGATCGTCTCTGATTCCCTGACTGGAGGCCAGACGCCAGATGACCGTGCTGGAGCGCTAGGCGGCGAGGGCGGTGTCGTAGACGGCGAGGGTTTCGTGGGCGATCCGGTCCCAGGAGTAGCGGGAGCGGGCCCGGTCGGTCGCGGCGACGCTGAACGCCTCGAGCTGCATCGGGTGGGCCAGCAGCGCCCGGATCCGCTGGGCGAGCAGGGCCGGGCGGCCGGGCTCGACCAGGATGCCGGTGGTGCCGTCGACCACGGCGTCGACCTGGCCGCCGACGGCGGACGCGACGACCGGGGTGCCGCACGCCATCGCCTGGATCGACGTGATCGCCAGCGGCTCGTGCTGGTTAAGGTTGACCAGCAGGTCAGCGGAGCGCAGCAGCGGCGGGAGGGAGCTGCGGCCGACCTGGCCGGCGAAGAACACCCGGCTGCCGAGGTCGAGCGAGTCGCTGAGCTTGGCCAGCCGGCGGTAGGACAGGTCGCCGCCGAGCTCACCGCGAGGCGGGCCGCCGGCGACGACGAGCTCCGCTCCCGGAATCTTAGACATCGCGCGGAGCAGGATGTCGAGCGCCTCCTGCTCGGCCGTCAGGTCGGCGACGGTCACCAGGCGGTGCCGGTCGCCGCGCTCGCATGCGGGGCCTTCCGGGGTGAACTCGTCGGTGTCGATCCCGGTTGGGACGACCCGGATCGAGCGGCGCGGGATGCCGAGCCGGGTCAGGTCGGACTCCTCGTCGTAGCTGCCGGCCACCACCGCGCTGACGGTGCGGCCGATCGCGGGCTCGAGCCGGATCCGCTCGGTGCCGGCGCCCGCCGGGATCAGCCCGTGCCGGCGCTCGGTGACGCCGAGCTGGTCGAACGACTGCACCACCGGCACCGGGAGGTCACGGGCGGCCGACAGGGCCGCAAGCCCGCTGGTCCAGCGCAGCGCGTGCACCACGTCGGGGCAGTCCTTGCTCCACCGCTCGCGCAGCGGCTGGCTGAACGCGCCGATCTGCCTGACCAGGTGGGAGTCGTCGGCGCTGGAGTCCGACGGGCCGACGTACTCGACCGAGACCCCGGGGGCGAGCTCGGCCCGCTCGGGCAGCCGCTGGCCGTTGCGGCGCGCGTACACCGTCACCGCGTGGCCTTCGCCGGCCAGGCTCCTGCTCATCTCGACCAGCCGGGCATCGTCGCCTGCGGTGGTCGCGTCGGTGGCGCTGGGGAGCGGGGTGCTGTGCTGGGCGACCAGGGCGATCTTCATGTCGGGGATGCCTCTCCTCGTAAACGGGGAGCCATCGTCGGCGAGCTGTCGGCGCCGTAACCCTCAAGCGAAAAGCGAGGAGGAGAATGTGGTCGCGCGAGCACGCACGCCAAGATGGCGTGGACGTGCCTGCGTCGTAGGCACCACTACGAACATTCTAGACATCGGAGCGCCCGGATAAACACGCCCGCGGAGAAATTCTTCCGGGCCGGGCTCTGCTCATCGGCATTGAGGCACGTCAGCCCGTGGTCGGCTGCCACGTTGTCACCGAGATCTCGGCGTCACGCAGGTGCGCGAGCGCGCGTATCTCCCGCCCGTAATCGAGCGGGCTGAAGAAGATCGTGTCGAGTGGGAACCAGATGCCCACCCACACCAGCACCCACCCGGTGGTGTCGATCACGATGTTGCCGCTGCGGCCGACGATGCTGTCCTCGAATATCACCAGCAGGTACCCGAGGACCACGATCGGAATGCCGACCCACAGCGACCGCAGGCCGCCCCACCGGACCGCGCGCCGCTCTCGTGCGTTGTAGCTGATCCGCTGGTCGCAGTAGCGCCGCAAGGCCGTCCGGAGCCGGTCGCCCAGCGCGTCGTCGAGCTGCGCGGCCGGCAGCGCAAGCTGTAGCCGAACCGTGCCTGGAACCCGCTGCGAGCGCAGCACGCTGATGCAGTACTCGACCCCGGTGAGGTAGTTGCGGTACTCCGAGAACAAGTCAGTCGAAGCCAGGGCGAACATCTCCTCGGCCTGGTTGAGCCGCAGCTCGATGACCTGACTCCCCCTGCGACTCATCCCACTACTCTAAGTCACCACCTTGACGGGGCGCGGGCGAGGCGCGGTAATCCTGCCCGGGAGTATTGTCGGCCGCATGTGCGACGATCACGAGCACTCCGCCGCAGAAGCCGCGTGGTCCGCGCCTCGCGCCGCCCAGGGAACGGCCGTTGACCCGGTCACGCTGCCCGAGGTTGACGAGGTCGCGGTGACCACGATGGTCGATAACACCTTTGATGCCCTGCTCGCCTCCAGCGACGGCGTCAGCAGAGCGCCGAGGGGAGCCGGGCGCGTCGCCGCCGCGCAGTTCACCGATGGCGAGACCATTGCCGGGCTGCGCGCCGAGCATGGCTTCTCCGCCCTGGTCACGGTCCGCAGCGGAAACGCGAGCAGCACCCTGCTGTTCGACACCGGCGCCTCGCCGGACGCGCTGGCGGTGAACGCCGGGCGTCTCGGCATCGATGTCGGCGGCTTGCAGGGCGTCGTGCTCAGCCACGGGCACTACGACCACACGGGCGGCTTCGACGGCCTGGCCCGGCTCCGCGGCCGGTCCGGCCTGCCGCTGACGGTTCATCCTGCGGTCTGGACCCGCAGGCGCCTGGAGCTTCCCGGCGGCCGGGCTATGGAGATGCCCACGCTGTCGAGGGGCGCCCTCGGGCGGGAGGGTTTCGAGGTGATCGATCGACGTCAGCCGTCCCTGCTGGCGGGCGGCATCCTGATTACCGGCGAGGTGGACCGCGTGACCGAGTTCGAGCACGGCATGCCTCCCCCGCACCAGGCCTGGGACGGTCACGGCTGGCGCCACGACCCCCTCGTCATCGACGACCAGGCGCTGGTGGTCAACGTGCGCGGCCGCGGACTGGTCATCATCACCGGGTGCGGCCACGCCGGCGTGGTCAACATCATCCGGCACGCCATGCGGCTGACCGGCGTCGGCCGCCTGCTCGCCGTCATCGGCGGCTTCCATCTCAGCGGCCCCGCCTTCGAGCCGGTCATCGCGCCGACCGTCGCCGCGCTGGCCGAGCTCGCGCCCGAGCTGATCGCCCCGGGCCACTGCACCGGGTGGCGAGCGCAGCACACCCTGGCCGCCACGCTGCCCGATGCCTGGGTGCAGTCCAGCGTCGGAACCACCTACACGCTCACCGGCCTGGAACCGGAGGCCGAGAACCGGGCGCGCCTGCTGGCAGCCAGGAAACCGGCCGGCGAGCGTGCGGACGAAGAGCCGACCCGCGGCTGAATCAGGTGGCTGCGCGTAGGCTGAGCGACGTGAGTTCACCCGCGCTTCAGCAGCCGCAGTGGCCCGACCGTGATCGTCTGAAGGCGGTGGTGGACGGCCTCGAGGGCCGGCCTCCGCTGGTCCTCGCCGCAGAGTGCGACCAGCTCAAGCGGCGGCTGGCCGCAGTCGCGCGCGGCGAGGCGTTCCTGCTGCAAGGCGGCGACTGCGCGGAGACGTTCGCCGGCAGCACCGCCGACAGTGTTCGCGGCAAGTTCCAGACGCTCCTGCAGATGGCGGTCGTGCTGACCTACGCCGCCAGCGTGCCGGTGGTGAAGGTCGGCCGGATGGCAGGCCAGTTCGGCAAGCCGCGGTCGGCCGCGACCGAGGTCCGCGACGGCGTGGAGCTTCCCGTCTACCGGGGGGACGCCGTCAACGGCATCGAGTTCACCACCGCGTCAAGAACGCCCGATCCTGGCCGGCTGCTCGAGGCGTATCACTGCGCGTCGTCGACATTGAACTTGTGCCGGTCGCTCGCGGCCGGCGGCTTCGCCGACCTGCGCCAGGTGCACGCCTGGAACCAGGACTTCGTGGCCGGCAGCCCGGCCGGGCAGCGCTACGAGCAGCTGGCGGACGAGATCGACCGGGCGATCGCGTTCATGCACGCCTGCGGGGCCGACCCCCGGGAGTTCCAGGCGGTTGAGTTCTACTCCAGCCACGAGGCCCTGCTGCTGGATTACGAGCGGGCGCTGACGCGGACCGACGCCCGCAGCGGTGATGCCTACGACCTGTCGGGTCACCTGCTGTGGATCGGGGAGCGCACCCGCGACCCCTGCGGCGCCCACATCGAGTTCGCCCGCCAGATCCGCAATCCGGTCGCGGTCAAGGTCGGCCCGGATGCCAGCGCGCAGGACGTGCTTGAGCTGCTCGAGGTGCTCGACCCGGACCAGGAGCCCGGCCGGATCACGCTGACGACCCGGATGGGGGCCGGGCGGATCCGCCAGGCGCTCCCCCCGCTGGTCGAGAAGGTGGCCGCGAGCTGGGCCCCGGTGGTCTGGGTGTGCGACCCGATGCACGGCAACACGGTCGAGGCGGCCGGCGGTCAGAAGACCAGGAACTTCGACGACGTGCTGGATGAGGTCACCGGATTCTTCGAGGTGCACCGCGCGC
The DNA here is from genome assembly GCA_036509215.1 of Trebonia sp. Classification (GTDB taxonomy): domain Bacteria; phylum Actinomycetota; class Actinomycetes; order Streptosporangiales; family Streptosporangiaceae; genus Trebonia. Next base: position 6,700 of record DATCGA010000668.1, read on the forward strand.
TCGGCACGTATCCCGGCGGCATCCACATCGAGTTCACCGGCGACGACGTCACCGAGTGCATCGGCGGCGGCCATCACATCGCCGAGAGCGATCTGGGCGACCGCTACGAGACGACGTGCGACCCCCGCTTGAACCGCAGCCAGTCTCTTGACCTCGCATTCCGGGTGGCCGACCTGTACCGCCGACACACGTCCTACCGGCAGCTCTGATTCAGGCGCCCTGGTTCTACCTTATTTTCCGATATATCCGCTATAACTAGCCGCCATGACGCGCCCTCGCCTGGGGATCACGCTGTTCCTCACCGCCGCAGGAATCGCGTTCGTGGCCCCCGTTGGCCGTGCCGACAGGCCGCTCCGGTTCCCCGGCGGCGCGACCGGCTCTACGCCGTTGACAATGGCAAGATCGCCGCCATCCCGATCGAACCTGACCCCGCATTATTCAGTTCGCCGAACTCTGCACACAGCCCAGACACCAGCGCCGTCCACCGTGCGCACTGAGCCACCCCGGAAACCGGGCGCTGTGCACCGTGCCCCTACCGTCCGGGTGGTTCGAGAGTCACCTGCGGGGCCGCGTCGTGGACTTGGCCAAGAATTCCGTCAGGCCGGGAGTTCTCGCCGGAAATTTCAGCGATTCCCGACTAATGAATTCCACGGTGGCCACGTCAACTGTGCCCCCGCGGCGTGAAACCTGTGAGCAGCGGATGGACCGCACGTCGCCGAGGGGCGCCGCCCCACCGCCGAGGGCGTGCCGCCAGCGAACTTCCATGGGGGTCAGTTCCACGAGGCAAATCTGCCGGGAACCGAAGTAGTACGCGTAGAACGCGCCATCCCAAGGAACACGACGAAAAGCACTGCTCCTTCTGCGCCTCCCAGTGAAAGGAGCACGAGAAGCCCGATGACCAGCACGCCGACTGGACCGACGGCTGTCAGGTACAACAGCAGACCACGCCTCGACGCGGCATAACTCGCGATAACCAGGGTGCCCCGCTCAGGTCATCCCCCGAAATGGGATGGTATCCCCGTGGGAGCCGCCGTGGGGAGACCCCTTGTCATCGCGGCAGAGCGCGGATCTGGGCGGTCGCAGTCGCGACGGCCACGATCTCCCCGGAGTCATCGGCCAGCTCGCCCGCCAGGAAGGCCACGTCCCGGCCCCGGCGAACGACGCGCCCGCGGCCGATCAGCCGACCCGGCCGGGCCGGGCGCAGGAACTGCACGTGCAGGTCGGTGGTCGGGGCGAACTGGCCGGGGCCGAGCGTTGCCACCAGCGCCGGGCCCATGGTGTCATCCAGCATCGCGGCCACGAACCCGCCCTGGATGACGCCCGCCGGATTAAGGAACTGGTCAGTGGCCGCGAAGGCGACCTCGATCGTTCCGGCGTCGGGATCGATCGACACCAGCTCCCAGCCGAGCAGAACAGCCGAAGGCGGTGGCGCAGCCCGGCCCTCCATCGCATCCCAGAACGGGCCCTCTCGTGTCACGTATCTCTTCTATCAGTCCATCCCCGGTACTCGGCGATCGACCGCGCCGTCGGTCGGGCTATTGCGGCAGGCGTTGAATCTGCAGAGCCTGCTTCTGGCTGTCCGCGCTGATGCCGAACTCCCCGCTTGTGAGTGGTTGCAGCGTAATCGGCATGTCCCAGGTCTGGCCGCCGATGATGATCGCGAGCTGGTCCTGGGTCCCCGCGAGCTTGGTGGTGACCGTTCCCAGTTCCGCCGCCTCGGCCGCAGGCAGGTAGATGAGGACCTGCCAGCTGGCGGGGTGCTGGACCGGCTGGCTGCCGGCCGGCTGCTCGTACACGGCGACCCCGGCCGACGTGAACGTGACCGGCCTGCCCAGTAGCCGGAAGCAGACACCGCTCGGAGTGCTGGGGGAACTGACCGGGGAAGTGCCGCCGGGGGCACCATAAATCGCGCCCGGCCCGGTGAGCGCGACCGAGCCGGCCGGGCACTTGCTCACCGGCGCCCCGGGGTCGCTCACCCCTGGCTGCATGACGATGGCCGATGCCAGGTGACGCGGCGCCGGGGCGGGAGCAGGGGCCGACCCGAGCGGAAGCGCGCCACTGCAGCCGGCCGCGGCGAGCGCGACGCCCGCGAGGGCGAGGGCCGCCCCGGCGCGAAGCGATCCCCGTCGCCCCGCGATGAGTCCTCCTCGATCGGTCATCGCGCGCCCGATCCCAGTCGCGGATAGGCCGGCGGTGCGCCGTTGCCGGCGATCATCACGGCGAGGCGGCTCGGTCACATCAAGTAGGCGCGTAGTAGCGTGTCCTGTGACCTGAGGAGGCGCGGACGTGATTCTGGTGACCGGGGCGACCGGACGGGTGGGGTACCGGCTGATGGAGGCGCTCGCCGACGCGCGCGCCGACGCGACCGCGATGGTGCGGGTGGCGGCCAAGGCCGCCGACCTGCCGGGGACCGGGCGGCACATCGTCGCGACGCTGGATGAGCCGCCGTCCGCGCAGGTGCTGCGCGAGTTCGACCGGATCTTCCTGCTCAGCCCCGAGATCGAGGAGCAGGCCGCGCTCGAGCGGGTGTTCATCGACGCGGTCGCGGCGGCCGGGCACCGCCCGCACATCGTGAAGATCTGCGCCGACGGCTTCCAGGACCCCGGCTGCGAGGTGCGGTACATGCTCGCCCACCGGCAGGTCGCGTACCACCTCGACGCGAAGGGCCTGCCGGTCACCTACCTGGCCGCCGCCACCTACATGGACGACCTCCTCGGCGAGGCCGAGGAGATCCAGCGCACCGGCGAGATCAGGGCGGCGGCGGGCCACGGCCGGGCCGGGTTCATCGCCACCACCGACGTCGCCGCGGCAGCCGCCCGGGTTCTCACCGGCGACGGCCACGACGGCGACACGTACGTGCTGACCGGGCCGGAGGCGCTCGGCTACGCCGCCGTCGCCCACCGCTTCGGCGCCGTCTTCGGCCAGCAGGTGGAGTACGCCGACCTCCCCGCGGCCCGGATCCGTGACCTGCTGCTCGAGCGCGGGCGCAGTCCGTGGCAGGCGGACGGCGACGTCGAGCGGTTCGAGTGGATCCGGCAGGGCGGCGGCGAGACCGTGACCGGGACGGTCCGCGAGCTCACCGGCGCCGATCCCCGTTCGCTGGTCGACTGGCTGGGCGACTCGCGGGCGACGTTCAGCGGCCCGATGTAACGCCCGCCGCGTCAGCCCAGGCGGAAGAGGGCCTCGGCGTTGCCGGAGGCGATCTTGACACGTTCCCCGGGGTCGGGGATGGCGTCGAAGAACTGCTCGATCGCCGTCGCGTCGGGCCGGTGGAACGGGTAGTCGGTGGAGAACAGCACCCGGTCGGCGGCGGTGAAGTCGAGGGTGTGGCGCAGCAGGCGCTCTTGGAGCATCCCGCTGCTGGTGATGTGGATGTTGGTGGTGATGTAATCCGACACCCGGCGCTCGAGGTGCCTGGCGACGCCGGAGAGGCTGTCGGCCCGGTCCATCCAGAACAGCAGCATCTCGCCCCAGTGGCCGAGCACGAGCTGAAGGTCCGGGTGGCGGTCGAACGTGCCCCGCAGGATCAGCCGCAGCGCCGACAGTCCCGCCTCCAGGTGCCAGCCCCAGCCGAACGTGGCCAGACCGAGGTCGACGAGCGGATCCAGGCCACGGTAGGCGGCATCGCGCAGCTCGTCGGACGGGATCTGCGGGTGGATGAAGATCGGCTGGCGCCAGCGGGCAGCCGTCGCGAACAGGTCGTCGTAGGCGGGGTCGTCCAGCGGGCGGTCGCCGGTCCGCCCGAAGACCATGGCGCCGACGTGCCCCAGCTGGGTGGCGCACCGCTCGAGTTCCGCCGCCGCAGCCTGCGGGTCGCCGGTCGGCAGGGTCGCGAACGCGCGGAAGCGGTCCGGGTGCGCGCCGACGGCGCTGGCGGCCTCGTCGTTGGCGTCCCGCGCGAGCGCGACGGCCTCGGCCACCGGAAGGGGCTGGGTGCCGGGGGTGACGACCGACAGGATCGACACATCGATTCCGGCCGCGTCCATCGCCGCGATCCGGCCCGGGCCGATGTCCCCGAGCCGGGCCTGGTTATCGCCCATCTCGTTGAAGGCGACGCTTTCGTCCCGCGCCCCGTCCGGCAGCCGGTCGAGCGCGTCACGGATGCTGACGCTGTTCCAGTGCTCTTCGATCGCGATGATCTTCATGGTGACGTCCGATCTCACTCATCATCTGTTGAGCCAACCGTACACCATTCGCTCAACAACGGTAGAGTGGAGCCGTGAGCGAGCCGGAAGGCAGACCGGAAAGCCGAGCCGCCAAGCGGGCGGCGACCGCGCAGCGCATCCTCGACGCGGCGCGCGCGGAATTCGGCGAGCGCGGCCTCGAAGCCGCCACCATCCGCCGCATCGCCCAGCGCGCGAACGTCGACCCGTCCCTCGTCATGCAGCACTACGGATCGAAGGCGGCCCTGTTCGCGGTCGCCATCCAGCTCGATGGCGCGAGCCCGGGCGAGGTGGAGGCCCATCTGCACGACGTGCTCGACGTCCGGCTCGCGGCCCTGCCCCCGGAGACCAAGGCGCTCGTCCGGTCCATGCTCACCGCGCCTGAGGCGGCCGAGTCGATGAGCGCGTTCCTGAACGAGCGGGTCGTGAACCTGAGCCGCGCCCTCGACGGCGAGGACGCCGACCTGCGGGCCGCGCTCATCGTCAGCAGCATCCTCGGGCTCACCATCGCCCGGCACTTCCTCAAGCTGGACGCGTTCGCCGACGCCTCGGACGCCGACATCGCCCGGGTGGCCCGGCCGTGGGTCACCACCGGCGTCGACCCCGATGCGCAACTTCCCCCGACCGCCGCGCCGGAGAGCTGACCCTCGCATAATTGAGGTGTGGACCTTGAGGCATTCGAGCTGGTGCTGCTGCGCCGGCCGGCCAGCGCACCGGACTACCCCGACGAGGAGCTGGACCGGATCCAGCGCGAGCATCTCGCCTTTCACGCGGGCCTGCGCGCGACCGGCCAGGTCGTGACCAACGGCCCGGTCGACGGGCAGCCCGACCCGTCGCTGCGCGGGCTGGCGTTCTACCGCACCGGCTCGATCGAGCGGTCCAGGCAGCTGGCCGAGGACGACCCGGCGGTGCGGGCCGGACGGCTGACGGTGGAGATCATGACCTGGCTCTGCCCGCCCGGCACGATGAGCCGGCCCGGCCGGCCGGTCACGCTTCCCTGAGCGCAGACGCCTGCTCGACGCGGGCGGCGAGCGAGGACTTCACCGCCGGCCACTCGTCGGCGATCACCGAGAACAGGGCCGAGTCGCGCAGCTTCCCCTCCTCCCCCGGCACCCACGAGGGCGACCAGCTGCGGAGCACGCCCTCGAACTGGGCGCCGGTCGCGGCGATCGCCCGCCGTGACCGCTCGTTGCGCGCGTCGGTCTTTAGGTCGACCCGGACCACGCCCAGCGTCTCGAACGCGTACGTGAACAGCAGCAGCTTCGCCTCGGCGTTGATCCCGGTTCCCTGGGCGGACGCGGCCAGCCAGGTGAAGCCGATCTCGATCGCGCGCAGCCGGTCGGAGTCCGCCCAGGTTCGCACGTCCCAGTAGGCGGTGCAGCCGATGGCCTTCCCGTCGGCCAGCCTGATCTGGGCGAAGGGCGTCAGCCCGACCCGCTCCTGCTGGTCGCGCACGTAGCCGGCCACGTCGGCGGCACGCGGAACCCAGGTGAACCCGTAGGAGGCGCGGCTCTCCTCCGCCGCCTCGGTCAGGTCGGGCACGTGGCCGGCCGACAGCGGCTCGATCCGCACCAGCGAGCCGGACAGCTGGGGGACATCAAGGGAGGCCATGGGCGGGAATTCTACGACCGACCCGGCGACGGCAGAAACCCTTATCCGGACGGCATGATAGGAGCATGGATCAGCCACGGACGCGTGTAGCGCTGGTGACCGGGAGCTCGCGCGGGCTGGGCAGCGCGATTGCGCGCCGGCTGGCCCGCGATGGTTTCGCCGTCGCCGTCAACGGCATCGACGAGGACGAGACCTTGCGGGTCGCTGACGACATCCGCGGCGACGGCGGGACGGCCGAGGCGTTCATCGCCGACGTCACCGACGAGGGCGAGGTCGAGGGCCTGGTCGCCGCGATCGCCGCCCGCCTCGGCCCGGTCGGCGTGCTGGTGCTGAACGCGACCGGCCCGCAGCCGACCGCCCCGCTGGCGGAGGTGGCGTGGCCGGATCACCTGGCGATGCTCGATTTCTTCGTCAAGAGCCCAGTCCTGCTGGGACGGGCGGTGCTCCCGGCGATGCTGGCCGGTCACTACGGCCGGATCATCAACGTCGACTCCGAGGTCGCGGACCTGCCGCCGCCTGGCAGCTCGCACTACGCCACCGCCAAGAGCGCCCAGAAGGGCATCGCCCGCGCCTGGGCCCGCGAGCTGGCGCCGCTCGGCATCACCGTCAACTCGGTCGCGCCCGGGTTCATCCCGGTCGAGCGGCACGCGGACCTGCCGCCCCAAGTGTTTGAGAGTTACCAGGTCACGGTGCCGATCGGCCACCTCGGAACGCCAGGCGACATCGCCCACGCGGTGAGCTTCTTCGCGTCCGACGGCGCGGCCTTCATCACCGGCCAGCGCATCGTCGTCGACGGCGGCCGCTCCCTGGGCCGCTAGCCGAGACTACGGCGGAGCCACTGGCCCTGCCCGGGCCGGGCCAGCGAGACGCCGTCGGACAGCACGGTCTCGCCGCGGCGGATGACGTGCCGGGGCCAGCCCCGGACGTTCCAGCCGTCGTAGGGCGAGTAGTCGGCCCGGGACTGCATCTGCGCTCCGTCGATGGTCCGGCGCTCATCGGGGTCCCACAGCGCGAGGTCGGCGTCGGACCCGACCGCGATCGCGCCCTTGCGCGGATAGAGGCCGAACCGGCGGGCGGCGTTGCTCGAGGTCAGCTCCACGAACCGGTCCAGCGTGATCCGGCCGGTGACGACGCCCTCGGAGAACAGCATCGGCATCAGCGTCTCCAGGTCGGCGACGCCCTGCCGGGCGGTGACCGCGTTGAGGTCGGGGTCGAGCTTGTCCGCCAGCGTCCACGGCGCGTGGTCGCTGCAGACGGTGTCGATGTCGCCGTCCGCCAGCCCGCGCCAGAGCGCGTCCCGGTCCGACTGGTCCCGCAGCGGCGGCGCGCCCACGTACTTCGGGCCGTCCGGCTCGTCAAAACGCTCCCGGGTCAGGTGCAGGTACAGCGGCCTGGTCTCGACGAAGACCGGCAGCCCGGCCGCGCGGGCCTGGCGGCAGCGGTCAAGGGCGGCGGCCGAGGACAGGTGGACGATGTAGATCGGCGCGCCGGTCAGCCGGCTCAGGGCGATCGCCTGCCCCACCGCCTCGACCTCGGCGCTGACCGGCCGCGCCTCGGGGAAGTTCCGCGCCGCCCCGCGTCCGGACTCGATCAGCGCGTGGCCCGCGTGCGCCAGCATCCCGGCGTCCTCGCAGTGCACCAGCGTCAGCGCGCCGGCCCGCCCGGCCGCCGCGATCGCCTCGGCCAGCCCCGGCGTCCCGGCCGCGAAGTCCGGGTTGGACAGGAACACCTTGACGCTGGCGTGCCCGTCGGCGGCGAGGGCGGCGATCTCGGCCGCGGTGCCCTCCCCGAGGCCGACCAGCACCGGGTGCAGGAACCAGTCCACCGCCGCCTCGGGGGCGGCTTCCGCCATCTCCCGCGCGACCGCGTCGCTCATCGTCTCGCCGTCGAGCGCGAACGTCATGTTGGCGACGGTGGTGATGCCGCCGGCGATCGCGGCGAGCGAGCCTGACCAGAAGTCGTCCACCCAGATCGGCTCGTCAGGGAACGCCTTCACCAGCGCCGGGGTGACCAGGTGGACGTGCGCGTCGATGCCGCCGGGGAGGACCAGCAGGCCCTCGGCGTCGAGTTCCTCCTCGCCCGTCATCGCGCCGCCGAGCTGGGCGATCCGGCCGTCCCTGACCCCGAGGTCGGCGACCTCCTGGCGGCCCGGGGTGACCACGGCTCCGTTGCGGACTACGAGATCAAAACGCTCATCAGCCATCCCAGCATCGTGGCACGGCCGGGATGACGACATCCACGGGGTCTCGGGTGAAGCCGGGCCTATCGCAGTCATGCAGGGTCCGTTCGAGATAAAGGTCTTGATTTCACCGGGGCAGACCGAGGACCCGCTCGCCGATGACGTTGAGCTGGATCTCCAGCGTCCCGCCGCCGAGCAGCGTCGGCGGGAGCGAGAGGTACCGCTGGGCGGCGTCCCCGGCCGGGCCGCCGAACGCGGCCGCGTCGGCGCCGTGCCAGCCGAGCACCGCCCGGCGCAGGCTGGTGGCGTTCCAGGCGTCGATGACCTTCAGCACGCTCCCCTCCAGGCCCGCCGCGGCGGCGTCCGCCTGCGCCCCGGCCAGCTGGCGCAGCAGCAGCCGCTGCCGCAGGGCGGCGAACGCGAGCGCGTCGGCCGTCAGCGTGCCGCACTCGGCCAGCACCTCGGCCGGAACCGAGTCGGCGCCGAGGGCGGGATCGGGGGCGGGCAGGTAGTCCGGCGGCGTCTCCTGACGCCGCCCGAGGCCGCCCCCGATCGTGACCCGCTCATTGCCGAGGGTGGTGCGGGCCAGCCGCCAGCCGTCGCCCGGGCGGCCGACCAGCCGGTCGTCGGGGACGAACACGTCGGTCAGGAAGACCTCGTTGAACAGGTAGCTGCCGTTGGCCTCGCGCAGCGGGCGGACCTCGACGCCAGGGCTGCCCATGTCAACCAGGAAGTAGCTGATGCCCTTGTGCTTGGGCGCCTCGGGGTCGGTGCGGGCCAGGCAGATCGCCCAGTGGGCCTGCCGGGCCTGCGACGTCCAGACCTTTTGGCCGTTGAGCGTCCACCCGCCCGCCGTCGCGACCGCCCGGGTGCGTAGCGACGCGAGGTCGGATCCGGCCCCCGGCTCGGAGAACAGCTGGCACCAGATGACGTCGCCGCGCAGGGTCGGGCCGACGAAGGCGTCCCGCTGCTCGTCGGTGCCGTGGGCCAGGATCGTCGGCAGCGCCCAGTCGCCGACGGTGGTCGAGGGCTGGGCCAGGCCGGCCCGCGCGAACTCCTGGGCGATCACCACCTGGGCGGCCGGGCCCGCGCCGATGCCGTGCGGCCGGGGGTAGTGCGGCGCCGCCAGCCCGCGCTCGGCCAGCAGCCGCCGCCGCCGGTCCGGCGGCAGCGGCGCCGCCTCGGCCAGCGTCTGCGCCACCCACGGCCGCAGTTCCTCCGACTCGTCGTCGAGCCGCACGTCGTGGCGGCGCTCGATGGATCCCGCCAGCCCGGTCAGCCGCCGCTGCCAGCCGCCCCGTGGTCCCAGCAGCGCGGCCAGGCTCATCGCCCGGCGCCAGTACAGGTGGACGTCGTGCTCCCAGGTGTAGCCGATGCCGCCGAGCAGCGTCACGGTTTCGAGGGCGAGGTCAACCGCGGCGGGCGCCGCGAGCACGGCCGCTTCCGCCGCCGCGAGCGTGAACTGCTCGCCGCCCTGGCCGTGGGCGACGGCGGCGTCCCAGGCCGCCGCGGTGATGAGCTCGGTCCGCGCGAACAGCCGCGCGCACTTGTGCTTGACCGCCTGGAACGACCCGATCGCGACGCCGAACTGCTCGCGCACCTTGGCGTAGCCGAGGCCGGTCTGCTGGCACCAGCGGGCGACGCCGGCCGCCTCGGCCGCGAACAGCGCGGCGGCGAGGTCGCGGACCCGGTCTTCCCCGACCGCGAGTACCTGCTCGGGTGAGACGGTGACGTCGCGCAGGCTGACCTGGGCGACGTCGCGGGTAAGGTCGACCGGCTGGCCGGCGGTGATCTCGACGCCGTCCGGCCGCGGATCACCGGGCTCGAGGACGAACCAGAGCGTTCCGCCGTCGCCGGTGGCCGCGCCGAGCACCAGGATCCGCGCGGATGCGGCGCCGAGCACCGGCGGCGTCCGGCCGGACACCCGCCACCGGTCGCCATCGCGGTCAGCGCGGAGCCCGGAAGACGTGACGGCGCTGGCTGCGGTCACGCCGGACGCCAGGCCTGGCAGCAGCCGATCGGCCAAAACCGACGGCGCGTGCTCGGCGATCAGCTGGCCGGCCAGCGCGGTCGGCAGCAACGGCCCGGGGAACAGGCCGAACGCCGCCTGCTCGAGGACGACCGCGAGCTCGACCAGGACCGCCCCGTCGCCGCCGGCCGATTCTGGCAGGTGGATGGCGTGCAACCGCTGCTGGACAAGCGCCTGCCAGGACGGCTGGAGCCGGCCGGCGCCGATCTCGTCGAACGCCGCCCGGGTCGTCGCGATGGCGGCGTGCCTGGCGGTGAAGCCGGCCACCGCGGTCGCGAGCTCCTGCTGGTCGGTGGTCAGGGCGATCGTCACCGCGCGCACCCCTCGCTTGATTGCCGTCCCGGTCGCCGCGCTGATCGCCGTCAGGCGGTCGTTTTTAGAACCTGTTCTAGTCCTATCGCGGACCGGGTCGGCGCGTCTAGCGGTATCAGGCGGTGGCCTGGTCGAGGGCGTTCTGCAGCGACCCGATGTAACCGGAGCTGGTGGCGGTGGCGCCGCTCACCGCGTCGATGCGGGCGCTCTGCGCGGTGAGGGTCTCCGCAGTCAGCTTGGGGATGGAGAACGAGTCGATCTGCTGGCTTTCCTGGCCGTCGTTGGTCTCCTGCACGACCGCGACGTTGGTGATCTTGGTGCCTTCGAGGGTGACCTTGACCTGCATCGGCCCGTACAGGGTGGTCTCGACCGCGCCGGTGATGGTGCGCGTCGTCATCGACCCGCCGGAGCCGGCGCTCGCGGTCGACTTCATCTTCGCGGGCGAGGCCTTTGAGCTGGCCATCGCCTTCGGCTTGGTTGACGGGACGGCGGAGGTGGTGGGCGAGGCGGCGGCGGAGACCCTCGGGGCGACGCCGGGGTCGGCCACGTCCGCCACCGACGTGTGGGTCTTGAACGACAGCAGCGCGGCGAGCCCGGCGGCGGTGCCGCCGATGGTCAAGATGGCGCGGCGCATGAAATCTCCCAGGATGGTGGCCGGTCGGTCAGGTCAGGTCAGGTCAGGTCAGAAGTCGAAGGATTCGCGGTGGATCCGGCGCGACGGGATCCCCGCCGCCCGCAGGGCGGTCACCGCGGTCTGGGTCATGCCGGGCGGCCCGCACACGTAGGCCTCGTACCGGTGCAGGCCGGGGATGGCCCGCTGCAGGTTCTCGGTCTCGAGGGGGTCGTAGCCGAGCTCGTCGCGGGAGCCGATCAGGTAGCGCAGGGCGGCCTGCCGGTCGGTCGCGATCGCGTTCAGCTCACGGCTGAAGACCACATCCCGGGGGTGGCTGGCCCGGTAGAGGAGGATGATGCCGCCCGACATCCGCTTCGGCAGCGCGGCGAACATGGCCCGGATCGGGGTGATGCCGACCCCGCCGGCGATGAACAGCACCCGCCGGCCGGTCAGCGACGGCGTGAACGCGCCGTACGGGCCCTCGGCGAAGATCCGGGTCCCCGGCGCGAGGCCGGCCAGCGAGCCGCTGTGGTCGCCGCTGGCCTTGACCGTGATCCGCATCTGATCGGGCGACGGCATCGCCGACAGCGAGTAGGGGTGCGACTGCCACCACAGCTCGCGGGTGAGGAACCGCCACCGGAAGAACTGCCCGGGCTCGGCCCGCAGCCGGTCCAGATGGCGGCCGGTGATGAAGACCGACACGATGCCGGGCGCCTCGGGCCGGACGTACTGCACGGTAAAGCGGTGCCTGGCCGTTCGCAGCAGCGGGGTGACGACCCGGTACCAGACGATCAGCGCGCCGACCGTCGCGTACAGGGCCGACCAGGCGATCCGGGCCGACGGGTTCGAGCGGAACGCGGGGCCGTCGGCGAACTGGTGGCTGAACGCCAGCGCGATCGCCAGGTAGGTGTACAGGTGCGCGTAGTACCAGGTCTCGTACCGAAGGCGGCGCCGCGCGGCCCGGGCCGAGAAGACGGCCACGCCGAGCAGCAGGAACCAGGCGACGGTGGCCATCAGCACGTCTGGGTAGGTGGTCAGCAGCGCGACGGTCTCGCTGGTCACCTTCAGGTGGGCGGAGACCGCGTAGCCCCAGACGATGAGCGGGACGTGGCCGGAGACCAGCGTGATGACGTAGCGGCCGCCCATCGCGTGCCAGCGGGCGAGCCGGTCGGAGCCGATGCCCTTCTCCAGCGGCGGCAGCCGGGACATCAGCGCGACCAGGATGACGAACCCGTAGGCGGCGAGCAGGCCGAGCACGTCGCCCGCCGCGGTGAGCAGAGCGCCGGTGTCGGTCGGGCGCGGGGTGCTGCGCCACCACAGCGCGATCACCGCGACCGCGCCGAGGCCGATCACCGACAGCACCAGCCCGGGCAGGATCAGCCGGACGATCCCCCGGCCGGGCCGGAGCGGCCGGGCCGTCGCGACCTGCTGGGGCCCGGTGCGCGCCGCCGGCAGCGGCCCGGTCGGATACGGCGCGGTCGGATACGGTCCGGACGGGTGCGGTCCGTACGGATCCGGCGCGGCGGGAAACGGCCCGGTCGCGGGCGTCGGCCCGGTGCGGATCGGCCCGGACAGGCGGGG
>DATCGA010000669.1:0-6329 GCA_036509215.1 Trebonia sp.
GACGCGTTGGCGGCGGGCTCTGGGCGGCCGTCGGCGCCGCGCGGCATCTCGGTCGCCTCCGTCGGCCCGGCCGGGGCGGGGCGGGAGCGCCGGACCGCGAGGCCGCCGGCCGGCAGGAATCCCAGGCCGGCGCCGGCGTCGCCGCGCAGCGGAAGGGCGACGAAGCGGTCGCCGACCGGGACCAGCATCACCCGCTCGGCGACCGGGCGCTCCGCGCCGGGCCCCGCCCCGCTCCCCCGGCCCGCCAGCGGGGCCACGCTCACCGCGGTCACCGGCGCGGTCGGCTCCCCCGGCCCGAACAGCTGCTCCACGGACGTGCCGAGCGCCTGGGCGAGGGCGAGCGCCACCCGCAGTGACGGGTCGGAATGGCCCGATTCCACGGCCGAGACCGCCTGCCTGCTGACGCCGGCCATGCCCGCGAGCTGCTGCTGCGAGAACCCGCGGGCCTGCCGGGCCATCCGCAATCCCGTTCCCGCCGTGCCCGGTCCGTCCACCATGCCTACGCATCGTAGGCGAAATCGTCGCGCAGGCTGGGACCCCGGGCCGGCCGGGGCTGCCCGATGGAAAGCGAACCTGGTTACCATGCGATAACTACCGCCTGGGGCAGTGGCCAGCATCGGGCCGGGGAAGATACCGTAGGGAGTCCCCTGATCAGGTTCAGGCCGCCGACTACCTGCAATGACGCACTGGCGACTGAGTTCCGGGCCCTGCCCTCCTGATAGCCGCTTGATGATGAGGTGATGACGACATGGCCCGCATCGTTGTCATTGGCGACTTGATGACCGATACCGTCGCGCACGCGACGCTGCCGCTCGCTCGCGGCAGCGACACCCCCGCCAAGGTGACCACGCACGGCGGCGGCTCCGGCGCCAACGTGGCCGCGTGGGCAGCCGCCGACGGCGCCGACGTCGCGTTCATCGGCCGTCGCGGCGCCGATATCGCCGGCCGGAACCGTGACATGGAGCTGATGGGCTACGGCGTCGACGCGCGCCTGGTGATGGACCCCGAGCGGCCGACCGGGACCTGCGTGGTCATGGTCACGCACAAGGGCGAGCGGACGATGCTGTCCGACCCGGGCGCCAACGCCGCGCTGGCCCCCGAGGACCTGCCCCACGACCTGTTCGTCCAGGGCGCGCACTTGCACGTCTCCGGGTACACGCTGCTGTCGGAGGGATCGCGGGCGTCGGCCCTGTCCGCGCTCGACTTCGCCCGCCGCGTCGGCATGTCGACCTCGGTCGACGGCGCGTCGGCGGCGCCGCTCGAGCGGGTCGGAGCCGAGCCCTTCTTCGAGCTGACCGGCAACGCGGTGCTGCTGTTCGTGAACATCGCCCAGGCCAAGGTGCTGACCGGCCGGGAGGAGCCCGAGGCGGCCGCCCGGGTCCTCACCGCCTGGTACCCGCAGGTCGTCATCAAGCTCGGGGCCGAGGGGGCGCTGTTCTTCGCCAACGGCCGTCCCCCGGTGCGGGTGCCTGCCCCGCCGGTGGAGCGGGTCATCGACGGGACCGGCGCGGGCGATGCCTTCGTGGCCGGGTTCCTGCCCCCCTGGCTGGACAAGAAGCCCCCGGTGGAGGCGCTGGGGAGCGGCTGCCGCCTGGCCGCCCACGCGCTGAACCTGATCGGCGCCCGCCCGATGCTGTAGGCGCTGTTCTGGTTCGGCGCGCTCTGCGCGGAGCGGGGACGTCGGGGTTCCGGTGCATCGGCTGCGACCGTGTGCCCTTTGGGTCGTACTCGGACCCGCATCAACGTCAGCGGCAGGAAAAACGCACATCGAATCCTTTAGATACGGTTTCGGCACATTTGGGTGACTGCCAGCCTGACGGTTGGCGACCGTGTGATAAGCAATGCGCCATGACCGGGTTCCTGAAAGAGCTTTTCTCGCTTGAGGGCCGAGTGGCGGTAGTCACTGGCGGGAGTTCCGGGATCGGGGAGGCGATGGCCTCGGCGCTGGCGTTCGCCGGCGCCCGGGTCGTGATCGTGGCGCGGGACCCCACCCGGCTCTCGGCCACCTGCAAGTCGATGCGCGACTCGGGCTGCGAGGTGGCGTGGGTGAGCGCGGACCTGGCCGACCGGGCCGAGGTGCGCCGGGGCGCCTCCGCCGCGGCGGCGGCCTTCGGCGAGCCGGACATCCTCGTCAACTGCGCCGGCGTCAACCTCAGGCCGCCGCTCGGGTCGCTGTCGGAGGAGCACTGGGACCTGATGCTGGCGGTCAACGTGACCGCTCCGTTCGTGCTCGGCCAGCGGTTCGGCCCGGAGATGGCCGCCCGGGGCTGGGGGCGGATCATCAACGTGACGTCGCAGCAGGCCGAGCGGGCGTTCGGCAACAGCGGCGGGTACGGCGCGTCCAAGGGCGGCCTCGCGTCGCTGACCCGCTCCCAGTCCGAGGCGTGGTCCTCGTCCGGGGTGTGCGTGAACTCCGTCTGCCCCGGGTTCGTGGCCACGCCGCTCACCCGCGAGGTGTCATCGGACCCGGTCCGCTCGGCCGCCCTGGCCGCGCGGACGCACATTGGCCGCAATGGCGAGCCGTCGGACTTCGCGGGCGTCGCGGTCTTTCTCGCGTCCTCCGCCAGCGACTACGTCACCGGCACGACCGTGTTCGTCGACGGCGGCTTCTCGGCCACGTAGCCGCCCCTCCCCCCTCACCCAGCGAGCCAAGTGCGCTTTTTGGCTCACTCTTAAAAGCGCCTTCGGCACAGGCGGGTGGGGGGTGAGGATGGCGTAGCCGGGGTGGGGTTAGGTAGGCGCAGCCGGGTGGGGCTAGGGGCTAGGGGTGCGGTAGGCGGGGCCTAGGTACTTGAGCTGGCGGGTGAGGGCGATGCCGGAGCCGTCGCGCCTGCCCTGCATGTCGGACAGGTCCACCATCACGCCTGACTCGGTCCCGGCGAGCACCGGGGGCTGGCCGATCCAGGCCTGGATCAGGCCGTCCTCGCCCTTGAGGAAGCGCTGGCAGCGGACGCCGCCGGTCGCGCGGCCCTTGGGCGGGTACTCGGAGAACGGGGTGAGCTTGACCGACGCGCCGCCGGTGCCGGGCAGCGCGCCCGACCGGCCCGCCACCGTCACCACCACAGCCGCGTCCGCAGGAGCGGCTGCCTGCCCCAGCGCGCCGAACCAGATCGCGGTCGCCCCGTCGGTCAGCCGGATGCCCGCCATGCCGCCGGCCTGGCGGCCCTGCGGGCGGACGGCCGAGGCCGGGAACCGCAGCAGCTGGGCGTCCGACGCGATAAACACGAGCTCGGCGTCATCGCCGGCCAGGTGGGCCGCGCCGACGACCCGGTCGCCGTCCTTGAGGGTGATCAGCTCGAACTCGTCGCGGTTGGCCGGGTACTCGGGCAGCACCCGCTTGACCACGCCGAACGCGGTGCCGAGGGCCACCCCGCTCGACTCGGAGCCGTCCAGCGGCGCCAGCGCGAGCACGGTCTCGCCCTCGTCGAGGCCGGGCACGAACTCGTCGACCGGGTGGCCGCCGCCGAGCGAGACCGCCTCGCCGGACGGGGCCGGCGGGATCTCGATGACGCTGACCCGGATCATCCGGCCGGCCGAGGTCACCGCGCCGATGCTGCCGCGGGCGGTGGTGGTGACCGCGGCGGCGACGATGTCCCCGGGGCTGGGGGCAGCCGACTTGCCGCGTGGAACCACGGTCCGTTCGATATCCGGATTTGGATTTGGCAGCGGGATGCGGGCCAGCAGGCCGGTCGCCGACAGCACCACCTGGCACGGGTCGTCGCCGACCTCGAGCGGGACGGCGGCGGCGACCGCCGCGCCCGCCTCCATCAGCACCGTGCGGCGGGGGGTGCCGAACTTCTTCGCGAGGTCGGCCATCTCCCCGCCGACCAGGGCGCGGAGCGTCTCGTCGTTCTCCAGGATCTCGGTCAGCTCGGCGATCTCGGCCCGCAGGGTCTCCTGCTCGCGCTCCAGCTCGAGCTTGTCGTACCGGGTCAGGCGGCGCAGCGGGGTGTCGAGGATGTACTGCGCCTGGATCTCGGACAGGTCGAAGACCTGCTGCAGGCGGCGCTTCGCCTCGGCCGAGTCGTCGCTGGTCCTGATCACCGCGATGACCTCGTCGATGTTGAGCAGCGCGACGAGGATGCCGTCGACCAGGTGCAGCCGCTCCTGGCGCTTGCGGCGGCGGAACTCGCTGCGCCGCCGGGTGACGTCGAGCCGGTGGTCGACGTAGATCGTCAGCAGTTCGCGCAGGCCGAGCGTGCGCGGCTGGCCGTCGACGAGGGCGACGTTGTTGATCCCGAACGTCTCCTCCATCGGGGTCAGCCGGTAGAGCTCGGCCAGCACCGCCTCCGGGTTGAAGCCGGCCCGGACCTCGATGACCAGGTTCAGGCCCCGGTTGCGGTCGGTCAGGTCCTTCAGGTCGGAGATGCCGACCAGCTTCTTGGCCTGGACCAGGTCCTTGATCCTGGCGATGACCTTCTCCGGGCCGATCGAGTAGGGCAGCTCGGTGACCACGAGGCCGGTCTTGCGCGCGTTGAGCTGCTCGATCTTGACCGTCGCGCGGGTGCGGAAGATGCCCCGGCCGGTGTGGTACGCCTCCCGGACGCCGTCGAGGCCGACGATGTGGCCGCCGGTCGGCAGGTCGGGTCCCGGCACGTACTTCATCAGCTGCTCGGTGCTGGCGTCCGGGTGCTTGAGCAGGTACCGGGCGGCCGCGACGACCTCGGTCAGGTTGTGCGGCGCCATGTTCGTCGCCATCCCCACCGCGATCCCGGCCGTGCCGTTGACGAGCAGGTTCGGGATGCCGGCGGGGAGGACGTCCGGCTGCTGCTCGCTGCCGTCGTAGTTGGGGACGAAGTCGACGGTGTCCTCGTCGATGGAGGCCACCATGGCCATCGCGGCCTCGGTCAGCCGGCACTCGGTGTACCGGTAGGCGGCCGGGGAGTCGTCGCCGCCGAGGCTGCCGAAGTTGCCGTGGCCGTCGATCAGCGGGACCCGCATCGCCCACGGCTGCGCCATCCGGACCAGCGAGTCGTAGATCGCGGTGTCGCCGTGCGGGTGCAGGCGACCCATCACCGCGCCGACCACCTGGGCGCACTTGACGTGCGCACGGTCCGGGCGCAGGCCCATGTCCTGCATCAGGTACAGGATCCGGCGCTGGACCGGCTTGAGTCCGTCGCGCGCGTCGGGCAGGGCGCGCGAGTAGATGACGCTGTAGGCGTACTCCAGGTACGAGCCGCGCATCTCCTCGGTTACGTCGATGTCGACGATGTTCTCTTCGAACTCTTCCGGGGGCGGCGCGGTCGTTCCGCTGCGGCGTGGTGGCATGCGGGGTCCTCGTACGGTGTCTGTTGGGATCTGCTAGGTGTCGATGCGGGACAGGTCGAGCTCGGCCGCGCCGCCGATGATGAAGTCACGGCGGGGCGCCACCTCGGTGCCCATGAGCAGGTTGAACACGCCCTGCGCGGCGGCCCCGTCTTCCATCCGGATCCGGCGCAGGGTGCGGTGGCGCGGGTCCATGGTGGTGTCGGCGAGCTGCTTGGCGTCCATCTCGCCGAGGCCCTTGTAGCGCTGGGGCGGCTCCTTGAAGCGCTGGCCCTTGCTCTCCAGGCCGATGAGCGTGCGGCGCAGCTCGGCCTCGGAGTAGGTGTAGATGTACTTGTCCTGGCCCTTGCGCGGGCTGGCCAGCTCCACCCGGTGCAGCGGCGGGACGGCGGCGAAGACCCGGCCCGCGTCGAGCATCGGGCGCATGTACCGGTGGAACAGGGTGAGCAGCAGGGTCCTGATGTGCGCGCCGTCGACGTCCGCGTCGGCCATCAGGATGACCCGCTGGTAGCGGGCCGAGTCGAGGTCGAAGGTGGAGCCCGAGCCGGCCCCGAGGACCTGGATGATGGCGGCGCACTCGGCGTTCTTGAGCATGTCGGCCAGGGACGACTTCTGCACGTTGAGGATCTTGCCCCGGATCGGCAGCAGCGCCTGGAACTCCGAGTCCCGCGCGAGCTTGGCGGTGCCGAGGGCGGAGTCGCCCTCGACGATGAACAGCTCGCTGCGGTCGTCGGCCGACCGGCAGTCGACCAGCTTGGCGGGCAGGGTCGAGCTGGCCAGGACCGACTTGCGGCGCTGGTTCTCGCGGTGCTCGCGGGCCGCGATGCGGGTCTTGGCGGCGGCCACGATCTTGTCGAGGACCGCCCGGGCCTGCTGCTTGGCCCCGCGCGGGGGATTGTCGAAGTAGCTGGCGAGCTGGCTGGAGACGACCTGCCGGACGATCGCGGTGGCGGCCGGGGTGCCGAGGACCTCCTTGGTCTGGCCCTCGAACTGCGGCTCGGGCAGCCGTACCCCGATCACCGCGGTGAGGCCCTCGAGCGCGTCTTCCTTGGTGGCCGGCTCGT
>DATCGA010000670.1:0-2022 GCA_036509215.1 Trebonia sp.
GACCAGGAACGCGGTCTCCAGTAGCAGCGGCAACTCGGCCGCCAGCACCAGGGAGGCGAGGGAGATCGCGTTCTCCAGCGAGAAGAACCCGATGGCCTGCGAGGCGACGTCCCGGCGCACGATCATCAGCGCGAACGCGACGAACACCATCGCGCCCGCGATCGACAGCGCCAGGGCGGGCACCTCGGCGCTGTGAATGCCCAGCGAGCCGAAGCAGAAGAACCCGAACGCCGCCAGGACAATGCTGGCGAGCACGGCGCTGGCCGGGCTCAGCGTGTAGCTGCCCGCCACCCCGCGGGTTTCCTCGACGGCCGGCGGGCCGAGCAGGCGGCGCAGCACCAGCGGAACGGCGAACACTTTCAGCGCCGCCGACAGCGCGGCCAGCGCGTACAGGTCGGGCAGGTTCCGGTCGGCGGCGATGACGACGGCGAGGACCGAGATCATCGCCGACTGCGCCGCGTACAGCCGGACCTGGTCCCGCACGAGAGCCTGCCGCAGCATCCCGAACTCCAGCAGCAGCATCAGCGCCGCGATCACGTCGGCCGCGCCCTGGTAGACGCCCGGTGCCTGGCCGGGGGATGGCAGGGGGGGCGTCCCCCCTAGGGCAAGCAGAGCCGCGTTCATCAGCCACCCCCGAGGTAGAGCGTGAAGACGCCGAGCACCGCGAGCAGGAACGCGGCCGACGCGTATTCGGTGATCTTGAACAGGCGCAGCTTGGCGAACGAGTCATCGATCACCGCGACCACGCACCCGACCGCGACCGCCTTCGCCAGCAGCGCCACGATCGCCAGCAGCACGGCGCCCAGCCGCTGGGTGGACGCCAGGCCCCACGGGGCGAGGAACACGTCCGCCAGGATCGTGAACAAGATGAACTGCTTGAGCATCGATCCCCACTTCAGCAGGGCGAGGTACGGGCCCGAGTGCTCAAAGGAACGGGCCTCCTCGATCATCCCGAACTCATTGGTGCCGGTGTGCGTCTCCACCGGGATCCGGCCGGTCTCGTGCAGGATCACCATGAACAGCGCCGCGGACGCCAGCAGGTGCGCGGGGCGGACCACCTCCCCGGCGCTCGACCTGACGGTAGCCGCCAGCGCGTACGGCAGGTCGGTGCCGGTCAGCAGCGCCACCGTGAACACCACGAACAGCACCACCGGCTCGGTGATCGCCGAGAACGTCTTCGCCCGGCTCGACCCCAGCTGCGCGTACGGGCTCCCCGTCTCCAGGGCGGCGGTCGCCACCAGGAAGCTGGCCAGCGACAGCAGGAACCCGCCGCCCAGGATGTCGCCCATGTAGCCGAGCGGCAGCCCGTAGGTCGTCAGCACCGGGATCAGCAGCGGGATCGTCAGGTACGCCGCCACCGCCGCCGGCGGCGCCGCCAGGAAGAACCAGCTCGCTCCGGACGGGGCGAGCGCCTCCTTGCGGCACAGCTTCGCCAGGTCGTAGTACGGCTGCAGCACCCGCGGTCCCCGGCGGCCCTGCAGCCGCGCCTCCACCTTCGCGATCACGCCCATCAGGCCGGGCGCGGCCAGCGCGACGGTAAGGACCTGCAGCAGCTGGATGACGGGGATCGGGACGGCCGCGCTCATCGCGCGACCTTGAGATCATTGCCTGGCGGTTCCAGCGGCTCGTCCAATTCGATGCCTCCTACCCGTGACAGCCCTGAACTTCAGGGAGGGGTAGAGGCCATCAGCCCGGCCGTACCAGGCGGTTATGGCGAGCCTCATCGCCAGGACTCCATCATCTCCCACGCTCCGGCCGACCGCAACCCGCGATCGTCCTGACGAAAGGCGAACGGGGAATGAACATTCAATTCCCTCCATATGGCGTTCCTGATCAATGTTGCTGGACCGCGCCTGACGGGGAATCCCGGCGCCGGCCCCGCCCGGCTCCCGGCCGTCTGGGATTCGCGCTCACGCGCCCTAGGCGCCCGGTCCCGGATGCCCGGGCGGCGCCGCGAGGCGCCCGACCCGCTGGCCCAGGTCGGCCACATCCTGACGGAAGGCAGCGACCAAAATCATCGCG
>DATCGA010000671.1:0-14899 GCA_036509215.1 Trebonia sp.
GACAGCTGGCCGACCTGGAACTGACTGACCAGCTGCTCCATCTGCGCATCGGGTATCCACCCGGGCGCGGTGGTCGACGTCGCGGTCGGCCGGTACAACCGCAAGCGGGTCACGATCGACGTCGGCCAGGGCGGCACGCGCGGCGAGGCGCAACCGTCCGACTCCCGGATGTCGGGAATGCAGTCGGGAATGCAGTCCTGGTAGGTGGCATCGCAGCGGCACTCCGGTCACGGGCAGCGTACGTGGTGATGGTGGCGTACGCTGCCCCCATGGCGGAGCAGAACACCCAGATCCGGCTGGCATCGCGGCCGGTCGGCAGGCCCACGGCGGAGAACTTCTCGGTCATCCACGAACCGGTGCCGGAGCCGGGCGACGGCCAGGTGCTCATCCGCACCGAGTACCTGTCACTTGACCCGTACATGCGCGGGCGGATGAGCGACGCCCCCTCCTACGCGCCGCCGGTCAAGGTCGGCGGGCTGATGGTCGGCGGCACCGTCGGCGAGGTCGTCGCGTCGAACGACCCGGGCTTCAAGCCGGGTGACGTGGTGCTCGGCTACGGCGGCTGGCAGTCGTACTCGGTGCAGCCGGCCGGGTGGCTTCGCAAGCTCGACCCCGGCCAGGTGCCGGTCACCACCGCGCTCGGCGTGCTCGGCATGCCGGGGTTCACCGCGTACGCCGGCCTGACCCAGATCGGCCAGCCCAAGCCGGGCGAGACCGTGGTCGTCGCCGCGGCGAGCGGGCCGGTCGGGGCGACGGTGGGGCAGCTGGCGCGGATCCTGGGCGCCCGCGCGGTCGGCGTCGCGGGCGGCCAGGACAAGGTCGAGCACCTGCGCGAGCTGGGCTTCGACGCTGCGCTGAACCACCGCGCACACGACTTCAAGGACCAGCTCAAGGCGGCCACGCCGGACGGCGTCGACGTGTACTTCGAGAACGTCGGCGGGCACGTCTGGGAGGCGGTGCTGCCCCGGCTGAACCCGTTCGCCCGCATCCCCGTGTGCGGGCTCGTCGCGCACTACAACGAGACCGAGCTGCCGCCGGGCCCGGACCGCTCGAGCGCGCTCATGTCCGCCATCCTCCGCAAGTCGCTGACCGTCCGCGGCTTCATCCAGAGCGAGTTCGCCGACTCGCTGATGGGCGAGTTCCTGTCCCGGGCGACCGGCTGGGTGCAGGACGGGTCGCTCAAGTACTGCGAGGACGTCGTCGACGGCCTCGAGAACGCGCCCGAGGCGTTCATCGGGATGCTCGAAGGCAAGAACTTCGGCAAGCTCATCGTCAAGGTGAGCTAACCGGGCGGTTTCGAGCGCGCAGCCGGCGGTCCCGCGGTTTTCGATACGCCTGCCATATGCACCGGCTCGTAACCTTGAGAGCATGCGTGTGCTGGTCGTTGAGGATGAGCCTTTTATGGCGGAGGCGATCCGCGACGGGCTGCGCCTGGAGGCGATCGCGGCCGACATCGCCGGTGACGGCGACACGGCGCTGGAGTTGCTGAGCATCAACGCCTACGACATCGCCGTCCTTGACCGCGACATCCCCAGGTCCTCCGGTGACGAGATCGCCGAGAGCATCATCGCTTCCGGCAGTGGCATGCCGATCTTGATGCTCACCGCTGCGGACCGGCTTGAAGACAAGGCCTCCGGGTTCGGGCTCGGCGCCGACGACTACCTGACCAAGCCGTTCGAGCTGCGGGAGCTCGTGCTCAGGCTCAGGGCGCTTGACCGCAGGCGCGCGCACAGCAGGCCGCCGGTGCGGGAAATCGCGGGCCTGCGCCTGGATCCGTTCCGCCGCGAGGTCTACCGGGACGGCCGCTACGTCCCGCTGACCAGGAAGCAGTTCGCCGTGCTGGAAGTCCTCGTCGCCGCCGAAGGTGGTGTCATCAGCGCAGAAGAGCTCCTGGAGCGGGCGTGGGATGAGAATGCCGACCCGTTCACCAACGCCGTCCGCATCACGGTCTCGGCCCTGCGCAAGCGGCTCGGCCAGCCCGGGGTCATCGCCACGGTGCCCGGCGTCGGCTACCGCATCGACACCGCACCCGGCGCCGGGCCTGAGGGAGGAGGCCGTGGATAGAGAGCCTGGGTTGAGCGTTCGCCTCAAACTCACCTTCAGCTACGCCGGATTCCTCGTGCTCGCTGGCGCCTTGCTGCTCGCCTTGTGGGTGGTCCTGCTGTGGTACTTCCCCCATGCTGCGATCATCAGGGACACGAGATCTGGCGTCGGCGGGGCGTTCGCTCCAGGCCGCTCCCTCATCCAGCGAGACTTCGGCCAAGCGGCAGTCCTAGTGCTGGCGTTCCTGCTGGTGTTCGGTCTCGTGGGAGGGTGGATCCTGGCCGGCCGCATGCTGGCACCGCTGACTCGCATCACCGACGCCACGCGCACGGCCGCGACCGGGTCGCTCTCCCACCGGATCCGGCTGCCCGGCCGCAGCGATGAGTTCCGCGAGCTCGCCGACGCCTTCAACACCATGCTCGCGCAGCTGGAGGCGCACGTCGCCGAACAGCGGCGATTCGCGGCCAACGCCTCCCACGAACTGCGCACCCCGCTGGCGATCACGCAGGCCCTTCTCGACGTCGCCCGCAACGATCCGAACCGTGACAGCGGCGAGCTCGACGAGCGCCTCCGAGCCGTCAACGCCCGGGCGATCGACCTCACCGAGGCACTGCTGCTGCTCAGCCGGGCCGGCCAGCGGTCGTTCACCCGAGAACGGGTCGACTGGTCCCTGCTCGCGGAAGAAGCCGCAGAAACGCTCCTCCCGTTGGCGGAGAAGCACGGCGTCACCATCGAGACCTCCGGGGACATCACCCCCGCCGTCGGCTCCCGCGCGCTCCTGCTCCAGATGACCACGAACCTCCTGCACAACGCGATCATCCATAACCTCCCCGAACACGGCACCGTGCAGGCAAGAACCGTCATCCGCCCTGGGTCCGTCCTGCTCACCGTCGAGAACACCGGCCCGAAGCTCACTCCGGAGCTGGTCTCGACGCTCACCGAGCCGTTCCGGCGCGGCACCGAGCGCCTCCGAGGTGATCATCCGGGTGTCGGACTCGGCCTGGCCATCGTCAGCAGCATCGCCCAGGCACACGCCGGAGCCCTTACCCTCGCCCCCCGGGCCGCTGGCGGGCTCTGCGTAACGGTGCAGCTGCCGGCCGCTCCGCCGCTCACCCACTGCTGACGAGGGCGCGCCTGCGCCGCTCGGCGACTGCGGTGAGGACGTGCCGGGCCAGCACGACGTCCGCGTCGGGTGGTGCGGCCGCCAGCGCGCGGGCCGACATCGCCGCGGTCCGCCCGGGATCGGCGACCACCGGAATCACGGTGGTCACGATCCAGGCCGGGTTGAGGTCGGCGTCGTCGACGAGCAGCGCCCCGCCGGCCGCGACGGCCGGCTCGGCGTTGCGCCGCTGCTCGCCGCCGCGCAGCGGCAGCGGGACGTACGCGGCCGGCAGGCCCACGGCGGCCAGTTCGGCGCCGTCATCGCCCCCGAGCGGCAGATCACGAAGTCGGCCGCAGCGTAGGCGTGCTGCATTTCCCCGACGTAGGGGACGGCGACGTAGGGCGGGTCGGCGTAGCCGCCGTCCGGCACCTTGACCACGTGCTCCGGCCCGGTGATGTGCAGCACCTGCAGGCCGGCCGCCCGCAGCGCCGCGGCCGCGCCGGACACCGCGGCGTTGATCGCCCGGGCGCCCTGCGAGCCCCCGGTGACCAAAAGGACCGGCCCGCCCGGACGCAGCCCGACCCGCTGCCGGGCTGCGTCGCGCAGCGCGAGCCGGTCGAGTGATCTCCGGCCGCAGCGGGATCCCGATGGCGGTGGCGTGAGGCAGCCGGACACTCGGCGCGGCGGTGAACACGTGGGGCGTCATCCGGGCCGCCAGCCGGTTTGCCACTCCGGGCCGGGCGTTCGCCTCGTGGACGACGATCGGCACGCCCCGCCTGCGGGCGGCGAGGTAGGCCGGCATCGCGACGCAGCCGCCGAAGCCGACCACGATCTCGGCCCGCGCGCGGTCGAGCACCGCGCCGGCTGCCCGTACCGAGTCCCGCAGCCTGCCGGGTGCCTGTAGCAGGGCCCGGTTGAGCGTGCGTGGCAGCGGGGCCGTCGGGATGAGCTCGAGTTGGTAGCCGCGGGCCGGGATGAGCGTGGTGTCCAGGCCGCGGACGGTACCCAGCGCGGTGATCTCGGCGGTGGGTTCCAGCCGGCGCAGCGCGTCGGCCAAGTTCATCGCCGGCTCGACGTGCCCGGCCGAATGACCGCCGGCGACGACCACACGCGGTGCCCTCACGCGGTGCCCTCACGCCTGTCCTGGTCACGGTTGTCTCCAGATCGGTTCCACTAGGTGATGGGGAAATCGAAGTAGGTGCTTGGGTAGGGCTCGTGTTCGAGGGTGTAGTGCCACCATTCGCGGTCGTAGGAATTGAAGCCGCAGTCCTGCATGATGGCGCGCAGGTGGTGCCGGTTTTCCGCTTCGGCTGACGTGATTCCTCGGGCTCCGTGATGGGATAGCGCGTCCATCAAGTCGTGATCGCCGCCCATCGGAGCGAGACCACCGGTGGCTAGCTCGTACAGCGTCAGGTCGACGGTGCCGCCCCGGCTGTGGCCCGACTTGGCAGCCACGTACCCGCGTTCGAACATCTCCGGTCTGTCGATGTTGGGGTAGTGCCGTCGTTTCATGCGGCCGCTCTCCGGCTGCCTCGACCAGTGCAGGAAGCAGTCGACGGCGCGTTGCGGGCGGTAGCCGTCCCACAGCAGCAGGCCGAAGCCAAGGGACGCGGCTTCTTCTCGCGCTCTGTTGAGGGCGGCGCACAGGGCTCTGGTGCCGACGATGCGGTTGGCGTGGTACCCGTCGACCGGTTTGCCGGTGAAGTTGTCCCAGGTGGCGTACTTGGCATCCCACCGTATGCCGGGGACGAACTCGTCGACGAAGACGAAGTCGCTGTTCATCGCTTCTTGCCGTTCAGGGTCAGCGTCACGAGCCGGTCGATGACGTCCGCGAGCGGCAGGCCTGCGGCGGCCATCATTGCCGGGTAGCGGCTGTAGGAGGTCAGGCCGGGCAGGGTGTTGACCTCGTTGAGCACGACCGTTCCGTCGTCGGTGAGGAACGTGTCCACCCGCGCGAGCCCGGTGCAGCCCAGAGCGCGGTAGATGGCCTTCGCCGTCTCCTGGACCAGCGAGCGCGCCTCGGCCGAGATGTCGGCCGGCACGACGAACGCGGAGTTCTCTGAGCCGCTTTCCGGATCGCTCTCCTGATGGATTCTGAGGAAGCCGTGCGCGAGGGCAACCCGGTCCACCTCGCCTGCGACCAGTCCGAATCGTTCCCCGAGGATGGCGCAGCCCACCTCGCTGCCGACCACGGCCTCTTCGATCAGCACCTTCGCGTCGTACTGCCGTGCGCTCTCGATCGCGCTCGGCAGTTCGTCTTGTCCTGAAACCTTGCTGACGCCGAAGGACGAGCCCGAACGGGCCGGCTTGACGAAGACGGGATAGGTGAGGCCGTCGGGGTCGATCTTCTCGTCCCCCGCGAGCACCCGGTGTTTCGGCGTGGCGATGCCCGCGTTGCCGGCCACGATGTAAGCCAGGGACTTGTCCATGCACAGCGCGGAGCTCGGGATGTCGCACCCCGCGTAGGGAATGCCCGACAGCTCGAGCAGGCCCTGGATCGCCCCGTCCTCGCCGAGCTTGTCGTGCAGAACGGGCAAGACCACGTCCAGACGGATCATCTCGTAGCGTTCCCGATCCAGAACGAGCAGCCCGTGGACGCTTCGGTCCGGTGACAGCACGACCGGACAGCTGCCGTGGCTTTCCCAGTTCGGGCCTGGGCCGTCACAGAGCTTCCAAGCGCCGCTGGTCGTGATCCCGATCCAGAGCGGCTCGTACTTGTCGAGGTCGAGGTGTTTCGCGACTTCCTGCGCGGACTTGACGGACACGGGGTGTTCTTCTGAGCAGCCGCCGAAGATGATGCCGATTTTCGGCTTTACCACGACGTTTTCCCCTTTTCGAACGTGAGGCAGTTGATGATGGTGTTTTCGACGGTGTCGCTCAACGCGCGGTCGGTGTAATAGGCGGTATGCGGGCTGATGATCACGTTCGGCAATTGCTGCAGCCTTGGCAGCGGCGTGTTTTCGATGGACGTGTTTCTGCAGTCGGCGTAGAAGATTCCGTCCTCTCCTTCGAGGACGTCCAACGCCGCGCCGCCCAGCCGGCCGCTTTCCAACGCTGAGAGAAGGGATTCGGTGTCGAGCAGTGGGCCACGCCCGGTGTTGATGATGAACGCGCCGTGCTTCATCTGCTCGATCCGTCGACGATCCAGGAGATGGCGCGTGTCCGCCGTCAGTGGGGTGTGGAGGGTGACGATGTCACTCTGCGCTAGCAGTTCGTCGAGCGGAACGTAGTGGGCCGAGGTCTTCGGGCGAGCGTCGCAGGCCAAGGTGCGGCAGCCGAATCCCCGCAGCCGGTCCAGGACGGCCGAGCCGATGCGCCCCGTTCCGACGACCCCGACCGTCAGGTCGCGGAGTTCTTTCCCGCGCACGTCATGCAGCCGGTAGTCATGAGCGTCGGTGCGGCGGATGACGGATTTCGCGTGCCGCACGGCCATCAGCATCAGCATCAGCGTGTAGTCGGCCACGCTGTCGGGTGAATAGGCGACATTACCCACGCAGATGCCGACGCGCTGCGCGTAGTCCAGGTCGATGTGGTTATATCCGATGCTTCTGGTGGAGAGGTACCTGACGCCGGCCCGGCTGAGCGCCAGCAGGGCGGAGTTCGCAACCGGGGTCTTGTGGCCGACGCTGATGCATCGGTTTCCGGCCGCCAGCTCGATGTTGGCCTCGGACAACGCCGCCCCGGTGATAGTCGGCACCACGCCGAAACGCGGCGCGACCTCCCGGAACACAGCGGCCTCGTCCGGCCCGCATGCATACACGGAGATTCCCAAGCTCGAGGTCATGCCCTCAAGTCAAGGCATCGGGGTGTTGCCGGCATGTATGCCGTTTTCGATACGCCGACGATATGGTGCCGCCCGTAGCGTGCCGGAGCATGTCATTGCGCATCGCCGGCCCCCGCGCGGCCCGGGCATGATCCCGCTCAGCCTCGGCGAGATCGCCGCGGTCGTCGGCGGGACGGTCGCGGGCGACGCCGCCGTGACGGTGACCGCGCCTGCCGTGCTCGACGGCCGGCAGGCCGAGCCGGGCGGCCTCTTCATCGCCTTCGCGGGCGAGCACGCGACGGCCACGGCTACGCCGGCCAGGCGGGCCGGGCCGGCGCGGTGGCCGTGCTCGGCTCCCGGCCCACGCCGCTGCCCACCGTCGTCGTCGAGGACGCTCAGGCCGCGCTGCAGGCACTCGCCGCCCACGTCGTGGCCCGGCTGCGCGACCGGTTGACCGTTGCCGGGCTAACCGGCTCCCAGGGCAAGACCAGCACCAAGGACCTGCTGGCGGCCGTGCTTTCGAGCACCGCCACGACCGTCGCCACGATCGGCTCGCTCAACAACGAGCTCGGCGTGCCCCTCACCATGCTGCGCGCCGACGCGGCCACCCGGTTCCTCGTCGTTGAGATGGGCGCCCGCCGGATCGGCGACATTGCCGCGCTGGCCGGCCTGGCCGCGCCTGACATCGCCGTCGTCCTCAACGTCGGCCAGGCCCACCTCGGCACGTTCGGGTCGCGCCGGGCCATCGCCAGGGCCAAGGGCGAGCTGGTGCAGGGGCTGGCGCCCGGCGGCACCGCCATCCTCAACGCCGACGATCCCCGCGTGGTCGCAATGCGCTCGCACACCGACGGCCCGGTCCTGACCTTCGGTCACGCGGAGCACGCCGACGTGCGGGTGCTCGACCTGACGCTGGACCGGCTTGGACGGCCGTCCTTCACGCTGCGGACCGCCGACGCCTCGGCTCCCACCGCGCTGCCCCTCGTGGGCGCCCACCAGGCGCTCAACGCGTCGGCCGCCGCGGCGGCGGGGCTGGCGGCCGGCCTGCACCTGGACGTGACCGCGGCGGCACTGGCCACCGCCTCGCTGTCGAAGTGGCGCCTGGAACTACGGGGCCTGGCCGGCGGCGCGACGCTGCTCAACGACTCCTTCAACGCCAACCCCGACTCGGCCCGCGCCGCGCTGGACGCGCTAGCGGCGATCGAGGGCGGGCGCCGCATCGCCGTCCTCGGCGAGATGCTCGAGCTCGGCGACGATAGCGAGGCCGAGCACCGCGCCATCGGGGAGTACGCCGCCTCCCGGGCCGACGTGGTGGTCGCGGTCGGCCGGGCCGCCCGGCCGATCGCCGACGGCGCCGGAGAGCGGGCGGTGGCGCTGGCCGACAACGACGCGGCCGTCGACTGGCTGCGCGGCCACCTCGCGGCGGGCGAGGTGGTGCTGGTCAAGGCCTCCCGCGAGGCGCGCCTCGATCAGATCGCCGCCGCGCTCGCCTAGAGTGGCGGGCGCCGGGGGCTACCACCAGGTGCTCTCGTTGGCCTCGTGGGTGCCGCCGGTCTGGTCGAGGCCGTTCAGCGCGAACATGTCCTCGTCCGACAGGGTGAAGCTGAAGATGTCGGCGTTCTCCGCGATCCGCTCCCGGTGGGTCGACTTGGGGATGACCGGGAGGCCGTGCTGGACGCACCAGCGCAGCAGCACCTGGGCGGGGGTCTTGCCCACCCGCTCGGCGATCGCCAGCACGGTCGGATCGGCCAGGTGCTTGCCGGTGCCGAGCGAGCTGTAGGACTCGAGCACGACGCCGTGCTTCCTGGCCGCCTCGAGCAGCCCGCGACGGTGCGACACGGCGCTGAACTGAACCTGGTCGATCACCGGGGGGATGGTCCCCGACCCGATCACCTCGTCGAGCTGGCGGGCGCTGTAATTGGAGACGCCGATCGACCGGGCGAGCCCGCGCTCCCTGGCCTTCTCCATGCCCGGCCAGGCCCGCAGCGGCCCGCCCTGCGGCCAGTGCACCAGGTACAGGTCGACCTGGTCCACCCCGAGCCGCTTGAGCGACCCCTCGAGCTCGCCGACCGGGTCCTTCTTGTTCGGCTGGAACTTGGTGGTGATGTACACGTCCTCGCGCGGCACCCCCGACTCGCGCAGGCCCTGGCCGACGCCCTTCTCGTTGCCGTAGGCCTGCGCGGTGTCGATGTGCCGGTAGCCGAGCTCGAGCGCCCACCGCACCGCGTTGACCGTCGTCGCCCCGTCCGGCACCTGCCAGACCCCGAGCCCGAGCAGCGGAATGCTTGCTCCGTCGGATAGCTCCTGCACGTGCTCGTCCGTCATTGGTTTCTCCCTCTGCCACGCCGAAGTCCCGCATCCACACATACAAGGCCGCAACCATTATCCCGAACGGACCCGGGCGACTCTCATCGCGTCCCGCCCGCCCATAACGCCGCAGACCCCATCCGGTCGTGCCAGTGGCAGACTGACCGGATGAGCGTGCCATTTCGCGAAGCCGTCAACGGGCTGGACGACGCGACCTTCCACGCGTTCTACGGGCCGTGGGACCCGATGCCGCCCGAGCTGCTGGCCGGTCTGCTGGCGGTTTGCGGTGCGCGCTGGATTGTGGCCGGCGGCCGGGCCGCGCGAGCCGGCGCGCCGCCGCGCCATCATGGTGACACCGATGTCGTGATCCGCGCGGCTGACTTCGAGGCGATCCGCGCGGTCATGGTCGACTGGCATCTCTGGGAGGTCGACGACGGCGCGCTGAAGCCGCTGCTGCCCGGTGTGGCCCTCACCCCGGACTGCGAGGAGCTCTGGGTCAGGCGTGAGGCCAGCCAGCCGTGGCGATTCGAGTTGCTGCTCGACCGGCAGTCCACGGACGGCGAATGGGTATACAAACGCGACGCTCGGGTAAGGCTGCCGTGGGACGAGGCGGTGCACGCCGTCGACGGTGTCGAGTACCTCCGACCGGAGGTCGCGCTGCTGTACAAGGCGAAGCACAATCGGCCCAAGGATCGCGCCGACCTGCTCGCCGCGCAGCTGGACCCCTCCGCCCGTAGTTGGCTGGCAGACACGCTCGACCTGCTTGGCCACGGGGAATGGGCGCGGCTCGCCCGACTCGCCGACGGGGCGGATCTGGACGCTGGCGCAACCGGGGCAATTGATCAAGACTGGCGTTAGGCACACTCCAAAGGAGGAGCGCGACATGACGACGAACGTTCCAGAACCCGCAGGTGAGGGCAGCGACGTGTTCGGTCACGAGCAGGGCGGCACGGACGAATTCGGCCAGGAGACCGGTGATACCGACGTCGTCGGCCAGGAGTCGGGCGATACCGACGAATTCGGGCAGGAATCCGGCGATACGGACGAATTCGGCCCCGAGGCCGGTGACACCGACGTCTTCAGCCCCCCGAAGTCCTGACCAGGCCAACGGCCCCGGCCCCGGGCTTCTTACTCGGCGACGACTGCGTCCGTGAGCGGGCCGATGCCCGCCAGCCTGGCCGCCAGCTCCGGGGTCAGGCCGTACCGGGCCGCCAGCGCCTCAGGGGCGGTGTAGCTCACCTTCGTCTGCCCCTCGTCGTCCCAGATCAGCGCCTTGAGCGGCAGGTCAAGGGCGGCCAGCGGGGCCGCGTCCATGACCGGCGTGCCCGCGGCCGGGCTGCCGAATATCACCAGCACGGTCTCGCGCAGCTCGAGTCCGGCCTGCTCAGCCTCGGCCCGCTGGTCGATGACCGCGAACAGCTTCATGCCCTTCGCCCCGACCAGCTCGGTCAGGCGCTCCACGGTGCCGACGACCGATCTCGGGCTGGCCTTGGTCACGGTCCCCGACTCCGTCTGGGTGCTGCTTGCGGTCATTGCGTTCTCCTCGGGTAACGGGTGTCCAATCCGGGCGGGCAGGCTACCGGTCGCCCGGGTAAGCCAGTTCCCACCATCCGCCGTCGCGGCGGCGGAGGCATGAGTCACTGACCATGATCGCTGCCTGGTCGGCGCCCGCGGGCCGTGGGGTGCCGGGTGGCCGAGCCGGCCGTGCGCCGCGCCTGATCAGCTGAGGCGGTAGACGGTGACGGACTTGACCGGGGCGTCCTCGATCGTGGTCAGCACCGGGACCTCGAAGCGGGCCAGGGCGGTCAGAGCCTCGGCGGGCACGAAGGCGCGGCCGGGGTCGGCGACGAGGACGTCGGCGCCCGCGCCGGCGGCGGCGCGCAGGAACCGCAGCGCCAGCCCGGCCAGCTCCCGCTGGTAGAAGACGTCGCCCGCCACCACCAGCTCGGCGTCGCCCGGTCCGTCGGCGGCCAGGTCGAAGACGCGGGCATCGACCGCGACCCCGTTCGCCGACGCGTTGATGGCGATCGCGGCCACCGCGTGCGGGTCGATGTCACCCGCCACCACGCTGGCCGCGCCCGCCTGCGCGGCGGCGATCGCGACCAGGCCGGAGCCGGAGGCGACGTCGAGCACGCGGCGGCCGGCGACGACATGAGGATGGTCGAGCAGGTAGCGCGCGAGCGCCTGGCCGCCGGCCCACGGGTACGCCCAGAACGGCGGCTCGTCGCGCCCGGTCCGCTGCCAGAGCTCCCACAGCTCGAGCGACGCGGCCGCGGTCAGCAGGCTGATCTCCGCGACCATCGGGACCGGCTGCCGGGCGGTGGCCGACCCGACAAGATCCTGGGGCGTCATCCCCCGAGCATAGGGCCGCCGACCGGGACGGCCGGCGCGATCACGGCCCCGCCAGTTCCTGCCACGTTCGGCCGGTGCGGACGCTGGCCGGGCGCTCGGCCACGATGTCCGAGCCCGCCCGGGCGGCGTCGTCGCGGGCCTTGACCAGGATCCAGCGGCGCTCGCCGGTCCTGGTCAGCGCGAAGCCGCCCGCGAGCTTGCTGCCATGCAGGACGAAGGACAGGTGGCCGGGCTCGTCGGTCACGAGCTCGGCCGGGCCCTCATCCCAGATGATGACCGCGCCGCTGCCGCGCCGGTGGCCCTCGTGCACGCCCTCGAAGTCGCCCGCCGTCAGATCGTGGTCTTCCACCGGCACGGCCAGCCGACGGGTCTTGGGGTCGAGCGAAGGCCCCTTGGGCACCGCCCACGAGCGCAGCACGTCGCCGACCTGCAGGCGGAGGTCGAAGTGGAGCGTGGTCGCGTCGTGCAGCTGGACGACGAAACGCGACGGGGTCACGGGCCGAGGCATATCCGGATGAGCTTAGACCAGGCCGGCGTCGTGGGCGAGCAGGGCGATCTGGGTGCGGTTGGTGGCGCCGAGCTTGGTCAGGATGTGGGTGATGTGCGCCTTCACGGTGGCCACGCTCATGAACAGCCGGGCGGAGATCTCGGCGTTGGTCTCGCCGCGGGCAATGCCGAGGACGACCTCGCGCTCGCGCGGGGTCAGGTCCGCGAAGGCGGCCCGGGCCCGGGCCGTGGCGCCGGACTCGGCGACCGCGCGGTCCATCAGGCGGCGCGTGATCGTCGGGGAGAGGATCGGCTCGCCGTCGGCGACCCGGCGGATCGCCTCCACGATCTGGGCCGGCGGCGAGTCCTTGAGCAGGAAGCCGCTGGCGCCCGCGCGCAGCCCGCCGAGCACGTTCTCGTCGGCGTCGAAGGTGGTCAGCACGATCACCTCGGGAGGATGGGGGCGGGCGCGGAGCCGCCGGGTGGCGGTGATCCCGTCGGTGCGCGGCATCCGCAGGTCCATCAGCACGACGTCGGGCGCATGGGCGTCGACCGCGGCGGGCACCTCGCCGCCGTCGGCCGCCTGGCCGACCACCTCGATGCCGTGCGCGCCGTCGAGCATCATCGTGAGCCCGGCTCGGACGAGCGCGTCGTCGTCGACGAGGAGCACCCGGATGCGGCGGGGCGGGGCGTCGGTCATGACAGGCAGTCTCGCTCGGCGGGGGCAGCCGGGGTGGCGGGGGTGACCGGCCATGGCAGCCGCGCGCGGAGCCGGAACTGTCCGCCCGGGGCGACCCCGTGGTCGATTTCGCCGCCGGTCAGGCGGACGCGCTCGGCCAAGCCAATCAGGCCCGTGCCGGCGCCGCTGCCGTTGAGCGACGGACCGGCCGTGCTGGAGGGCTCGGCCGTGGTGGCGGTCCCGGCCGCGCCAGGCCCGGTGGTGCCGGCCGGACCGATCGCGCTGGCGGGTCCCGTCGGGTTGGCCAGCTCGACCAGCAGCTGGTCACCGGCGCTACCCTCGAGCAGGAGCCGGACCTGCTGGCCCGGCGCGTGCTTGCGGGCGTTGGTCAGCCCCTCCTGCACGATCCGGTAAGCGGTCCGGCCGAGGCCGTCGGGCAGGTCCTCGGGGCGGGCTATCCGCTCGGTCAGGACGACCGCGGTGCCCGCGTCGCGGGTCTCCTCGACCAGCGCTTTGAGGTCGGAGAGCCCCGGCTGCGGGCGCGCCACCGCCGCCGGGTCGTCGTCGCGGAGCACGCCGATCACCTCCCGCAGCTCGTCGAGCGCCTGGTGCACGCCCGCGCGGACCACCCCAGCGGCGCGGGCGAGCTGCTCCGGCGGGGCGTCCGGGCGGTACTCGAGCGCCCCAGCGTAGGTGGCGAGCAGCGAGAGCCGGTGGGCGAGCACGTCGTGCATCTCGCGGGCGATGCTCGCCCGCTCGGCCGCGCGAGCCTCGGCGACCCGGCTGGCCTGCTCCGACTCGGCTCGGCGGGCCTGCTCGCGGAGCGAGTTCAGTAGCGCCTGCCTGGCCTGCGAGAGCTCGCCCCAGCCGACCAGAGCGGCCTCGGCCACCAGCACAAGCACCACCCACCAGAGGGACGACAGCGAGCTGATCGGCCACCAGAGCCAGCGGATCAGCAGGGCCACCACCCCGGCCCCGGCGACCGCCACGGCCACCGGGAATCGCCGGCGCAGCGAGACGTGCAGCGTCGCGTAGGTCGAGGCGGGGGTGGCGGCGGGTGACAGCGCCGCCAGCACCGCCAGCGCCAGCGCGCCGGGGACCGGCCAGCGCAGCAGCACCGGCAGCAGCGCGAGGGACGCCAGCCCGGCGGCGATGTCGAGGGTCAGCAGCGCGGAGGAGATGTCCCCGGACGCCTGCCCCCAGAGCGTGGCAGCGGTCAGCGCGCCGATCCCCGTCATCACGGAGACCGTGGCGGGCAGCCCGGGCGATTCGCTCATCTGCCCAGGCTAGGGCCAGCCCGCCGCCGGCGACAGCGACCAAAGTCGAAGACGCGGCCGGCTCTAGTCGAGGCGGGCGCGGCCGGGCGGCCGATGCCGCGCCCCCGGCCGCTCGGTCAGGCTGCGGTCATGACCATGAATGCAGGTAGTACGGCGATCGAGGTTGCGGGGCTGCGCAAGGCCTACGGCCGCAAGGTCGCGCTCGACGACGTCAGCTTCTCGGTGGCCGAGGGCGAGATCTTCGGCCTGCTCGGCCGCAACGGCGCGGGCAAGTCGACCACGGTGGACTGTCTGGCGGGGCTGCGCGCGCCGGACCAGGGCCGGATCCGGGTCGGCGGGCTGGATCCGCGCCGCGACCATCGCGAGCTGCGCCAGCTGCTGGGCGTCCAGCTGCAGGAGAGCCAGCTGCCGGACAAGCTGACGGTGGCCGAGGCGATGCGGCTGTACGCGTCCTTCTACCGGCACCCGGCCGGCATCGCCGGGCTGCTGGCGATGCTGGACCTCGACGAGAAGCGGAACACCAGGTACCGCCGGCTGTCGGGCGGGCAGAAGCAGCGCCTGTCGATCGCGCTGGCCCTTATCGGACAGCCCCGGATCGCCATCCTCGACGAGCTCACGACCGGGCTCGACCCGGTCGCCCGGCGCGACAGCTGGCAGCTGATCGACGACATCAGGAACACCGGCGTCACGATCTTGCTCATCACGCACCTGATGACCGAGGCCGAACGGCTGTGCGACCGGGTCGCGATCATGCGCGACGGCCGGATCGTCGCGCTCGGCACCCCGGCCGCGCTCGGCCGGCCCACCCTCGAAGACGCCTTCGTGGCGCTGACCGACCGGAGAGTCTCATGAACATGCTGAAAATGCTCACGCTGACCGAGGCGCGGCTGCTG
>DATCGA010000672.1:0-12011 GCA_036509215.1 Trebonia sp.
CGGCGCGTCCCACCAGGCCGGGGCGTGCCCGGCGGCGTCGTAGGGATACCAGCCGGGAGGCAGCAGGCTGTCGGACGGCAGCAGGATGATGACGGGTATGACGACCTCGGCCAGCGACGCGCCGCCGTGGTAGCCGGCCCGCCTCGGCGTGTAATGGATTTTCTCGTCGACCGCGGCGACGATTTCTTTCCCGTCGACGACGCGCGGACCGCGCACGGTGATCTCGCCTGGCCCGGGGGTGCCGGTGCGATGGCGGGCGGACTCAGAAGCCACGAGGGGCCAGCCCTCTCCCCGGTCGAGCACGTGGCCGTGGTCAGCGGTGAGGATGACCGGGCGACCGGAACGGCGCGCTTCATCGAGGACGGGGCGCAGGTACGTGACCTGATCCGGGGTCCAGTGGGCCGGGCCCTGCTTTCCCTTGTCCAGGGCGTCATCGATCGCGTTGAGCACGACCGCGACCACGGTGTCGTCGCGGGCGATCGCCTCGCGGACCGGGCTTGCCAGCGAATGACCCGGGTCGGGAGCGAGACTGGCCTTGTGGAAGAGCGCGGACTTCCGCCTCCCCCAGAAGGCGGCGAAGCCTGACTTCTCTTGCGCCTGGTCCCCGGCCTTGAGCGCACCGGTCAGCAGGCTCGTCCGGGAGATCGCGGTAATCGACGGGACCGTGGCGAGGACGGGCTCGCGGCCGTCTTCGTGACGGCCGCCCTCAATCCAGCCGCCCCGGCTGGTGAGCTCACCGGCGAGCTCGATTCCGGCCGCCGCGGTCATGCCGTCGAGGATGACGATGACCGGCGGCCGCAGCTCAGCGACCGGGCGAGCGACGCGGTCGAGCAGGTCCTCCACCAGCAGCAGATCGTCGGACGCCGAGGACGCCTCCGACCAGGCGGCGTACTTGCCGGCGAAATCGGCGTCCAACCCGGCCCGGCGGGCCCTGGCTCGCTCCCACAGGGCCGCGTAGACCTGGGCGAGGGCCGGCACCCTGCCCGTGTCGGCGCGGGCGATCGAGGCGAGGGCGCGGTCGGCCCAGGCCCAGGAGCGGAGCATCCGGGTCGAGCTCTCGGCGAGCGTCGCCGGGAGTTCCTCAGGTGTCGCGAGCCACCGAGCCAGCCGCACGGCATCGGCGGCCGCGCGGATCTCGGTGTCGCGATCCCGTTTACGGCCGTGCTCGTGGACCGCGGCGAATGCCTCCGCGGCCGCGGCGAGCGCCTCCTGGGCCGGCGCGCGACCCTGCAGTGCGGCAAGCGCGGTGGCGAGCGCGTCGGCCAGGGCGGTGAACCGGGCGTCAAGGCCCGCCTCGAGGACGCGCGAGCGACTGGCCAGGGCCTGCCTGCCGTCCTCGGTGCTGGCGAGCTCGGCCAGGATCGCCTCGGCCCGCTCGCACAGCGCGGCCGCCTGGGTGGCGTGGCCGTTGTCGGCCCATCGGGTGACCAGAGACTCGGACGCTAGGCCGAACACTTGCAACGCCTCAATGTCAGGCGACGCGCGGCCGAGGTACCGCTCCTGCGCGCGGACGCGGGCGACGAACACCTCGTCCGCTCCGCTCACGGGTTCGGGGCCTGCGGCCTGCGCATGGGCCGGCGGCCCGTACAGCGCGGCGGCCGCCAGGCCGAAGGGGATGGCGTCGACGATCCTGCCGGTCACGGCCATCGCGAACACCACGTCGGCGACGCCGCCGGTGGTCTCCGCCAGCCAGGCGATAAGCCCGGTGCGTTCCTCTTCGCGGAGCCGGAGGAACGTCCCGACGGCCGCGTGGTCCGCCGTCCACTGGAGCAGGGCGGCGGCGTCGACCGGGGAGTCGTCGGCGTCTTCGATCCCGAGACGGGTGGCGGTCAGCCTGTTCAGTGCGCTGGCCCGGCTGAGTACCGGTCCTGCCAGCCGCCGCCAGCCGCCCAACGCGGGCTGCGCGTCGAGCAGCGCCTCGGCGATCCAGTTGCTCTCCTTCTTCTTCGTAAGAGCCTGATCGAGGGTGACCGCGCCAAACGCGTCCTTGACCAGATCCCAGCGGTCGACCGGCTTGATCTCCGGATACAGCGCAAGCGCGAGAACGGAGACCCCCACCTCACGGGTGTCGCAGGGGGTGAGGACGACTAGGTACTGACCGTCTCGCCGGTCGGCGAGCGCGGTGAGGATGGCGAGCACG
Source organism: Trebonia sp. (assembly GCA_036509215.1). Lineage (GTDB taxonomy): Bacteria > Actinomycetota > Actinomycetes > Streptosporangiales > Streptosporangiaceae > Trebonia. Next base: position 2,141 of record DATCGA010000672.1, read on the forward strand.
GTCGCGCACGGCGCCACCGTGACCGCGATCCGCCGGTCCTTGTCCTCGAAGCTGAACTCGGGCTCTGCGCGCCACTCGGGCGCGGCCCGCAGGAGGAGCACTGAGTTCTTCTGGTTGGCGCGACGGCTGGCCAGGGCGCGGCGCACCTCATGCTCGACGACCGACCGGTTGGCGACGAGCTCCATCAGGGCTTCACGATCCGCCAGCTGATCTCGAACTCCGCGTCCGGGTGGTCGTCCGCGGCCTCGACGATCTTGTAGACGAACGCCGCCACGTCCTCGGCCCGGATCCGCTCACCGCGCTCCGGAGGCAGTTGACTGGGGTCCTGACTAGCGATGTCTACTGACTCGTCCGGCCCGGCTATCGTGCCGCCGGCGATCGCGCGGGACGAGGCCGGAGTCGGGGCCGGAGCCGGCTGCCTCGCCCGCTCCCTGAGCAGGGCGATCGCCTCATCGCCGGCCCTACGCAGCGGGGCGGCCAGCGCCACCTCGTGCTCATCGCGCCCGGCGGCCTGGCGGAGCCCGGAGATGAGCGCCCGTTCAAGACCCCCGTCTGCGGCGGCGAGGTCCTCGAGGACCGCCCAGTTCACCTGGCGCAGGGCGCTGGTCAGCCGTTCCGCGCTGTCCAGGTGCGCGGAGAAGAAGGCGTTGTCCTTCCGGAGATCGACGGCTGCCAGCACACGGACCGTCTGCGTGTCATCGGTGGTGGCGACGAGACGGCCGAGCAGCGGGGTCAGCGCTCGTGAGGTTGCCAGTCGATCGGCGTCATCGCTCAGGCCAAGTTCCGCCGCGTGCGTGTCCAGCTCCGAGGCCAGTTCCCTGGCCGCCTCCAGGCGGCCATTGGCGTTACGGCGGATCGCGTCCGCCAGCGAGTGCACCGACCTTGCGGTGCGAACCGGCTGAAGCTGGATGCCGAAGATTCCGGCGGCCCGGGCGGACGCGGTGTCGAACTCTTCCTGTGTCGGCAACTCCTGGCTGCGGAGCGCCAGGCCGTCGGGGAACTTGTCGATCTTGGGCTGTTCAGCCGGGCGGCCGGCCCGCAGCCACGCCTTGTCGGCCTGGACCGCGTAGCAGGCGATGAGCAGGTTCTGCACCTGCTCGGGCAGGCCCGGCTGCTCCTCGCCGATCCAGCCGCGCAGCTGCGCGGCGGTGACTTCCGACGCGGGGCCGGCCTTCCTGGTCAGCAGGTCGGGCCATTCCCTGCTCAGCACGAACGCCGACTCGTGCATGATCCCGATCCGGAGCGGGTTGGCGATCTTCTTAACGGTCGCGATGTCGTGACGCGGCACTTCCCAGCGGCCGACCTTGTCCTGAGCCGCCTGCTCGACGACCCCGAGGACGACGTCCAGCTCGTTGGGCTTGAGAGCCGCCCCGCGACCGTTCGGATCAAAGTCTGGATGCGATGGGAAGCGATGGGTCAGCAGCTGACTACAGCAACCCTCGAACGCCGTTCGCATGCCTTGCCCACCCTGAATGCGGAGGACCAGGTCGCGGGCCAGGGTCAGCACCTGCTCGGCGGCGCGCGGGCCCAGGTCATCGTCGGTGGCGCTGATCACCCCGTAGGCGCGGCGCAGCGCCTCGCGCAGCGTTGCGATGAGCGCGCTGCGGCGGCTCTCGAGCTGCGTCTTGGCGTGATGCCGGTCGTCCGTCGTCAGGTTGGGGGTGACCTGGCTGAGCCGGTCGCGTTCGAGCAGGTAGTTGATCACGATGAGGGTCGACAGATCCGTCTTGCGGTCCTCGGAGAGGAAGTGCGGCAGCCAGACGATGGTGTCCTCTTCGCCGAGCTGTCCGCGGAGCTCGTGCACCCGGCGTATGTCGTCCGCGGGGAAGCGATCGGCTTCGTCAAACGGGTAGTCGATGATCATCCGGATCGTGCCTGGGTCCGCCTGGAACCGCCTGGTCGGCATCCGGTCCGCGTCGCTGACGTTGTCCATCAGCACCTCGACCGCGCGGCTGGTGCCCCGCCAGGTCACGGGCGTGCGGGTCTCGAAGGCGCCTTCGTCCTTGAGGTTCAGTTCCGCCCAGACCAGCTCCCGGACGAGCCTGCGGCGGGCCGCGTCATCGTCGGCGTGCCGGTTGTCGCGGATGATCGCGTCGGTGTCGACTCCGATGAGCGCCAGGTCGACGCGAGGATCGTCCTCGGTGCCGGAGAGCCGGACCTCTCCGAACTGGGTGGAGAGGAACTTGAGCGTCCTGGCGACCTGAGCGCGCTCCTGGTTGCGGACCATCGAGACGACCGACCCGTGGTTGAGCGCGGCCAGGCGGGTGGCGGTGAGGCCGTTGAGCGCCGGGACGTTCGGCACGAGCGCGGCGAGCAGCAGCGTCTTGACGATGAGGTCATCAGCCCGGAACGGGTGCTTGGGGCCGAGTTCCCTGGCCTGTTCCTCGGTGAGGCTGTTCCGCTGGAGCAGGGCCGGGCGGACGCGAATGCCGTAGAACTTCTTGGCGGTCTCGAACTCGTCCTTGAGCTTGTCGGTGAACGGCCGGTCGGCGCCGGCGGCGAGCACGTCGAAGATGGCGCCGAGCGGCATCAGCTGGCCGACCGGGAGCGTGTCACGGTAGTTGACGAGGAGCTGCTGCATGAGCTTGAGCGCGGTCCGCTCGCGCTGGAGCGCTCCCGAGATGTCGACCATCGCGTGGGTGAACGCGGGGCTGAACGGATAGGTGAGGCGGAACGCCTCCCTAGTCCCGCGCTCGCCGTGCGTGTCGAGGAGGACCTCCCATGCCTGCTGGGGCATCCGTGACGCGGCGTCGAACGCTATGTCCAGCTGGGTTTTCGCGGCCGGGTCCTTGGGCTTGAGCAGGCGCTCGCTGACGATCGCCGGGAGGTTGGAGTCATCGAGGTTGATCTGCTCGAAACGGCCGTCCCAGTACTTGAGCATGTCGAACAGGCTGGTGATCTCGTTGCCGACGGCGGCCTTGCTGACCAGGTCACGGAGGTCACGCTGGCGGGGGACGAAGCTGATGATCGGCGCCGGGCGGGGCCCGGCGGCGGACTCGGTGAGCTTGGAGACCTTCTGGACCTGCTCGTGGATCTTCTTCGGGTCGGCGATCAGGCCCGCCAGCCAGAGGACCAGCTCGTCGAGGAGCAGGACGATGGCGTCGTAGCCGAGGACGTTCCTGGCATGCTGGCTGATGACCGACAGGCCCTCGTCGAATTCGATGTAGGACGCCTGGTCGGCTTTTACGGTGCCGGCGTAGCGCTGGAACGGTCCGGCCAGGAGATCACCGACCAGCCGACGGCGCTCCTTGCCCGTCTGGGTCTCCGCGAACGCCTGGTCGAGGCTTCGCTCGTCCCAGGCGGCGGCGCCCCACTCCTGCGCCTCTTCACCGGCGGCGGGCAGCAGGCCGATGAACTTCTCGTCGCCGACCTGCTGCCTGAGCTGGGCGGCGTCGGCGATGAGGCTGTCGTCGCGATAGACCGCCGGGAGCGCGGTGCCCGGGTGCTCGTTGGCGACGTGGGCGACGTAGCCGCCGAGGATGGCCGCGTCGAGTGACTGCGAGTCCGGCAGGTGATAGGGCACGAGCAGGAACTTGCGACCGGAGAGCCACTTGTCGTGCTTGGCGACGATGTTCGCGAGGCCCTTCTTGCCGCGGGCGTCGGGGTCGCCCTTGAGAACGGCGTGCAGGATCGCCATGAAGTGCGACTTACCGGAACCGAAGGAGCCGTTGAGGTAGGCGGCTCGGGAGGCGCCCGTCTCCAGGGCGGACTTGATGAGATCGAGGGCCTTGTCGAAGTTGGCCGCGAGGGGCTCGGTGACGACGTAGTCGGTGATCGTGGACTTGTCCCGGACGCCCTTGGAGAGGGTGAGGACGAAGTCGCCGTCGTGGACGGTGTCCGGGATCGCGACGAGGTCCCGCAGCAGCACCTGGTCGCTCACCATGTCCTCCACGCCCGTGCTCTTGTCTCTACGTCCACTCTGCTCCAGCCGTGCCGGTATCAAATAGCTATCTTAGGGCCGCAGACCGTTATCGGGCGTGCATGCGCAGGTCCGCGCACCCGAATGGCCCAATTGTGAACCATATACACGTCCGTGCCGTTCTGATTGTCGGAGGCGGGCGCAGATCAGGCGCTCGTGCCGAGACCGGAGGAGCTGAAGTGGACGGGCGGCTCATGGCCGATCTTGGCAGGATCAGGCAGGTGTCGGCCCGACTCGGCCGGGTGGAGCGGAAGTTCTCTGACGCCCACTGCCCCGCGACGCCGATCCGTTGGGCTGAGTGGGAGGGATCGACATTGAATGCCGGCATTGGGTGGTGACGGGTGCGGATCGATCGGTCGGACGGCGGCGACGATCGTCCCGACACCACTGACGCGCCCCGGGTGCGCGGGGCCGATGCCGCCGGGGGCGCTAAGCCGGGCCGGGACGTCGCGGACAATGACGCCGTCGGCGGATCGGAAACGGGGAGCGCGGTCCGGGTGGCCCGCGCCCTGGAGTACCGGGCCGCCGTGGAGGCCGTCGACCGCGCCTACGCCATCGACAAGGGCTGCGCGCGGGTGCAGGAGATCGAGGAGAAGACCGTCACCCCGGGCATGCGCCGCATCGAAGCCGAAGACCCCGACCGCGTTCTCGTCGGCCTAGAGAACCGTCTCAAGGGGCGAGAACGGATCGAAGAGAAGGTCACGCACGACGAGCAGAAGAAAGGCCTCTCGGCGGGACAGGTGTTCGCCGACATGAAGGACGCGATCCGCTACACGTTCCAGTATCCACAGGATAAGTACACGGCAGGCGTTCAGGCCGATGTGCAACGGCTGAAGAACGAAGGCGCCGAATACGCCGATTCCCGCAATACGTGGACGAGTGAGCAGTACAAGGGAATCAATAGCTGGTGGCGGGATGGCGACAGCGGCCAGTTGTTCGAAGTTCAATTCCATACTCAGGCCAGCTTCGATGCCAAGCAGGAAACCCACGGTGCGTACGAACGGCTGCGTAAGCTGCCGGATGATAGCGGAGAGGTGCGGGAACTGCGGGCCTACCAGCGGGAAGTGAACGCCAAGATTCCGATTCCTCCGGGAGCACCGGACATCGTGATCATCTAGGAGGACGTCATGCCAGCAACGACCACCTACTACGCGATCGTTGACAGCCACACCAGCCGTGAAGAACCCGGTGGCGTACTGCGGCGCGTTGAAGACGCCAATGGCGAGTACGACGAGGAGTTCGGCCGCGATCTAGCCTGGACCCGAAGCTGGGTGCTGTATTCGTACGAGCACGGAAACGGGGACAACCAGCTCTACGAGATCAGCGCGGGAGAAGCGGACCGGATCGTCGAGCGCATCCGACGCTCCGTGACCGGACAACCGACCTGAAAGCACCCAAGCGCTCATCCCGCCGGCCCCGTGGCTCTCCTCAGCCTCCCGCACGCCGCAGGGATCTGGCCCGCAGGGCCGCCTGGTAGGCCTCGCCTGGCGACCCGGCCGCACCGGGCGCGGGCCACCAGCGATCCCGGCCGGACGTGAACGGGTACCAGCGGCCGTCGGGTCCCAGCCGGATCTGCACGCCGGCACCGGAATCGACCACCATTCCTTGGCCAGCCACCAGTTCACCGATGGCGAACCCGCGGTGCTTTCGCACCTCGCGCACGGCGCTGGCCAGCTGATCAGGTTCTCCTGCGTGCGCCTCGACGGCGGCGGCGACCCCGCCGGTCCCGCCGTGCCTGTAGGCGAGCACAAGCCGCCGCAACTCCTCCTCCGGCCAGCCGGTAAGGCGTGCCGCGTGGGCGGCGTGCGACGCTCCTTCCCGGGTGGCGAGGATCCGCACCGCGTCGACCAGCGGGTCGTCGGCTTCTGCTGCCGGGTAAGCGTCCGTCAGCATCGCGGCCGCCCGGTCGGCGGCGTCTGTGATAAGCAGCCGCAGCTGCGCGAGATCGGGAATAGGGCCGGGCGGCACGTCGTGGTGCCAGTCGTCCTCGCTCACGCGGCACCGCCGCTACCGCCGGCACCGCCGGCACCGCCGGCACCGCCGGCACCCAGATCCTGGCTCAGGTTCACCAGGGCACGCAGCTCCCCGTCATCGAGTTCCGTCAGCGCGCTTCCGCCACCCGCCAGCACGGCCTCGGTCAGCCCGCGTTTGCGCTCGAGTAGCGCGGAGATGCGGTCTTCCACTGTTCCCTCAACGATCAGATGGTGGACGTTCACCGTACGGCTCTGGCCGATCCGGTGCGCGCGGTCAGTGGCCTGGTCCTCGACGGCGGGGTTCCACGGCCGGTCGAAGTGAATCACGTGGCCCGCGCGGGTCAGGTTCAGCCCGGTTCCGGCCGCGCGGACAGAAAGGATGAGGGCCTTACCCTGACCTGATTGGAACCGGTCGACGATCTCCTGCCGCCTGGCTGCCGGAGTCCCGCCGTGCAGGAACTCGGCGGGCAGGCCTCGCGCGTCCAGGTGGGCCTGGATCAGATGCCCCATCGACACGTATCCCGTGAAGATCAGCGCGGCATCCCCGGCGGCGGTCACCGCGTCCATCAGCTCCTCAAGCGCCGCAAGCTTGCCGGACCGGGATGCCTGGACGTCGGCGTGCCAGCCGACCGCGGTTTCCCGGAGAAAATGCGCGGGTGAGTTGCAGATCTGCCTGAGCGACTGGAGCAGACGGAGCACCAGGCCCCTGCGAGCCATGCCGGTACTTGCCGCTATTCGCGCTAGCGTGTCCGCGGTCGCGGCTTCGTACAGCGCGGCCTGCTCCCTGGTCAGCTCCACATAGCGGGCACTTATCACCTTGTCAGGCAGCTCGGGCGCGATGTCCGGATCGGTCTTGAGGCGGCGCATAAGGAAAGGGGAGATGAGCCGGCCAAGCCGCCGGGCCGCGTCGCCGCCGGCCTCCCGCTCGGCCTCCCGGCCATAGCGCTCGCGGAAGGTGGCGAGCGTCCCGAACAGCCCGGGATTAGTCCAGTCAAGTATCGCCCACAGCTCCGACAGCGAGTTCTCAACCGGCGTACCCGTCACGGCGATCCGAACAGCCGGGGTCAGGGACCGCAGCGCACGCGCCGCTTGCGAACGGTGGTTCTTCACTTGCTGCGCTTCGTCGGCCACCGCCAGGTCCCAGCGGACCTCCGCCAGCCTGCCGGCGTCGCGAAGCAGGGTCCCGTACGTGGTGACGACGACCTGCCCTGGTGCCAGCCCGTCGAGCGAGCGGGCGGCGCCGTGATAGCGGCGGACATGGACGCCAGGCGCGAAGCGCGCGAACTCTCGCTCCCAGTTGGCGAGCAGCGACGCCGGGCAGACCACCAAGGTCGGCCCGGTAGCCCGGTGCAGGTGGAAGGTGATGACCATCAGCGTCTTGCCCAGCCCCATGTCATCCGCGAGCAGCGCACCGAAGCCCAGCTCGGCGGTCCGGGCCAGCCACCGGACGGCTCCGCGCTGGTAGTCGCGCAGGGTCGCGTTGAGCCCGTCGGGCATATCGATCGGCTGTCGGCCGCCCGCCTCCCGCAGCGCGGCGACGACGGCGGCAAGCCGTCCGGCACCGGCGCATGCGACGTCGCGTCCGTCGACGGTGATCTGGCCGGTCAATGCCGCGCTCAGCGCCTGGGCGCCGGTGAGCTGGCCAAGACCGCGCTGGCGGGCCCGCCGAGCGGCGGCCGGGTCGATCAGCACCCAGCGCTCGCGGAGCCGCAGCACGCCTTCCGCGGCGGCAACCGCCTCAGCCTCCGCTTCTGAGAGTGGGTCGCCATCAAGGGTCAGCTGCCAGCTCAGGTCCACGATGTCACCGAGCGAGAATGAACCCGCGGCACTTCGCGGGACCGCGACCGCGCTGGTGCCAAGTCCGGTGGCCAGGTCGGCCGGCCATTCGACCGTGATGCCGAGAGCCGTGAGCTGCTCCCCCGGCTGGCCGAGCAGCTCCACGGCGTCCTCGCCGCGGATCGCACCATCGTCGCGGACTCGCTCAATCGCCGGCCAGCAGCGCGCCACCCGGCGCAGGACCCGGTGCTCGGCATGCCCCAGATGCCGGGCAACCAGCTCGGCCCGCAGCGATGACCCGTCGCCGGTGGGCAGGTGGACCCGCACGGACATGGGCCCCGGCGGTGTGGGGTCGGCCGCCTCGGCGCACCGATCCGCCCATTCCGCGGCGCCGCCTCCCAGCAGGCGGGCACGGCCCGCGTAGGGCACGTCGCCGACCACAAGCCGCGCCCCGGGCGGCCGGAGCAGCGCGTCGGCGGTCGCGTCAAGAAAATCGGCAAGGGAGCCGAGCGAAGTCTCGCCGATGTCCGCCTCGATGCTCGCTGACAGGCGCCAGCAGTCTCGGCCGCTGGCGTCAAGCGCCGGGTAGACACGCCGCGCGGCGATCGCCTCAAGGGCGGCCCGGGCGGCCGAAGCCCAGGACCGCGTCGACGCGTGCAGCGACTCACCGCTCTGGCCGAGCCCCGCCAGGACGGGCAGTGCCACTATCAGCGGCGGTGCCAGGCCCGCCAGCGGCCCGGGAAGATCGGCCCCGGTGGGATGACTAATCCGGAATCGCCTATCGCCGTGGAAGTCAACCGCGCAGCCGGCCCGCAGCAGCCGGCCGAGGATGCCCTGCGGGCTGCGTGCCTCCGCCTCCGCCGCCGCGGCCAGCCGCTCGGCGGTGGACCGCTCCTGCGCCGTGATCTGGTCAAGCAGCCCGGCCGCAGCCGCTGCCTTGGCCTCGTTCTTACTGCGACCCGCCGCGACGTGGACATAGCTTCCCGTCGCATGCGTGCAGGCAGCCGTGCACGTGAACAACGGCTCGTGCGGCGGGCCGCTGACAGTCTGTTCGTAGGACAAGGCGGCGATAACGCCGAGTTGCGCCCGCTCGTTCAGGACGATCACGGGGTTGCGCTCATCAACGGAGACCTCCGGGCGCACGGCGGCGGGCGGCACGAGCTCCCGGATCAGCGCCAGGGCCGCGCCCACGCGCGCGGCCCTGAGCCCGGGCGCGTGGAAGGGCGTGCCGACGATAAGTCCGTCCGCCAGCGGCATCAGCCCGACCGCCGAATACTCCCCGGTCTCGACGTAGCGCACGGTAGGCCATGACCGGGCCTGGCTGAACATCGACAGCACTCCCCCGGCCATCGACGGAACGCTGATCAGCGCCTCCCAGGCAGCGGCGCGGGCCTGCGCCCACCCATGCTTGTCCGCCTCGAACAGCAGGAGATAAACCGACCGGGCGGACAGCCTGCCGGACCGTACGGCGCCAAGCAGCCCTTCGTCAGGCACCGGCTTGCCGACCTCGTAGTCGAGCCAGGACTCGATCTCCGCAGCGGTCAGTTCCGGTGCCGTCGGCTCGGCCTGTCCTCCGGCGAGCGGCCCGCTGCCTGGGACGGCCAGGCCGGCGAGCGCGGCCAGCAGCGACACGGCCGCGGCCTGCCGCGCTGCCTTCTTACTGCCGCCGTGACCACTGCCCGCGACCCGCGTGCCGCCGTCAAGCTCCAGTGCTGCCTCGGCGGCGAACCGGCCGTCCGTCGCTGACTCGGCGACGTCCATGCCGACGAGACCAAGCCGCTGGGCCTCGAGGCCCACCACGCTGACCGCCATCGCGGGCGCCTGGACGGTAGTCTCCATCGCCAGCGCACGAACCTCGGCCCACGCCTCGTGGTCTCCGCTGACTAGGAGCACCTGATGCAGCTCACGCGGACCCGATTCCCCTGCTGCGATCCGCCGTCCCGCCTCAGCCATCAGCGCGGGGCTCACCGCATCGTCCTGGCACGCGTATTTCAGCACCGCGAAGAACTCGTCAGCCGGCAGTGCCGCGAAGTCCGTGTCCGGGTCGGCCGCCAGAGCCCGCAACGCCCGCTGCGCGCGTTCCTTCTCGACATCAGCGCGACCGCGGCTTCGCGGCGGGGACGCAACGCGCGGCCGGGCGCGAGCGAGATTGGCGGGCGTGGGCAGCCTCGGGGTGGTGACACACTATTTGTTTAGCACCTGC
>DATCGA010000673.1:0-2183 GCA_036509215.1 Trebonia sp.
GGATCGGCCAGCCCGGGCCCGTCCGGGTAGCCGCGGCCAGGCGGGCCGTCATGCCCGGCGCGGTGCCGCGGGCCGGCGGCCCGCAGTTTTACCGTGACATCGGAGTCGCGCTGTCGGCGGTCGACGGCGTGAGCATCCGCCTTGACACCCTGATCTCCCTGCCCGGCAGCTGGCTGCTGTACCTGTGCGCTCGGCCGCAGTGGTGGAACTACGGTCCGGCCGGCCGTCTTGCGGAGGACCCTTTCTCGGTGCGCGGCGAAGACGACCGCGGCGGCAGCTACGTGGGCAGCTACGCCAGGAACACCCTTGTCCTCACCCCCGAGGAGAGCGCCCGGGAAAGCGGCGGGGGGCGAGTTGAGCTTGCACTGGAGTTCCTGCCCCGTCTGGACCCGCTTGCCCGTGCCATCAAGCTGGCGTTCCAGGGAGCAGACGAGGAGATAACGGTAGACCTTGAGATCGGGACAACCTGACCAGGACAGGCCATCGTGGCGTAGAGGGCACAGCTGTGCCGGGAGGCCGGGACCGGCACTACAAGATGATGATCCTGAAGCAGGCTTCAGGATCCAGCTGCGGGCGCAGATCGGGTGCCTCTGCGCCGGGTCGGCTACCCACATCGAGCGGCTCCCGGTCCGCGCTAAATCGGCGTTCGGCGCGCCCTTGACAATGAGCGGCGGCGCCTGGCCTGCCAGTTCCTTCCGGGGCGCCTTGTGAATTCTCAGTTATATGGGAAGGCGCCGCACTCGGAGCATGTCCTCGTGGATGACGACCATCGCCCCGGCCGCGAGGTCCTCGGTTACCTGGTCGAGGTTGGCGAGAATGATTGTTGCCTGCTCCGCGGCCCGGCGTCCCACCAGCCGGCGATGAGGATCACTGACGGGCTGCTGGCCCTGGACCGGGACAGGAGGCCGCCGAAGTCGGTGTCGGCAGAGATCAGGACCTGCCCGACGGCGTGGGCTCGCTCAAGGACTGCTTCGTCGGGTGCCGCCTGCATGCCGAGGTCGCGCACGTGGACGGCGTCGTGCCCGGCCGCCTTGAGCGCGTCGGCCAGAAGCGGGGAGAGGTTGTTGTCGATGAGGAACTTCACGCTGTAAGCCGGAGCGGCAGCTCGCGCTCGCGCACGGCCTCGGCGGCGTACAGCAGCGACTCGTGGATATCCTCGGCGGTGAGGCCGGGATGCTCGGCCAGGATGTCTTCGGTTGCCATGCCGTCCGCGAGCATCGCCAGCACCGTCGAGGGTGACCTGGACGTCGGCGGTGGCGGCTTGCCGGGCGAGGCGGAGAGCGTCGTCGAGGAGAACCTCGTGCGTTCCGGCCTGGATGATCAGGGGCGGCAGGCCGGACAGGTCGGCGAATACGGGGCTGATCAGGCCGGCAGCGGGGTCTTGTCCCGACGTGTAGTCGGGGATCCGGGCCTGGAGGTTTTCCCTGCTGAGCAGCGGGTCGGCCGCGCGCTTGGTGTCCATGGTCGTCCCGGCCAGGGTCAGATCGGCATACGGCGACATGACCAAGGCCGCGGCCGGCAGCGGCAGCCCGTGGTCGCGGCCGTTGACCAAGGTGGCGATGGTGAGCCCGCCGCCGGCCGACTCGCCCGCGAACGCGATGTCCGACGGAGCCGTGCCGTCCCGCAGGAGGGCTTCGTAGGCTGCCAGAGCATCGTCAACCGCCGCCGGGTACGGGTGCTCGGGAGCAAGCCGGTAATCGACAGAGATAACCCTGGCGCGGCTCCGCCGGCCGATCTGCGAGGCCAGGCCGGCGGCTTGGAAGGCGTCCCCCAGTACGTACACGCCGCCATGGAAGTACAGGACAACATGGCGAGGTTCGATTCCGTCGACGGTGATCTCGGCAGTCGGGACGCCGCCCAGTGCGGCCGCGGTTACGGTCACGCCGGCGGGCAGCGGCTGCGCCGATGTCAGCTCCCGCAGCAGTCGCCGCTGCTCGCCGACGTCGCCGTCGGCGGGGAAGGCGGACTGACGCAGGATCGCGTCGAGGTTCTCCGCCTGTTCGGTGCTCACGGACGATCTCCCTTCGGTCGGGCTGGCTGGGCAGCGCTCCCGGCGGGATCGCGCATGTCGAACCACTGCCGAAATCCCTGCCGGGAGGCGGGCCGCTACCAGGCTTGCCGCCAGCCAGGTGAGGAAGCGCCACCAGATCGCGGTGATTCACGCGACCAGACCCGGGGCACCG
>DATCGA010000674.1:0-4559 GCA_036509215.1 Trebonia sp.
CCCGGCGGCTGGTCACCCCGCCGCACCGTGAGGGCGGCCAGGCCCAGTACATGACCGCGCAGGTGCCGGAGTCCGCCCACGAGGGACTCGGGCCGATCATGGCGTGGGCGCTAGAGCATCTGGCCGAGCCGATCACGGTCGAAGACCTCGCGCTCAGGGCGCACCTGACCCCTCGGTCGCTGCACCGGCACTTCCGCCAGCGGATCGGCGTCAACCCGCTCGGCTGGCTGCACGAGCAGCGGCTGCGACGGGCGCAGGAGCTGCTCGAGCGCACCGACCACGGCATCGACCTGGTGGCGGAGCAATCCGGGTTCGGCACTGCGGCGACGCTCAGGCGGCACTTCCGCCAGTCGCTTGGCACTACCCCGGACTCCTACCGGCGCACGTTCTCCGGCCGGCCAGGAGACGGGGTCGTGCAGCCTCAGTCATTACGGGTGCGCCGCCAGGGACTCGAACCCCGCACCTGCAGGCCAGTCGGTAATTGGCGTGAAAAAGAGGGCTGACCGGAAATCCGGCCAGCCCCCGTGCTGGAGTTTCAGCGGCGGTTCAGCCGCCTGAGATGAGGGCGACTAGTTGGCGCGGACCCAGGTCGCGCTGAAGTTTTCCTCGCTGCTCAGCGACGAGACCGTGTCCCGGGTCTTGCCGGTGCTGTCCGTCATGTAGATCTGCACCGGGGACAGGTCGCCGATCGGGGAGCCGTCGACCACCGAGTTGGACAAGTGCACGGTGCCGAAGTCGGCCAGCGGGAGAATGCCGCCGCTGTTGGTGCAGCACGGCGCCTCGATGATGACCTCGGCCGAGGAGCGGGCGGCTCCGGACACGGTCTGGGTAGTGCTGGTGCTCCAGCCGCGGGTAGCGTCGGCCAGCGTGAGCTTGAACTGGTTGCTGCCCTCGTAGACGACCGAAGCGTTCATCGTGTCGCCGGGCTCTACCGTGCTGCCGAAGCTGAACGAGGGGTTGGGGTAGGTTTCGTACCAGCCGTAGTACTGGGGCTTGCCGTTCACGCAGTCGGTGTCAGTGCCGTCCTGCTCGACGCTGTCGCTGCTGTAGCCGTCCAGGCCGACCCAGAAGCTGGAGTAGCGGGTGGCGGAGGTGCAGGTGCCGACGGGCTGGACCCAGCTCGCCGACACGCTGGTATAGGTGCCGCTGTCGGCGGCGTAGCCGGACCAGTTGGTGCTCGAGGTCTCGTTGCGCAGGCCGCTGCGAGCGCCGAGCGCCGCGGTCCCGGGCTTGATGACATGTTGGGCGGTGCCGCCGGTCTGGACGGCCAGCGCCCGGCTCGACGGGGTCGAGGCGGAGGCCGCGGTCGAGGCCAGGGCAGGCACGATGGCTATCGCCAGAGCGGCCAGCGGGATCAACCAGCGTCGTCGTGACATGCAGGGCTCCTCGGGTTGTTCCTTGTGCGCAGATGCGCGGTACCCGAACATTAACCCGACAGGATATTTTGTAAAAGATGTGTTTTTGTCCAAACTTTTCCGCACCCGCCGCTTACCAGGTGGGAACCGCAGCATTCATGGCGGCGGAGCATGCCTCTCAGGTTGGCCCGGAGCCAGATCCTCAATCTTCGATGGCCCCAAGCTCGTCATTGTCGATCGTGAAACTCGCGAACGTTAGACGGTCAGAGGCAAAGCCGTCGTCACCAGCGCGCCCAAGAAGCTCAACGTCGTCAAGCTCGCGCCTATCGGGAGCCGGGCGCAGCCTCGGTCCCAGCGTCCGGGCCGAGACGATCAACAAGCGCATCCGTGACATCCGCCAGCTCCTTGACCAGGCCGGACACGTCATCCAGCCATGCCCGCACCGGCTCGCCACCCTCGACGACCTCCTGAACCTCGCCGCCGGTAATGGCATCATTGCCGCGTCAGCGCTCAAGACAGGTGTTAATGATCTGCAGGCTCTTAACTCACCGACCTTGCGACTAGTCCTTTCCGCTGATTCCCGAGTAGTCGGCGACGACCTTGGGCGTGCCGCCGCCGGCGGGCGGGTCGTAGGCGGCGAACTGCTCCAGGTAGGTGAGGCCGGCCTGCGACAGCGTCTGAGCCGGGGAGTAGAAGCCGGGGACGGTCAGGCGGATGGCGGAGCCGGCGGGCGGGGTGATGGTCAGCCGGGCCGCGTCGGTGTAGAAGACGAGCGCGCCGCCGTCGGTGGTGAGCAGTGCGAACTCGTCTCCGTCGGCGCCGGCCGCCGCCGCGTGGGTATCGGTGACCGTCCCGTCGCCCGCCTTTGCCTGCCAGTGCCGCTGGTCGGCGTGGTCGGCTAGGTTGCCGGGATCGGCGACGGCGGCCTGCCCCGCGCCCGTCGTCCCGTCCAGCGAGGCGGCGGTCACGGCGGGAAACTGTCCGGGCGCGACCGCGACCGCGACCGTGGCCGCGACCGGGCTGACCGCGGTGGCCAGGCCGTCCGAGTCGACCGCGATCTGCGGCGCGCTCGCGTTGGCCAGCAGGTAGGGCTCGATCGCGTTCCGCCACGCGCCGCCCGCGGCGGACTGGGTGAACAGCAGGTACTCGTCGGACGTCACCGCGGCCGGCCGGGACTGGAACGCGTTGGCGACCTGGACGACGAACCAGTACGGCCCGCCGGCCGGCTCGGCGCGGGGGATGTAGTACGTCGCCTGGACCGGGCCGAACGCCGAGTACGGTGCCGTTCCCGTCGCCTGCTGCTCCTGGTACAGGCCCGCGTCGATCGCGAGGCTGGACCCCGACTCGACCGTGGCGAGCAGCGCCTCACTGCGCTGGGCGTTCGCCGCGTTGTTCACCGTGGTGTACCTGGCGAGTACCGGCTGGGCCTGCGTCAGGGTGAGCGATCCGGCGGGCGACGGCGAGGGTGCCGCGCTGGAGGGCGCGCTCCGCGCCGGCCTCGGGGACTTGCCCGCCTGCACCACCGCCATGCTGGGCACCACGGACGGCGAGGCCGGGCTGCCCGTGGCCGGTGCGCTCGGATGGCCCCCGGTCATCAGCACGGCCGCGGCGCCCAGGCCGACGGCCCCGGCCGCGAGCCCTGCGGGGAGCAGCCAGCGGCGGCCGGCGTGCCGGCGGCGGCCGCCTGAGTCCGCTGGATCCCCGGTGCCCTGGGCGCCCCTGAGCCAGGCCGGAGGGGGCGCGGGCGGCCAGGGATAGGAGGAACGGTACGGCGGGACGGTCGGCTGAGGCGCTGTCGCGTCGAACTGGTCGGGTTCGGAAGTGAGCGGTTCCCGGGCCGCGCCGTCGCCGCCGCCCCGGCTCGCGCCGGGCGGCCCGCTCCCGGCGGGCGACTCGAAGCCGTCAGCGGCCCTTATCTCGTCGCCGTCGAGCGCCTGGGCCAGCGGAAAGGGAAGCGGATACGGATAGGTGGTGCCATCCGGCCAGGACGGCCGCGGTGCGTCATGCTGCCCGTCCGCCGAGCGGCCGGAGTCTCGGTGGCTCATCGTCTCCCCCAGGTAAAGCCCGATGTCCTTGTTCCCGGACCGCCCACCGACGTTGGTCACGCCGCTGGTCAGCGCCAGGCCATGTCAAGTTCACGTAAACACCGCGATGTTCGTTTACTCGCGACGCCCGTCCCAGTGGGGATATTAACCAGAAAGCCGGACGGGAATGGCATAGGAAGTCAAGACGTAACAGAAGCGCAAGAAGCGACAGGAGAACCGCGACTGAGCGGACATTCTCATCGCGTCGCGGACTTCTTCCAGGGTGTCCGCGGCGACATCTCATGCCGCGGGCGCAGTCGTCGCGCTGCACCTGCCGGGCGTAGCCTGGGTACTCTAGTTCGCCGCCGAGTCCGCCATCCCTGTAGTGCTTCAGAACTCGATGCAGGTTCGGTGAGTTGCGATTTGGCGCGGTCGGCGGGTTAGGGCAAGATCTCGGTTTGGCGTGCCCGCTGAAGACGGAATCCAGCCGCCGCGCTGTCGCCCTGGACCCGGAGACGATCATCGTCCTGCGCGCTCAGCGCAGCCGGCAAGAACGCCACTTCAGCCAGGCTGCCACCACGTCCGAGGGCTGGGTCTTCACTCATGAGGACCGCGAGCCGCTGTCCCCGTCCTACCTGACCCACAAGTTCAACGACCTCGTCGAGGAGACCGGCCTGCCGCCGGTCCGGCTGCACGACCTCCGGCACGGCGCCGCCACGCTGATGCTGCTGGCGGGCGAGGAACTCAAGACGATCGCCGACCAGCTCGGCCACTCCAGCGTCGTGCTTACCGCCGACACCTACCTCAGCGTCGCCGTCGAACTCGGCCTCAAAGCGGCAGCCGCTGCCGCGCGCCTAGTCCTGAACGCGGGCAAGAGCCCGCCGGGCGGCGGCAGCGTCCGCAGGCGCAGCGCTCCTGTAATGGCCGAGATCACTGCCTGACAATCAGGCTCCCGGGAACGCGCCAACGACGGCGCATGGCCCCACCCTGCCCGAACGACCCAGGACCCGGACAACGCCAACCCGGCGCGTCAGCCGGCCCTTCAGCATGCCCGAAGGGAGAAACGAAAGCTCAGCAGACTGAAGCTGGTTCCACATTGGACCCACCATGGTCCCGCCAGCTCAGATAAAAGAACGACCTGGAGCCCAAAGCCCCAGGTCAGTACGGGTGCGCCGCCAGG
>DATCGA010000675.1:0-18434 GCA_036509215.1 Trebonia sp.
GATCGCGCTCCGCGATCCGCGATCCTGGCCGGTCATTGACCGGTGGGCGGTGGACGCGGACTTCTGGGTGCGGCGGTCGGCGCTGCTGGCGCTGCTGCCCGGCGTCCGGGCCGGGCGGCCGGACCTGGCCCGGTTCACCCGGTACGGGGAGCCGTTGCTGGCCGAGCGCGAGTTCTTCATCCGCAAGGCGATCGGCTGGGTGCTGAGGGAGATCTCGCGCCGCGACCCGGACTGGGTCGCCCGCTGGACGCAGGACCACCTCACCGCAATGTCGGGCGTGACGTTCCGTGAGGCGGTGCGACGGCTGCCCGCGGCCGAGGCCGAGCGGCTCAGGAACGCCCGCTGACCGGCGTTCCTGAGCCCAGCTACTCAACGACCACGCACGTCATCGCGGCGACGAGATTCCCAGGAGACTCCCCTGAGACGTGTCGGGGGTGTCCGGGACACGGATGGCCGGCCGAGGCGGAGAAACGGCCCGTTCGAGATATTGTGAAGTGTTTCTTTCGAAGTTATTCTTTCGGACATGCAAAACCAGGCTCATCCCGAACGGACCGGGGCGACTCCCCCGCCGGACCAGCCGCCCGCGGCGGCCGGCACGCCGGGCAACCCGCTGCGGCTGACCGACCCGCGGATGATGCGCGCGCTCGCCCACCCGGCCCGGATGGCGATCTGGCAGTTCCTCGGCCTCGAGGGCCCGGCCACCGCCACCGAGTGCGCGGAAATCGCCGGGCTCTCCCCCTCGGCCTGCAGCTACCACCTGCGCACGCTGGCCCGCTACGGGTTCGCCGAGGAGGACCTGGCCAGCGCCGCCGACGGCCGGGAACGACCGTGGCGGGTCAAGGTCGTCGCGTTCAGCCTGCTCGACGGGGCGGACGCGACCCCGGCGATGCGCGACGCCGGGCGCCTGCTGGCGATGAGCACGCTCGCGTCGGCCGAGGAGCTCAGGGAGGGCTACCGCGATCGGGAGGCGGAGTACCCGGCGGAGTGGCGGGTGGCCCTCGGCACCACTTACGACGTGCTCCACGCGACCCCGGAAGAGCTCGTCGCGCTGCAACGGCGGGTCGTCGAGCTGTTCGGCGAGTACCGCCGGCTCTCCCGCGACGAGCGGCCCGCCGACTCCCGGCGGGTGCACGTCACCGTGGACCTGACCCCCTGGTTCCCGCCGCCTGCGGAGCGGGAAGACGCCAGCGAGAGAGAGTGACCCAGGGTCCGTTCGGACCACTGGTTTTGTCCTCCGCAACCCCCCGGAGAGAAGCATGACGACAACGCAGGCGCCCGGTCGCCGGTCGTCGCTGGCGACCGCCTGGCGGTCGGGGCCGCTCGGCGTGCCGGGCTTCCGGCTGCAGAGGGTGTCGCTGGGTCGCCGATCCTGCAGATCATCCTGGTTGTCTCGGTCACCGCCAACTTCGCGATCACCGGGACGACGGAGATCGCGCTGCCCGCGCTGGCGCACGCTCGCTTCGGCGCGGGCGGCTACGGCGCGGTGCTGGCCTGCTTCGCGGTCACCACCATCGCCGGGGCGCTGGCGGTCGCCCGGATTGCCGACCGGTACCGGCCTGCGCTCCTGATCGCCTGGTCGTTCCTGGTCGCGGCGGCGGGGATCGCGGCCGCGCCGTTCCTCGGCGGCCTGCCAGGAGTCGCGGTCGGGATGGCCGTGTTCGGGCTGGCGATCGGCGTTGACCAGGTCGTCTCGGTCACGCTGATCCAGCGCTGGGCGCCGCCGGCCATGCTCGGCCGGGTCTGGGGACTGCTGATCCTTGCATCGACGGGCAGCTTCCCGGTCTCGACCTTCGTGGCCGGGCTGCTGACCAGGCATCTCGGGCCGACGCCGGTCTTCCCGATCGCGGGCGCGCTGCTGGCCGTCGCCGTCTTCTACGGCCTGTCCCGGCGTGAATTCCGCGGCTTCGGAGCCGGGACGGCCGACTGAGCCGTGTGGAATGCTGGCGGGTATGAGCGACGACGTGCGGTACTCCCCCGACCTTTACCGGGGCACGGCGGAGTATTACGACCGGTTCAGGCTCGCGTATCCGGAGGAGATGGTCTCCGACCTGGCGCGCCGGACGGGGGCGTCCGGGCGGGGGCGGCTGCTCGACCTCGCCTGCGGGACCGGGCAGCTCGCGTTCGCGCTGCGTCCCTCGTTCGCCGAGGTCTGGGCCGTTGACCAGGAGCCGGACATGGTCGGGGTGGTCTCGGCCAAGGCCGATTCCGATTCCGGTTCTTGGGCCGGGGCTGGGGCCGGGGCCGGGGCTGGGCGCGTCGTGCCGGTCGTCTCGAGCGCGGAGGACCTGGACGCGCCGCCCGCGCATTTCTCGGTCGTGGTCATCGGCAACGCCTTCCACCGGCTGCCCCGGGATCTCGTCGCGGGCCGGGTCCTCGGCTGGCTGGAGCCGGGCGGCTTCCTCGCGCTGTGCTGGTCCTCGGGCACCCAGGCGGGAGCGGCCGACTGGCGGGTCGCGTTCGGCCGCCTGCTGAGCCGGTGGCAGACGGCGCTCGGCGGCGGCGACCGCGTGCCGGCCGACTGGGACCAGGCGCGGCGGCAACGGCCCGACGCCTCGGTGCTGACCGAGGCGGGGTTCGAGCTGCTCGGCCGGCCCGAGTTTCTGGTCGAGCACCGCTGGACGCTGCCGGAACTGGCCGGGTTCGCGCGCACGCTGTCGATCTTGCCGGCCGACGCCCTGGCGGATAACGCAGCCGGCTTCGACGATGCGCTCGCGGCCGAGCTCGGGCCGTACGTGCGCGACGGCTACCTGACCGAGACGGTCAGCTTTGCCTATGAGCTGGCCCGTAGACCGGTGTGAATCTCCCGTGCTTCGTTTCATGCGGCCGGGACGCGTGGACTTGTAGCGTGGCTTTATGACGATCGTGCCTGATGGCAAGGACTGGACGTGGGTGCTGTCGCGGGTCTGCCCGGAGTGCGGGTTTGACACGCAGTCGTTTTCACGGGGGGAGATCCCGGCGATGATCCGGGCCAACGCGGCCGGCTGGCGGGCGCCGCTGGCCGCGCCTGATGCGACCGACCGGCCGAGCCCCGGCCGATGGTCGGCGCTTGAGTACGGCTGTCACGTGCGGGACGTGTTCCGGCTCTACGACTACCGGCTCGGGCTGATGCTGGCCGAAGACGACCCGCTGTACCCGAACTGGGACCAGGACGAGACCGCGGTCGACGACGACTACGCCTCGCAGAGCCCGGCCGTCGTGGCCGACGAGCTCGCCTCGGCCGCAGACGCGATCGCCGACAGCTTCGCCGGGGTCTCGGCTGACCAATGGCTGCGCCCGGGGCGCCGTAGCGACGGCGCCTCCTTCACGGTGGAGACCTTCGCCCGCTACCTCATGCACGACCCCGTCCACCACCTGCACGACGTCATCGGCGACTAGACAACCTGGCTGGACTCGCCGTATCGACGCGGAAGGGTCAAGACTGTGGCGGTGGAATTCTTCTGCTACCACCGCGACCGGCCTGGCTCGGCGACGTTGCGCGACGAGTTGCGGGAAAGGCACTGGTCCTACATGGACCGGTACGCGACGAAGATGGTCGCCCGTGGCCCGACGCTGTCGGCCGACGGCGACACGGCCACCGGCAGCGTGCACATCCTCGGCCTGCCCGATCCCGCCGCTGCCCGCGCCTTCGCCTTCGACGAGCCGAACTACCAGGCCGGCGTCTACCGGGACGTGGTGCTGCGCCGGTGGCGGAACGTGCTGGGGCGCACTATGTGGGACTTCCCCGGCGGCCCGGACGGCGGCCGCCGCTACCTGGTGCTCGGCCTCGGGGCGGGCCAGGCGGCCGACCTCGCCGCCCCGTCCGGCCAGGACGAGCTGATCGCGTACGGGCCGCTGCTGTCAGACGACGGCGCCGCCTGGCTGGGCACGGCGGCGCTGGTCCGGGCGCCCGACCCGGACCGGGCACGCTCCATCCTGACGCTCGCCCGGTACGCCGACATCGAGGTGCACGACTGGCAATTCGGCGGGCGCCCATCCTGATCCGCGAGCGCACGCCTCAACATCTTGCTGTTATCTGCCTAGGTCCACCTGTCAGCTACGCCAGCGACAGGTTCGCGCATCTGTCACCTACGCCAGCGACATCGTCTATCGGTGTCGCTGGCGTAGCCGACAGGTCGCGTTCGGGGTCGATGGCGTAGCCGACAGGCCGGGGTGGGTGAGGGTGGGGTGGGTGTGCGCCGGGACCGGTTGCGCCGGCGTTAGCCGTTAAGGAACCGCGGACTGCTGGCGTTGGTTTTACCCCGGTGGCAGGTGAGCGGAGCGCAGCCGGTGTCCGCCGCGTCGTTCGGCCCCGCCCGAGAGGTTTTATCGGGCGGGGCCGACTTGACGCGCCGGACACCGGCAAGCCCAGCGACACCCATTAGGCGGTCTGGCTAGGCGGCAGCGGTTGCGCCTAGGTAGGCCTCCCATTGGGGGTCGCCGTCGTACTGCGCCCCGATCAGCCGCCAGTGCGCGCCCTTGGGGACGGCCGGGGCGACCGGCAGGGTCCAGCCGATCTCGGACAGAAACCGGTCGGCCTTGCGGTGGTTGCACATCTGGCAGGCGGCGACGCAGTTCTCCCAGGCGTGACCGCCGCCGCGGCTGCGCGGGATCACGTGGTCGATCGTCTCGGCGTGCCTGCCGCAGTAGGCGCACTTGTAGTTGTCCCTGCGCATGAGCGCGGACCTGGTGAGAGGCACGCGGTTGCGCTGCGGGATCCTGATGTACCGGCGGAGCCGGATGACAGAAGGGGTTACCACCTCGACGTTGGCGGAGTGCAGTAGCGACCCGCTGGCGTCTTGATGCACGATCTCTGCCTTGTTCCCCAAGACTAGGCAGACGGCCCGTCGGAGACCGACGGTGGTCAGTGGCTCATAGGTGACGTTGAGCAGCAGCACTCGTCGCACGGGCACCTCCGGAGGCACCGGTATTGAGGCGCCGCTCGCATCACCGGAACAGGACTGATCCCGGCGTGACCTAAGCCACGTGCCTCCGCCAACATTTCTAAGAGTACAAGGCGATCTGCGGATTGTTGGTTAACGCCTGGTAACGAGCAACGATTAAGGTTCCGCTATGGCTTCTTTCCGGCTCGAGTACCCGGCAGCGCAGCGGCTGAACCTCGTCGAGGACCTCTTCGGGCACCCGGTGGCGGACCCCTACCGCTGGCTCGAGGACGCCGACTCGCCGCAGACCGCGCAGTGGCTCGCCGCCGAGGGGTCGCTCTGGGACGGGTACCGGGCCGACCTGCCGGACCGGGAGGCGTTCGCCGGCCGGGTGCGGGAGCTGCTCCGGGTCGGGTCGGTGGGCCTGCCCGCCTGGCGCGGGACGACGCAGTTCTACACCCGGCGCGACCCGGACCAGGAGCACGCGGTTCTCTATGTCGCCGGCGCGGACGGCGGCCCCGGCGCGGGCTCGGATTCCGGCGCGGGCGCGGGCGAGCGGGCGCTGATCGACCTCATCGCCATCGATCCGTCCGGGCGGACGACGCTCGACGCCTACCAGCCCGATAAGGAGGGGCGGCTGCTGGCGTACCAGCTCTCGCACGGCGGGGACGAGGAGTCGCTGCTGCGGGTGCTCGACGTCGCGACCGGCGAGCTGGTGGACGGGCCGATCGACCGGTGCCGGTACTCCGGGGTCGCCTGGCTGCCGGGCGGCAAGGCGTTCTACTACGTCCGGCGGCTGCCGCCGGACGCGGTCCCCGAGGGCGAGGCGCAGTACCACCGGCGGGTGTACCTGCACGAGGTGGGGGCGTCGCCCGAGTCGGACGTGGAGGTGTTCGGCGCGGGGCGCGACAAGACGACCTACTACGGGGCCAGCGTCAGCATGGACGGGCGCTGGCTGATCATCTCCGCCTCGATCGGGACCGCGCCCCGGGAGGACATCTGGATCGCCGACCTGACCGCCAGCGACCCGGCGTCCCCGGTGCTGGTCCCGCTCATGGTCGGGCTCGACGCGCAGGCGTCGCCCCGGATCGGCCGGGACGGGCGGCTCTACGTGCTGACCGACCTGGAGGCGCCGCGCGGGCGGCTCTGCGTCGCCGACCCGGCCGCGCCGGGGCCCGACGGCTGGCGCGACCTGCTCCCCGAGGACGCCACCGCGGTGCTGCGCAGCTACGCCATCCTCGACGACCTGCCCCGGCCGGTGCTGATCGTCTCCCGGATGCGGCACGCGGTCAGCGAGGTCGCCGTGCACGACCTGGCCACCGGCGAGCGGCTGAGCGGGCTCGAGCTGCCGGGGATCGGATCGGCCGGCGGGATCGCCGAACGGCCCGAGGGCGGCCACGAGGCGTGGTTCGGCTACACGGACTACACGACGCCGCCGATCGTGCTCCGCTACGACGCGGCCGCCGGGGAGCTGTCGACCTGGGCGAAGTCGCCCGGCGCGGTCGCCACCCCGCAGGTGACCGCCTCGCAGGTCACCTACCAGTCCGCCGACGGCACCGAGGTCCGGATGGTGGTCATCGAGCCGCGCGGCGAGGCCGACGAGGAGGGCGGGCGGGGCGACAAGACAGCCCGGACGGGCGAGCGGTCGTGCATTCTCTACGGCTACGGCGGGTTCGACATCAGCATGACCCCGGGCTACTCGGCCAACATCCTCGCCTGGGTCGAGGCGGGCGGCGTGTACGCGGTCGCCGCGCTGCGCGGCGGCAGCGAGGAGGGCGAACAGTGGCACCGGGCGGGGATGCTCGACCGCAAGCAGAACGTCTTCGACGACTTCCACGCGGCGGCCGAGCACCTCATCGCGACCGGGGTCACGTCGCCCGCCAGGCTCGCGGTCTGGGGCGGGTCGAACGGAGGTCTGCTGGTCGGGGCGGCGATCACCCAGCGGCCGGAGCTGTTCTCGGCCGCGGTCTGCTCGGCGCCGCTGCTCGACATGGTGCGGTACGAGCGGTTCCCGATCGGCGAGACGTGGAACACGGAGTACGGGACCGCGGCCTCCCCGGTGGAGCTGGAGTGGCTGCTCGGGTACTCGCCCTACCATCACGTGGCCGACGGCACCGACTACCCGTCGGTGCTGTTCACCGTGTTCAGCAACGACACCCGGGTTGTCCCGCTGCACGGGTACAAGATGTGCGCCGCCCTGCAGCACGCCACCGCGTCCGGGCGGCCGGTGCTGCTGCGCGCGGAGGGCCAGGTGGGACACGGACAGCGCGCGGTTTCGCTGTCGGCCTCGCTGGCGGGCGACTGCCTCGCGTTCGTGGCCCGCGAGACCGGTCTCGGCGACGCCTAGCGCCGCGCGGCCGGCGGGCCGCCCTTGGCAACCGGGACGAGGGCGCTTTCACCCGTCGGCGTCGTGCTCGAAGGCCCGCAGGAACGACTCGGCCCTGATCGGCTCCCGGCAGATCCGGCACTGCGCCCGGACCGGGTAGTGGGTCACGTCAAACAGGTCGGCGTCCGCGCCGACCGCGGTCAGGAGGGTGCCGGGCGCGGGCTCGGCCGGGTGCGCCCGGCGCGCGGGCGGTAGGTGCTGCATGGTTCCTCTAGCTATACGCGCACCCCGGCGCGATGCAAGCAGAACAGGCCGTTGTCACCCGCAGTGTCACCCGCCCGCGAAGACCGCGGTCGTTCCCCGCACCCCGCCCTGCAGGACGCCCGACCCGGTAGCCTCGCTGGGGTTGCATAGTTCCTGATTGGGTCGCGAGGAGGGTTCAGCGTGATGGTCGGTGTTCAGGTAACGGCGCTCGGCGCGGCTCCCGCCCCGCCGACGCTGCTCACCAGCTGCACCGCCAATCCGGGCGTGACCTGCCAGCTGGTCTGGGACCTGTCGCACAACGAGCACGCGGCGAAGGTGACGGCCGAGTTCCTCAACGGGCCGGTGCACCTGCTGCTGCGGGTCCTGTTCGTCGTGTTGCTGGCGCTCATCATCCAGTTCATCGTGAACCGGGTGATCAACCGGCTGACCGAGCGGGCGACGCACTCGCTGCTGCCGAACCTGCGTAACGGCGCGGCGGCGGCCCGGCGAGCGCCGGCCCGGCTGGCCGGGCGACGGCGCCGGACGTCCGGATCCGAGGCGGACATCGCCGACCCCGCCGCCCTGGGCGCGGCGGCGGCCCGCGGCGTGGTGACGGACCCGGCCGGCCAGGCCGCCCAGGGCGAGATCAACGGCGCCGCCGCCGAGGCCGAACGGGCCCTGGTCGACGAGCGCCGCAAGCAGCGGGTGCGCGCCCTCGGCTCGATCTTGCGCAGCATCGCGTCGATCGCCATCTTCTCGATCGCCAGCGTCGTCATCCTCGGCGACCTCGGCATCAACCTGGCGCCGCTGCTGGCCAGCGCCGGCGTGGTCGGCATCGCGATCGGGTTCGGCGCCCAGAGCATGGTCCGCGACTACCTGGCCGGGATCTTCATGCTGGTCGAGGACCAGTACGGGGTGGGCGACGTGATCTCCATCGGGGACGCGACCGGCACCGTGGAGAACGTCACACTACGGGTCACCAGGCTCCGCGATGTCAGCGGCATCGTCTGGCACATCCGCAACGGCTCGATCGAGCAGGTCGGCAACGAATCGCAGGGCTGGGCGCGGGCGGTCGTCGACTACCCGGTGCCGTACGAGGTGGACCTCGCTGCGATCCGTTCGCTGCTGGCGGAGGCGGCGCAGGCGCTGTGGGACGAGCCCGACTGGCGGATGGTCCTGCTCGACCCGCCCGAGGTGTGGGGGGCGCAGGCGATATCCAGCAAGGTGGTCACCATGCGGATCGTCGCGAAGACCGCGCCGCTGCGCCAGTGGGAGGTCGAGCGCGAGCTGCGCGCCCGGGTGAAGGCGGCGCTCGACGCGGCCGGCATCCACCCGACGCCCAGCGAGGCCGACGCGTGACGACGGATAGGCTGGCACCGTTATGAGCGAGGAGACCGCGCGGGCACCGCGCACCTTCTATGAGGCCGTCGGCGGCGAGGAGACCTTCACCCGCCTGCTGCGCCGGTTCTACCAGGAGGTCGCGGCCGACCCGGTGCTGCGGCCGGTCTACCCGACCGAGGACCTCGGGCCGGCCGAGGAGCACCTGCGGCTGTTCCTGATGCAGTACTGGGGCGGGCCCGGCACCTACAACCAGCTGCGCGGGCACCCCCGGCTGCGGATGCGGCACGTGCACTTCCACATCGGCGAGACCGAGCGCGACCTGTGGCTCAAGCACATGCGGACGGCGCTCGACGAGCTCGACCTGCCGCCCGCGCTCGACGCGCAATTCTGGAACTACCTCGTGATGGCCGCGCAGTCGCTGGTCAACGTTGCGCCGAGCGAAGGTCCCGACCAGGGCGGGCGCGGCGGCATCGGCCTCGCGCCGGCCTAGCGCGGCGGGCTACTCGCGGCCGAAGTAGGCAGTCGGCGTGACTCCGGTCAGCCGGCGGAACGCGGCGACGAACGCGCTCGGCGTCTCGTAGCCCACCCGGTACCCGACCCGGCCGGCCGCCTCACCCGCCGCCAGGAGCGGCAGCGCCGACTGGATCCGCAGCTGCGTCCGCCACTGGCCGAACGGCAGACCGGTGCCCGCCGCGAAGGCCCGGGCCAGCGTGCGCTCGCTCGCCCCGACCGCGCGCCCCCATTCGGCCAGCGTCCGCTGATCGGCCGGGTTATCGCGCAACGCTCGCGCCACCGGCCCGGCCAGCGGGTCATCGGGGAACCGCACGTCCAGCGCGGTAACCGGGACCGGCGTGAGCAGATCGCTCAGCACCGCCTCCGCGCGGGCGCGCCGCGCCGCCGTCAGCTCACCGCCCAGGTAGCCGATCACCTCGGTCAGCAGCGAGCTGGCCGCGATCACGGTGGGCGCGGTCCAGTCCACCGGCGACAATCCGGGCGGCACGTACACGCTCCGCATCGTGGCCCGCCCCGACGCGCCCGTCTCGTGGGGCAGCCCGGCCGGGATCCACAGCGCCCGGGACGGCGGAAGCACCCAGGTCGCGCCCTCGGTGAGCACGGTCAGCACGCCGGCCGACGCCCACGCGAGCTGATGGTCCTCGTGCGTATGCCAGTCGTACAGGGTGCCGGGCGGCATCGGGAAGGTGGCGACGAAGAAGCCGTCCGGCGGGCAGACCGGAGGCTGTCCTGTTCGCGACATACCTTGGCAGCCTACGCGCTATGCCCGCGCCATCGCACGCCGTAGCGTCTGGTCCCGTGAACGAGAACCACGCGAAACTCCTCGGCACGGCCGAATGGGCCGCGCACCTGCACGAAGACATCCTCCCCGTCGTCACCGGCGGGGTGGACCTAGGCGATGACCTGCTTGAAATCGGCCCGGGCCCGGGGGCCGCGTCCGAGTGGCTGCGGCACCGAGTCCGCCGCCTGGTCGCGCTCGAACTCGACCCGTCCGCCGCCGCGGCGCTGCAGGAGCGGTTCAGCGGCACGAACGTCGAGGCGGTCACCGGCGACGCGACCGCGCTCCGCTATCCGGACGCCTCGTTCGACTCGGTTGGCATGTTCACCATGCTGCACCACGTCCCCACCCGCGCTCTTCAGGACGCGATCCTCGCGGGGGCACTGCGGGCACTGCGGCCGGGCGGCACGCTGATCGGCTCCGACAGCCTGGCCAGCAACGGGCTGCATCAGTTCCACGAAGGCGACACCTACAACCCGGTCGAGCCGGCCGCGCTGCTCACCCGGCTGCAGACGATCGGCTTCGCCGATATCACGATCACGGTGGGGCACACGCTGCTGTTCCGCGCCAGGAAGGCCACGGCGGAGGAGCCCGCATGAGCGCCACCGCGCAGTTGCGCGTCGCCGTCACCGGGCTGACCGCGTTCGCCGCGGCCGCCGAGGAGACGCTGCTCACGTCCACTGCCCCGGATACCGCGGACCCCGGGGACGAGCTGCGATGGGCCGCCGTTCCCACGATCGCGCATAACACGGAGTTCAAGGCCCAGCAGGCCGAGCGGATCACGGCCGTGCTGGCCGGCCGCGTCCCGCCGGCCTTCGGCGAGATCGATCACAAGTCCGCCGCCGTCTACGCACGGTACGCCGCCCGTGCGGCGTCGGCCGTGGCGGGCGAGTCCCGTCGGGTCACCGCGTCCCTCCTCGACGGCGTGCGGGCGCTCGCCGACGACGACCTGGTCGACCCGTCCCGGCATCCCTGGCTGAACGGGCGGCCGCTGTGGCTGCAGGTCATCGTGCGCGGGTTCTGGCACCCGACCGGGCACGTCGCGGACTACTACCTGAGGCACGGGCAGCCGAGCCGGGCGGTCGCGCTCCAGGAGCACATGCTCGCCACGACTCGCCACCTGGGCGCGCCCAGCCAGGTCGCGGGCATGGCCGCGTACAGCCTGGCCTGCGCCCAGGCCGCGTCCGGGGCAGAAGTGGACGCGGCGCGAACGCTGGCCGAGGCCATCGCGCTGAACCCTGACGTCCGTGCCAACGCCGATCGCGATCCAGACCTCGAGCCACTGCGGCTCAGCGGGCAGCTGACCGCCATCCTGGCTGGCTGAGAAGCGTGCGAAGTCAGGCGGAGTCAGGGCCCGTTCGAGACCCTTGATGACTAGCCCCGGGTCAGCTTCCGGTAGGTCACGCGGTGCGGCCTGGCCGCCTCCGCGCCGAGGCGCTCGATCTTGTTCTTCTCGTAGGACTCGAAGTTGCCCTCGAACCAGAACCAGTTCGCGCCGCCCTCCCAGGCCAGGATGTGCGTCGCCACCCGGTCCAGGAACCAGCGGTCGTGGCTGGTGATCACGGCGCAGCCGGGGAACTCGAGCAGCGCGTTCTCCAGGCTGCCGAGCGTCTCCACGTCGAGGTCGTTGGTCGGCTCGTCGAGCAGCAGCAGGTTGCCGCCCTGCTTGAGGGTGAGCGCGAGGTTCATCCGGTTCCGCTCGCCGCCGGACATCACGCCGGCCGGCTTCTGCTGGTCGGCGCCCTTGAAACCGAACGCGGCCACGTAGGCCCGGCTCGGGAACTCGACGTTGCCGACGTGGATGAACGTCTCGCCGTCGGAGATCGCCTCCCAGACGTTCTTGTCCGGGTCGATGCGGTCGCGGTTCTGGTCGGAGTAGGAGATCTTGACCGTGTCGCCGACCCGGATGCTGCCGCTGTCCGGCTTCTCCTCGCCGACGATCATCTTGAACAGCGTGGTCTTGCCGACGCCGTTCGGGCCGATGACGCCGACGATCCCGTTCCTCGGCAGACTGAAGGACAGGCCGTCGTAGAGCACGCGGTCGTCGAAGCCCTTGACCAGGTTCTCGACCTCCACGACGGTGTTGCCCAGCCGCGGGCCCGGCGGGATCTGGATCTCCTCGAAGTCGAGCTTGCGGTTGCGGTCGGCCTCGGCCGCCATCTCGTCGTAGCGATCGAGCCGCGCCCTCGACTTGGTCTGGCGGGCGCGGGCGCTCGACCTGACCCACTCGAGCTCGTCGCCGAGGCGCTTGCGCATCTTGGCGTCCTTGGCTCCCTCGACCTTGAGCCGCGATGCCTTCGTCTCGAGGTAGGTGGTGTAGTTGCCCTCGTACGGGTAGGCGTGGCCGCGGTCGAGCTCGAGGATCCACTGGGCGACGTTTTCCAGGAAGTACCGGTCGTGGGTGATGGCGATGACCGTGCCCGGGTACTTCTCCAGGTGCTGCTCCAGCCAGAGGACGGACTCGGCGTCCAGGTGGTTGGTGGGCTCGTCGAGCAGCAGCAGGTCGGGCTGCTGGAGCAGCAGCTTGCACAGGGCCACCCGGCGTCGCTCGCCACCGGACAGGCTGGTGACGTCGGACTCGGGCGGCGGGCACCGCAGGGCGTCCATGGCCTGCTCGAGCTGGCTTTCCAGGTCCCACGCGTCCTTGTGGTCGATCTGCTCCTGGAGCTTGCTCATCTGGTCCATGAGCTCGTCGGAGTAGTCGGTCGCCATCTTCTCGGCGATCTCGTTGTACTCGTCGAGCAGCCGCTTGGTCTCGGCGACGCCCTCCTCGACGTTGCCGAGGACCGTCTTGTCCTCGTTGAGCTTCGGCTCCTGGGCGAGAATGCCGACGGTGAAGCCGGGCATCAGCTTGGCCTCGCCGTTGGAGACCTGCTCAGTCCCGGCCATGATCTTCAGGAGCGTGGACTTGCCGGTGCCGTTGGGGCCCACGACGCCGATCTTCGCCCCGGGGAGAAAGCTCAGCGTGACGTTGTCGAGAACGACCTTGTCACCGTGCGCCTTACGGACGGCGCGCAGGCTGTAAATGTACTCGGGCATATTTCTAAACCTACCTATTGGCGCAGGTAACGGACCCGCAACCCTCGTCTACGTCAGGGCAACCCAGAGGGGCAGCAAGCATGGCACTCGCGGTTAACCGAGCCGGCGTCATCCTAGAAAAGCGTGACATGTCCTACCACCGTCCACAGTCAGGCGGTGCGCCACTGCCACCCACCAGTCTACGTGCCCGGCCAACACCATAGAGAAGTGTCCGCGCGTTCATGAACCCTCGGCTGCTTGGCGGCCAATTAACTCGTGTTGTCTTAGCGTCGCGGCACCGCTCAATTGAGCCGGGCCGCCGGGAGCGTCGTTCAGGCTGGCGGCGGCGGTTATGCCGGAAGCGCCCATGATGCCGGGGATGCCGGTCATGCCGGTGGCGCCGGTCGCGCCGCTGGTCGCGTCGGCCGGGTCGTAGAGGCAGACTCGGTCGCGGCCGGTGTTCTTCGCCCGGTAGAGGGCGATGTCGGCGGCGGCGAGCAGTTCGAAAAGATCGGCGCCGTGGCTGCCGAGGGCGGCGACGCCGATCGAGACGGTCACGCCGACGATCGTGTCGGGCGTGAGCACCTTCACCACGCAGGCGCCGCGGCGGATCCGGTCGGCCACCTGGCACGCCTCGGCCGCGCCGGTGGCGGTGAGCAGGATGACGAACTCCTCGCCGCCGAACCGGCCCACCAGGTCGGCCTCGCGGACCTGCTGGCGCATCTCGGTGGCCAGCGTCCGCAGCACGGCGTCACCGGTCAGGTGGCCGTGGGTGTCGTTGACCATCTTGAAGTGATCGACGTCGGCCAGCAGCAGCGCGAGCGGCTCATGGTGGCGCTGCGCCCGGGCGATCGCCAGGGCGGCCTCGCCCTGCCAGGCGCCCGCGTTCAGCACGCCGGTCTTCGGATCGTTCCGCGCCTGCGCCTTGAGCTGCGAATGGAGCAGGCTGCGCTGAAGCAGGATCACCGGCGGGAGCGCGATCACGAGCAGGATCGCGCTCAGCGTGCAGGCGATCGTGACCAGGATGCCCACGCAGGTCTCGGTCAGGTCGAGCAGCATCCGCTCGCGGTCCCAGAGCATGTCGGCCAGCCGGGCGTCCGGGTCGGCGAGCCAGGCCGCTATCGCGATCAGGCAGGTGTTCAGCACGATGAAGGCCACCGCGCAGGCAACCGCGAGCGCGGCCTGCTGTGGCCGCATCAGCCACGCCTTCGGCCCGGGGTAGGTCAGCCAGTCGGCCGCCTGGGCCTGCGCCACCGCCGGGGCTAGCCAGCGGAACAGGGCCGACGCGCCCGCGCCGGCCAGACCCAGCGCCGCCGTGCTGAACACCCGGCGGTAGAGCGCGCCCCGGCGGACCCGGACATAGATCAGGAGGCCGAGAACGGCCGGCGCGACCAGCGCGTACAGCGGCGGCAGCAGCAGCGCCACCGGCAGCCACCAGGCTGATAGCAGATCCCGCCACACCCCGGAGGGCTGCCCGAGCCGCCTGGTCGCCTCGACGCAGAGGGCGCCGCAGCACATCAGCCCGATGAACAGGGTGACGTCACCCGCCGTGACCGTAGTCTCGGTAACCGCCAAGCCGGTGATCGTGAAGTAGCAGGCAAGCACCGCTAGCACGTAGCCGATCAGCGGGAACGATTCGTCGAACAACGGACAGCGCCACGACCACACGAGGCCCTCCGGGGCCTCCTGCTGCCGCTGTCTCATCGCGTCCTGGACTGCTGACATGCTCGCTGCTGTCGCCTTCCTTGAATCCCCCGACATCCGGTCTGGCCCAGCGAATCTAAGTCACTCTAGGTGACACCATAGATGCAAACTGTGTCGTGCGTGCACCGAACTTCTATGTTGGTGGCGCGCATTGGGCGTTGCGCGATTTGACAATCGTCACTATGAGTAACCAATGACAACGTGCGGCAGCGTAGGGGCAGGTCACCGGGCATTTGGAATGCCGCGGCGTCGTGCGACTGCGCCGCGAGATCGCTGGTCGGCCTGGCGAAATTGGCATCGGCCAACGCCAGGTCAGGCGGTCTTCGGTGCCATCTTGGGTATCGGCAGCGTAGGTGCCTCCAGTCGGAGAACGTGCCACTGTGATCGTCCGTCACCGCTCGCCCATGATTGGCAGAGTAGGCATGTAGGTACGTAGGCAAGTACGCAACAGGTGCCTACTCCCCGTCACTTAGGCGCACCGACTGAATTTCGTCAGGCCTGCCATTCAGCGTGCGATCCGCGGCCCTTGCCCCGCGCGATGCGCACATTGGGTGCCGCACGGTTAGGCAGTCGTCGGCGGGAGTAAACCGATGACCCGTGCGGCACCCGTCGTGGGCAGGCCACCGGCCACTCAGAAGACCGGGGCGACGTCCGACTGCGTCCCGAGGTCGCCGGTCAGCCTCTCGAAATCGGCGTCGGCCATCAACGGGTCACGCGGGTCGCCCGCGCCGGTGGCCTCGGCCGCGTCCACGGCATCCTGGTCGTCGGCGTCCTCGTAGGCATCGACGTCCTGTGGCGTCGCCTCGCCCTCTGCCTGCCGTCGGGTCGCGTTCCAGGGCGACTGGTCGCCGCGGTTGAAGTGCGACCAGCCGAACGCAAGGTCGTGCCCCACCGAGTCCGCCTCGACCTGCATCTGCTCCCGGTTGCGCTGCTGATCGTCCACCCAGGTCCGCATGATGACCTTGCCCCGGACCAGGATCATGTCCCCCTTGCGCAGGGAGCCCTTGACGTTCACGGCCAGCCGACGCCAGCACTTGACGGTGTAGTAGGACGTGTCCCCGTCCTCCCACTCCCCGGTGGCCCGGTTCAGCCGCCGGGGGGTATGGCCCAGTCGAATCTCGGCCAGCGGCGCCTGCTCCGGCGACCTCTGCCAGAACTTCGGTTCGGCGGTCACAAATCCGCGCAGGATGATCATGTTTTCCTGGCTCATATCGCCATCCTCCTTGCGTGCTTTAGGGGTTCTGCCTGCGGCCGGCGGTATCGGCCGTCCGGTGCGCACTTCCACCGTGCCTGAACGACGGGCTCTCCGGCAGCGCCCACTTGCCGCCTGTGGATAACGCGACCGAATTGTCCACCACCTGTGGACAACCGTTTGCCATCTCGGCCGGGACGCGGCATACTGCGGCCGCCCGGGGCAGGCAAAGCGACGGCAATTGACTACGCGGCCACGAGCTCCGTGGGCTCGGCGATGACGTCGACCAGGGCGCCGTTGCGCATAACGGTGACGGGGAGCGGGCGTCCGATCGCCTCCGCGAACATCAGCCGCTGCAGGTCCTGGGCGGTCGCGACCTCGTGCCCAGCGGCGGTGAGCAGCAGGTCGCCGGGACGTAGCCCGGCCCGGTCGGCCGGGCCCTGGGGCACGACCGAGGAGACCCGCAGCCCGGTCGCGCGGCCGCCGAGGCGCGGCCGCCAGACCGGCGGGACCGGGGCAGGCACGACGACCACGCCGAGATAGGCGCGGCGCACCCGGCCGTCTTGTATCAGCGCCGACACGATTCTCCTGGTCGTCGCGTTGACCGGGACCGCGAGGCCGACTCCGACCCCGGCCACTGCGGTGTTGATCCCGACGACTCGGGCGTGGGCGTCGGCGAGCGCGCCGCCGGAGTTGCCGGGGTTGAGCGCGGCGTCGGTCTGGATGACGTCCTCGATCAGCCCGCGCTCTCCCGCGGGCATCGACCGGCCGAGCGCGCTGACGACGCCGGCGGTGACCGTCCCGGCCAGTCCGAGCGGGTTGCCGACGGCGACGACGAGCTGCCCGACCACCAGGCCGTCGGCCTCGCCGAGCTCGGCCGGATCGGGGGTGTCGCCGGTCGCGCGCAGCACCGCCAGGTCCGACAGCGGGTCCGCCCCCACGACCTGGAACGGCGTCGTCGTGCCGTCCGAGAACGCCGCCGTCCCGGCGGTGGAGTGCCCGACCACGTGCGCGTTCGTGAGCAGGAAGCCGTCGGCGGTGAACACCACGGCCGATCCGAGTGACTCCCCGCGCGGCTTCGGCACGCGCACGCTCGCGACCTTAGGCGTGAGCGACTCGGCCACGCCGGCGACGATGGTCGAGTAGGCGTCTAGCGGTTCACTTACTCCCATACTTTGATTACATCATTACAGAGCAAATCTTCAAAGTGGGGCGGCGGCCCAGTGGCGCGCCATGCGGTCGGCGGCGTCGGCGACAGGTCGCGTTGGCGGTTAGAGGCGTCGGGCGGTTTCCATGATCAGGCGGCGGAGCCAGGCGTGGGCGGTGTCGTCCTCGTAGTGGCGGTGCCACCACAGGGCCTCGACGATCGGCTCGGCGTCGCCCGGGCACTCGAGCACCCGCAGGTTGGCCGTGGTCGCCAGGCGGCTGGCGAGCCGTTCCTGCATCAGCGCGACCCGGTCGGTGCCCGCCACGAAGTAGGGCACCGCGAGATAGCTCTCCACTCGGACCGCGATCCTCGGCTGCAGGTCGAGCAGGGCGAGCTGCCGCATCACGGGAACGGAGGCAACCCCCCGCTGCCCCGACCGGTAATAGGGCGCGACCCATGGCAGCCCGGCCAGGTCCCGCAGTTGCAGCGCGCTGCCGCCGTCGAGGACCGGGTTGTCAGCGTCGATCACGCAGACCCAGCGGTCGAGGAAGAGCTCGGCCGACCGCGTGTCGGGCAGCGAGAACCCGGCGCTGGGCGGGGCGACCATCCCGTCGACGAACCTGATGCCGTCCGCGTACTCGGTCGCGAGCGATTCGCGCACCAGCCGGATGTGCAGCCGGGCCCTCGGCGCCGCCCGCTGCAGCGCGTGCGATAGCGCCTCGCCCATCACCATGATCGTGTAGTCGGCCATGACCAGGGTGAACTCGCGATCTGAGGTCGCCGGGTCGAAGTCGGCGGAGGCGGCGAAGAGCCGCTCGGCGCCGCCGCAGACCGCCTCGACCTGCGCGGCCAGCTGCTCGCCGAGCGGCGTCAGCGCGTACTCGCCGTGCTCGCGGACCAGCAGCTCGTCGCCGAAGTGCCGGCGCAGCCGGGCCAGCGCCGCGCTCGCGGCAGGCTGGGTCACCCCGAGCCGCTGGGCGGCGCGCGTGACGCTCCGCTCCCGCGTCAGTTCGCGCAGCGCGACGAGCAGGTTCAGGTCAAGGTTGGCGAGATGGGCGACAGGCCGCATGATTCCACCATCAAACGCCCACGCCCGGTCGCCCGCAAGATGTAAACCCCAAGAAGCTCAGCCATCCCCACTGGCACCTGCCCCGGAAGGGCGCCGATGCCCGCGGGCCTGTCGGCTACGCCATCGACCCGAAACGCGACCTGTCGGCTACGCCAGCGACACCAATAGAGCCTGTCGGTGGCGTAGGTGACAGGCGGGTGGGGTTGGCGGCGGCCGACGGGGCTGAGCTGAGCTGGGCCGGGGG
>DATCGA010000676.1:0-2664 GCA_036509215.1 Trebonia sp.
ATAGACGTCGGCGACCAGGTGCGCGCCGGCCGGGACGTCCGCGGCCAGCTCGCCGACGGCGCGCACGGCGTCGGCCAGCTGCCCGAAGTCGACGGCGGTGGTGACCACCCGGGCCGGCTCCACGTGCTCGGCGGTGACGAATGTGCAGCCCGCGACGTCGCGCGAGCGGACGTCCGACAGGCCCTTGTTGCCGTAGTAGCGGCGGGTCAGCACCTCCAGCAAGGGCGCCGGGTCGGTGCCGGGCCGGCCGATGCGCTGGCCGAGCAGCCGCACCAGCGGCTCGGACACGGCGACCATCGCGGCGATCCGCTCGGCGCGGTCCGGCGAGTCCGGGTTCTGGTCGAGGTGACGCAGGTTCTGGCGTACCCCGGCGTAGACCTCGGCGCGGGCCCGGCGCAGCAGCGGCTGCGCGAACCAGCGGAACACCACACCGCGGGCGAGGTCGCTCACCGAGGGATAACGGACCTGCGTGGCGGCCACCAGGTGCTCCAGCGCCAGGCCCGCTTCCTCCCGCAGTGACTCCTCGGGCGGCGCCTCGGTGAGCCACTGGCGCAGCAGCGCCGAGACGATCGCGACGTCGGCCGAGGCGCGCTGCTGGGCCAGGAAGATGCGGAAGACCGCCTCCTCCAGCTCCGGCGTGCGTTCCAGGCCGGCGACACCGTAATGGCCCAGCACCCTCCGCAGCCTGCCCTGGAACACCTCCGGCAGCCCGGCCCGCTGCACGTCGAGACTCTGCAGGTAGGTGTGGAAGTACTCGCGGGCACTGTGCACCGGGTGCCCGGCGCTGACGTCCTCCCCGGCCGGCCTGTTGCGGGACAGCTCCGACAGGTCCGAGAACACCTGGAGCAGCCCGACCTCGGCGGTCAGCGGCCGGCCTGGCTCGCCCAGTTCGGCGCGCGCGGCGAGGTAGCCGGCGAGCGTGCGGCCCTGGTCCTGCGGGTCGACGTCGAAGCCGAGCAGCAGGCCGCGCAGGTCCTGCAGGCCCCGTTCGGCGCGGCTGGCGGCCGACGCGCCGGCAGGCTGGGCCGGAAGGTCGATCTCGGCCGTCGCGCCCGGGCCGGCGGCCTCCGGCTCCTCGCTCTCGTCGTCCAGCGGCTCCAGGCGCAGCAGCGCCGCGCCCGTCTCCACCTGGCTGCCGACCGAGACTGGCAGCTCCCGCACCCGGGCGCGGAACGGCGAGCGCAGCACGGTCTCCATCTTCATGCTCTCCAGCACCAGGACCGGCGCGTTCGCCCCGACCTCGTCGCCCACGGAGACCGGCGTCGCGACCACCAGCGCGGGCGCGGGGGAGCGGACGACACCCCCTTCGTCGAGGCTGACGCGGTGGGTCACGCCGTCCACCTCGACCAGGTGGATCGGACCGTTAGTGCTGGTGATCAGACGGTAACGGTGGCCGTTCACGGTGATCTGGCCGCTGTAGGAGTCGAAGCGCTCGATGTCGGCGTCGGCCGGGTGCACGTCGCCGCCGCTGCTGATGCCGACCCGGAAACGCTGGTGCCCGATGCGGGCCACGCTCACCCGGTAGGAGACGCCGCGGAGCTTGAGATCCAGCGGGCGGCTGGTGTCGTGCTGCACCTGCGGGCGGCCGCCGTGGGCGGTGGCGAGCAGCCGCTGCCGGGTGACCTCCTCCTCGTCCTCGTAGGCCTCGATGGCCGCCGCGGCAAGCGCGACGCCGGAGTGCCTCCTGGTCACAAGCCTGCCCTCGGCGCGGACCCGGTCGATCCAGCCGGTGTCCGCGCTGGCGTCGATCACCTCCGGCTGGTCGAGGAGGTCGAGCACGAAGCTCTTGTTGGTGACCCCGCCCTCGATGATCACGGTGGTCTCGCCCATCGCGCGGCGCAGCCGGGCGAGCGCCTGGTCGCGGTGGCTGCCGTAGGCGATGATCTTGGCGATCATCGAGTCGAAGTCGGCGGGGATGGTGTCGCCCTCGCTCACGCCGGTGTCGACGCGGATGCCCGGGCCCGCCGGCAGCTGCAGGCGCGCGATGCGGCCGGGGGAGGGGGCGAAGTCGCGGTCCGGGTCCTCGGCGTTCAGCCGCGCCTCAATGGCGTGCCCCGACTCGGCCGGCGGCGGCCCTTCCAGCCGGCCGCCCGCGGCGACGTGCAGCTGCAGCCGCACCAGGTCGGTGCCCGTGGTGATCTCGGTGATCGGGTGCTCGACCTGGAGCCGGGTGTTCACCTCGAGGAACGCGAACAGTTTCTCTGCGGGCTGGTAGAGGAACTCGACGGTGCAGGCGCCGCGGTAGCCCACGGCCATAGCGAGCCGCTCACCCGATGCCTTCAGCTCGGCGGTCTGCTCGGGCGAGAGCACCGGCGAGGCGGACTCCTCGATGATCTTCTGGTTGCGCCGCTGCAGCGAGCAGTCGCGGACGCCGAGCGCCCACGCCGTGCCCTGGCCGTCGGCGATCACCTGGACCTCGACGTGCCGCGCGCCCGTGACCAGGCGTTCCAGGAATACGACGCCGCTGCCGAACGCGCGTAGCGCCTCCTGGCTGGTGCGCTCGTAGGCGTCGGTGAGGTCGCTGGCCGAGGCGACCATGCGGATGCCGCGCCCGCCGCCGCCCGCGGTGGCCTTGAGCATCAGGGGGTAGCCGATGTCCTCGCCGGCCCGCAGCGCGGCGTCGAGACTCGCGACCTCACCACGGCTCCACGGCGCGACCGGGAG
>DATCGA010000677.1:0-7472 GCA_036509215.1 Trebonia sp.
TTGGCCGCCGCCTGCTTAGCGGCCGCCTGCTTAGCGGCCGCCTGCTTAGCGGCCGCCTGCTTAGCGGCCGCCTGCCGGGCCGCTGCCTGCCGGGCGGCGAGTGCCGCCTTGGCCGCGGCGGCGTTGGCGGCGGCAGCCTTCGCGGCCGCGACGTTCTCACTGTGCTGGAGGCCGAACCGGGCCCGTTCGCTGCCGATCACGAGCTGAGCTCCGCTCATCGCGTCGGCCTGGGCCGCCCTGGTAGCGCCCTGGTGACCGTGGACCACCGCCAGGTACGCGTCGGCCGCGCCGGCCGGCCCGGCCGCGGAGCCCGAGGGAAGCGTCGCGGCGGCGGAGCCGGCCGCTATCGCGACGGCCAGGGTGCCCGCCGCGGCAACGGCCGTCACCTTGGAGCGCTTCGAGGACAGGAAGGAGGGCAGGGAAAGGTGGCGTGACAAAAGTGAACCTTGGGTAGCGCGACTATCGCGATCTTCTTCCACCCCTGACGCGGTAATGCTCGCGCTGGGGAAGCGCGGCGCGCGTCGGCACGCGGACTAGACGCGGGAGCAGGGCGTCGGGGCTGCTGGGGGAGCAGCGCTGATCTCGCGAGCGGGGTGCTGTCGGTTGCTAACGATGCCATGGAACAATCGTTTGCGGCCGCAACATTCCGCCGTGGCCGCCCTGCCCGGATCCCGGCCGGGTCGGCAGCCTGCGCGAAACACGGCGCTCAGCAGCGGTTCTAGTTACCCATCGGTAACATTTGTGAGGTCCGCCACAGGAGCGCGGCCCGGTGGCGCGAACTACGCCCCGGCACAGGTCAATCACATCCAGTTAGAGCGCGGCATTCGATCCGCGCCATCCGCTTCCATCGGATAATCGGTTATTCGGAAATGCACTGGTGCCATTCCGCCGAATAAAGCGAATTGCGCAATAACGCAATCGGATGGAATTAGTAGAACCCGTCCGCCTCTTCGTGCGACCACGCGCCACACGGGGTGCCGTAGACCGACTTGATATAGCCGAGGCCCCAGATGATCTGCGTCGTCGGGTTGGTCTGCCAGTCGGAGGCGACGCTCGCCATCTTGTCACCGGGCAGCGACTGCGGGATGCCGTAGGCGCCGGACGGGTTCTCCGCGTAGACGTTCCAGCCGCTCTCCTGCTGCCACAGGTCGTACAGGCACGGCCACTGGGACGCCTTGCTGAATCCCTCGGCGACCAGCTCGTTCTCGCCGATGACCTCGGCTGAGCTCGGGTTGGCGGGCGGCGGCGACCCGGTGATGCCGGTGCCGGTCTGAATGCTGGAGGCGGACGCGGCGTCGCTGGCGGCCTTCTTCGCGGCCAGGATCTGCGTCGGGTCCGCCTGCGCGGGCTTGGCGGCCACGGTCAGCGTCTCGGCCGCGTCGTTCATGGCGATGATCGTCGCCCGCTCGTTCTCGAGCGCGGTGACCTGACTGCTGTGCCCGAGGGAGTCGATGGACTGGAAGAGCCCGCTGGCGCCGCTGCCGCTGCTGTCCGTCACCTTCGCCGCGACCAGGACCCCGACCACGAGCAGCACCGCCATCACCAGCGCGGGGACGACAACGCCGGTCCGGTGGAACAGGCCCCGCTTCTTCTTCCGCGCGCTCCGCGGCCCGACCGGGCCGACGGGAGGGGCAACCGGAGTCTCCGGGTCGCTCTCCGGTGCCGGAGTCGTAGCATCGAGCATCGCCGTCCGATGTCGTGACAAAGCAGTCCCTTCCGGTGCATGTCGTGCATATGCCGCACCCATCTACCGCTGCCGAACAACGATGCCAGAAGGAGACATCGACCGCCCGCGACTTCACCAAGAAAGGCCGCGCGGTTCCCTTACCATTCTGTGACGCGAATCACGGGACAATAACACGGACCGTGATCGGCCGCATGACAGGGACCGCAAACTACGAGATGATCGGCGCCATGAACGACAGAACGGCAGCCTCGGCGGCCCACTTGGCGGCGGATCCCTTTGCCCGCGCCGCGGCGAGCGCGGCCACGCTGAAGAGCCTCACCGGAGCCGACGGCTTCGACGCCGTGGTGGTGCTGGGCTCCGGCTGGCTGGCGGCGGCCGACGCGATCGGGGCGGCGGAAGCGGAGATTTCCGTTGCGGACCTGGGCGGATTTGAGCAACCGACGGTAAAGGGTCACACACCGTCCGTTCGGTATATAAGAAAGGGCCAGCTCCGCGTCCTGCTGTACCTCGGGCGAATTCATCTTTACGAAGGACACCGGCCGCACGCGGTCGTGCACGGGGTGCGCACCGCGATCGCTGCGGGCTGCCGGACCGTCGTGCTCACCAACGCGGCGGGCGGCATCAACGCCGACTACGCGGTCGGGGAGCCGGTGCTGATCAGCGATCACATCAACCTGACCGGCCGCTCCCCGCTGGCCGGGCCGCTGCCTGACGACGCGCCCTCCCGGTTCACCGACCTGACCGAGACCTACTCGGGCCGCCTGCGCACCCTGGCCAGGCAGCTGGACCCGACGCTGGCGGAGGGCGTCTACGCCGCCGTTCCTGGGCCCCACTTCGAGACCCCGGCCGAGATCAGGATGCTGCGCGCGGCGGGCGCGGACCTCGTCGGCATGTCCACCGCGCTGGAGGCGATCGCCGCCCGCCACCTGGGGGCCGAGGTGCTCGGCGTCTCGATCGCCAGCAACCCGGCGGCCGGGCTGTCACCCGAGCCGATCAATCACCAGGACGTGCTGGCCGCCACCCAGGGGTCCGCCGCCCGCGTCGGCGAGCTTCTGGCGGCGCTGCTCCCCCGGGTGTAGCCGAGCCCGGTCGCGGCCGGCCTGTCGCCGACCGCGCCGACGTCCTAAACTGCGGGGATGACCGTCACCTTGACCGACGCCGAGCGCGCCTACCTGCAGAGCCAGCCCCTGGCCCGGCTGGCCACGGTCGATGGCGGCGGCGCGCCGCAGAACAACCCGGTCGGCGTGTTCCTCGACGAGGAGACCGGCGACATCATCATCGGCGGCCACGCCATGGGCGCCAGCCGCAAGTTCCGCAACGTGCAGCGCAACGGCCAGGTCGCGCTGGTCATCGACGACCTGGTCGCGCGCGACCCGTGGACGGTGCGCGGGCTGGAGATCCGCGGCACCGCGGTCGCGCTCGAGGACGTCGACCCGCCGGTGCCGTTCATGAGCCGCGAGATCATCCGCGTCACGCCCACCTGGGTCACCAGCTGGGGCGTCGACCCCGAGGCCCCGGGCCGGTACAGCCGCCGCGCCTGAGGTGAACATGCCGCCTTCGGCGCCTGGAGCGGAGCCGGCTGGCGACTCGGCCGTCCGGATCGGCGCCCTGGTCCCGCTCACCCGGCCCGGCTGGGTCGAGGCCGGCCGGCACCTGCTGGCCGGCCTCGAGCTGGCCGTCGGCGATGTCAACGACGCCGGCGGGATTCTCGGGAGGCCACTCGAGCTGGTGGTCCGAGACACCGCCGCCGATCCGGAGACGGCCGCGGCGGCGGTGGATGAGCTGGCTCGCCTGGGCGTGGCCGCCCTGGCCGGGGAGTATCACAGCGTCGTCGCCCGCGCCGCCGCCGCCCGGGCCGACGCCCTCGGCCTGCCGTTCCTGTGCTCGTCGGCGGTGCTCGACGGGCTGACCGAGCGGCCAACGGACTGGGTCGCGCGCCTCGCCCCGGCGCAGTCCCGCGGCTGGCAGATCTACGCGGACTTCCTGCTCCGCGCGGGCCACCGTCGGATCGCGGTGGCAACCGAGCCGAGTGTCTACTGGGCGTCCGGGGCCCGTATTCTGCGGGAGTGCCTCGCTCCCCACGGCGGCACCACCATCGAACTCGGCCTGCGCACGCTCACCCCGGCGGCACTGTGCGACGAGGTCGCCGGCAGTCGCGCGACCGCGCTCCTGCTGCTGGCCGGGTACCCGGAGCCGGCCGTGTCGATCGTCAGGTTCGTCCGCCGCGACCAGCGCCTGGCCGGGATCATGATTGGCGCGCCCGCCGGGCAGCCGGAGTTCGCCGAATGGACAAGGCTGCTTGGCGACGACGGCGCCGCAATCCCGTTCCTGCGCTACCTGCCCGAGCGCCTTACCCCACTCGGCGCGCGCGTGGAGACGGCCCTGCGCGAGCGGCTGGCCGAGGCGCCCTCCTTCGTCGCCTTCGAGGGCTACGACACGATCGCCGTCCTGGCCGAGGCGCTCTGCTCCGCCGACGCGGACCGGGCCCGTGTGGCCGGGTCCTGGCCCCATGTTTCCGTCGAAGGCACCGGCGGGCAGATCACGTTCTCCCGCGTGCCGGGCATCAGCGTCTGGCAGTGGGCCTGGCCGCCGGTCAAGGTCGCGGACCGGGATCCGGCCGAGCCTGATCGGTTTCGGATCCTGCACGCAGGCTGAGATCGGGGTCGGGAAGCCAGTCCGCGCCCGGCCGGAACTCGAGCCACCGGGAGGCGCGCCCGGCGGCCCCGAATGACTCGAGCAGCCCGGCCAGTCGTGGATGATGATCGTCCCAGACGTCAATCCGAAGCGTGCGCTCCTCCTGGCGCGCGGCTGCCGCCGCGAGCTCCCCCGCTGCCAGCAGGCGCCGGGGGAACTGGTCAGCGCGATCGCCGACGGCAATCGGGTGGCGGCCGAGCGGACCTCGCGGGCAACCGGCCGCAACGGCACCCCGTATCACAACCGCAACGTCGGTATCTTCACCGTCCGGGACGGCAAGATCAACCGGTGCGCGAGTACACCGACACGCTGCACGTCGCGCGGGCGCTGTTCCCCGGCTGACCCGGCCGGGAAGGACGACGGCAAGCCCGAGATCGTCGTCACCGGCCTGCCCCACGAGCGGGCCGCCGACCTGGTGAACGGCGTCGCCGCGCACTTCGTGCACGCGGACCCGCCGCCGCCGGGAGAGCGGGTGCCGCTGACGGACGGGCCACTGGCCCTGGGACCGAGGTTTCCGGGGCGGGCACGGTGGGCAGCCGGTCCTCGGAGCGCGGGCCGAGAACCGCGTGAGTTAGGCTCCGCTCATGGCGCAGGTGCACCGTCTCACCCGGCCGGACGCGCGGCGGATCGCCGTTCGGGCACAGCTTCTAACCGGACAACGGCCCCCCGATCTGCTCACGGTGGTCCGCCAGCTCACGATGCTGCAGCTCGACCCGGTCAGCGCGGTGGCCCCGAGCGCCGACATGGTCGCGTGGTCCCGGCTCGGGCCGGCCTACGAGCCCAAGCACCTGCAGGGCGCGGTGGCGGACCGGGACCTCATCGAGCTGCTGGCCTTGCTGCGCCCGGCCGAGGACCTGGCGCTGTACCGGGGCCAGATGGCGGAGTGGGCGGGCAACGGCGAGGCGAGCGAGTGGCAGGTCTTCCGGCGTGAGTGGGTGGCGGCCAACGACCGCTGCCGCCTGGACATCCTCGACCGGCTGCGCAAGGAGGGGCCGCTGCCGTCCCGTGAGCTCCCAGACACCTGCGACAAGCCGTGGGAGTCGACCGGCTGGACCAACAACAAGAACGTCACCAGGCTGCTCGATTTCATGGTCGGCCGGGGCGAGGTCGCGGTCGCCGGGCGGAAGGGCCGCGAGCGGCTCTGGGATCTGGCCGAGCGGGTTTACCCCGACCATCCGGTCATCCCGGCCGCCGAGGCCGCGCAGGAGCGGGACCGGCGACGGCTGCGCGCCCTCGGCATCGCCCGGGTGACCGGCCCGGCGCAGTCGTTCGAGCCCGCGGTCGTCGGCGCGGCCGGCCAGCCCGCGGTGGTCGAGGGGGTCCGCGGCGAGTGGCAGGTCGACCCGGCCTATCTCGACGGCCCGGCCGGGCTGGGCGGGCCCTTCGAGGTCCGGGCGGCGCTGCTGTCC
Organism: Trebonia sp.; assembly: GCA_036509215.1. Taxonomy (GTDB): domain Bacteria; phylum Actinomycetota; class Actinomycetes; order Streptosporangiales; family Streptosporangiaceae; genus Trebonia. The sequence continues at coordinate 5,791 of DATCGA010000677.1, forward strand.
CCGTTCGACCGCCTGGTGCACGACCGGGTCCGGGCGGCCGACCTGTTCGAGTTCGAGTACCAGCTGGAGATGTACAAGCCGGTCGCGAGCCGGCGCTGGGGGTACTACGCGCTGCCGATCCTGTACGGCGACCGGCTGGTCGGCAAGCTGGACGCCGCCGCCGACCGCAAGGCGGGCGTGCTCACGGTCAACGCCGTCCACGAGGACGTTCCGTTCACGGCCGACATGGCCGACGCGATCAACGCGGAGATCGCCGGCCTCGCCGCCTGGCTCAACCTCGACCTAGCCCACCGCGCCTAGAACCGGACCCAGCCACCAGGCCTAGAACCCGATGGTCAGCCCGCCGGCCTGCAGCGTGCCCGCGGTCGTCAGCGGCTGGTCCGTCGTCACGTCGGTCATCGTGACCGGCACGGCGGCGGTCAGCTGGTTCGCGACCGACAGCAGGACCGCGCTCACCGTCGACGGGGTGAAGCAGACCGGGAGCACGCCGAACAGGTTGCCGCAGAGCCTGGTGGCGTAGAGCGTCATGCCGTCGCCGAACGCGAGGCTCGGGCTGCTGGTGTCCGTGGTCAGCCCTTCCTGGGTCACCGACACGGTGACGTCACCGGTCAAGGAGGCCGAACTGGCGGTGAACTCCATCATCTCTTCGGTCGCGCCGCCGGATTCGGGCATGGGCACGTTGCCCTGGTAATGGAAATCGGTCAGCGTGACGGACCCGGCGGTGAGCACCGAGGCGGCGCCGGAGGCGGTGATGGCCGATGGCGCCGCGGCGTTCTTCTGGACGGCCTTCTTGCCCTTGGCGCCAGCTCGGCTCGTCGACGAGCCGCTCGGGGACGGGGAGGCGCTCGCTGACGTCGAGGGCGTCGGCGTCGCCGACGGGGAGGCGGTCCCCGGCTGCCCGACCGAGGGGGTGGGAGACGGGCTGGCGGCGGCGGACGGCGAGGACGACGCGGTCGGCGTCGGGCTCGGCGTTGAGCCCGAGGGCGTCGGGGTGGGTGACGAGGACGGCAGGCAGATGACGCCGAGGATGCAGTTGCTGTCGGGCTGCGCCGAGGCCTTGGCCACTGAGCCGGTGCCCAGCATTCCGGCCACCAGCAGGGCCGGCATCGCGACGACCGCCAGCGTCCGGTGCCCGGCCGCGTCGCCAACGCGAAGGCCGCCGCCGTCCGATCCCGGGGCAGCCTCCTCCGCGATCGTGGCGGTCCCCTCCCATTCCGCGCGCGGCTCGGTGATCAGGCCGAGCCCCGCGGACGGTTCCCCGCCCCGGTCGTCTCGGTCGGCCGACGCGTCGTCGCCCGCCCGGCCGGCCGGATCGGCGTCGACGGAGTCTGGCTCGGCCGGCACCCAGGCGAACGCGAGCGCCCCGCCGATGATGGCGAGCAGCATGCCGAGGACGAACCCGCCGAGGTTGGACGCCGGGAACGAGATGATGCCGAGCACAATCCCGGCAATCCCGTAGAACACCCGGTGGGTCGGGTTGACCCAGAGCACGATGCCCGCCGCGATCAGCAGTATGCCGATCAGCACGCCGAACACGCCGCCGATGCCGATGTAGACCACCAGCTTGATCGCACCGTGGATCAGCACGCCGGTGAGCGGCAGCGCCAGCAGCTCCAGGCCGGCCAGCACCAGCAGCAGGCCGCCCCAGAACGGGCGGCTGCGCCGCCAGCGGCGCCAGGCGG
>DATCGA010000678.1:0-2392 GCA_036509215.1 Trebonia sp.
GCGCCGCATCGAACCGGCCGGCAGCCCGGCCCGGTTCGAGGGACGCGTCGCGGACAACCACCACCACGTTGTGTGCCGGTCGTGCGGTGCCGTCGCTGACGTCGACTGCGCGGTCGGCGAGGCGCCCTGCCTGACCGCGTCCGACGACCACGGCTTCTCGGTCGACGAGGCCCAGGTCATCTACTGGGGCCTGTGCCCCGACTGTTCCACCGCCGTTAGTTCCTGAGCACGGTCATCCGTCTAGTCCGGAAGGATTCCGATGTCTGAGAACCATGATCCAGTAGTCGTCGAAGACGCGACCCCGGAGAGCGGGGGCGAATGTCCGGTCGGCCGCGGTGGCCGGATCCACCCCACCATGGGTGACGCCAACCGCGAGTGGTGGCCGAACAAGCTCAACCTGAAGATCCTGGCCAAGAACCCCGCCGTGGCCAACCCCCTCGGCGAGCAGTTCAGCTACGCCGCGGCGTTCAGCACCCTCGACCTCGCAGCCGTGAAGCAGGACATCGCGGAGGTGCTGACGACCTCGCAGGACTGGTGGCCGGCTGACTTCGGCCACTACGGCCCGCTCATGATCCGGATGGCATGGCACGGCGCGGGTACCTACCGCATCAGCGACGGCCGCGGTGGCGCGGGCACCGGCCAGCAGCGCTTCGCGCCGCTCAACAGCTGGCCGGACAACGTCAGCCTCGACAAGGCCCGCCGGCTGCTGTGGCCGGTCAAGAAGAAGTACGGCCAGAAGATCTCGTGGGCCGACCTGTTGATCCTCACCGGCAACGTCGCCCTGGAGTCGATGGGCTTCCAGACCTTCGGCTTCGCCGGCGGCCGCCCGGATGTCTGGGAACCGGACGAGGACGTCTACTGGGGCCCCGAGACCACCTGGCTCGATGACGAGCGCTACACCGGCGACCGGGAGCTCGAGGAGCCCCTCGGCGCGGTCCAGATGGGCCTCATCTACGTCAACCCGGAGGGCCCGAACGGCACCCCGGACCCGCCCGCCGCGGCCCGCGACATCCGCGAGACGTTCCGCCGCATGGCCATGAACGACGAGGAGACGGTCGCCCTGATCGCGGGCGGTCACACGTTCGGCAAGACCCACGGTGCGGGCCCGGCGGAGAACGTCGGCCCCGACCCCGAGGCTGCCCCGCTGGAGCAGCAGGGCCTCGGCTGGAAGAGCACCTACGGCACGGGCAAGGGCGGTGACACGATCACCAGCGGCCTCGAGGTTACCTGGACGAGTACCCCGGTGGCGTGGGACAACAGCTTCCTCGAGACCCTGTACGGCTACGAGTGGGAGCTGTCCAAGAGCCCGGCCGGCGCCTACCAGTGGAAGCCGAAGGACGGCGCCGGAGCGGGCACCGTCCCCGACGCCCACGACCCGTCGAAGAGCCACCCCCCGACGATGCTGACGACCGACCTCGCGCTGCGCACCGACCCGGTCTACGAGCAGATCACGCGGCGCTTCCTCGCGAACCCCGACGCGCTCGCGGACGCCTTCGCCCGGGCGTGGTTCAAGCTGACCCACCGTGACATGGGCCCGATCGCGCGCTACCTCGGCCCGGAGGTCCCGGCCGAGACGCTGCTGTGGCAGGACCCCATCCCCGCGGTCACGCACGAGGTCATCGACGCCGGGGACGTCGCCTCCCTCAAGGGCCAGATCCTGGCCTCGGGCCTGCCGGTGTCCCAGCTGGTGTCCACCGCGTGGGCGGCGGCCTCGTCCTTCCGGGGCAGCGACAAGCGCGGCGGCGCCAACGGCGCGCGCATCCGCCTCGAGCCGCAGAGCGGGTGGGAGGTCAACGACCCCGACCAGCTGGCGACGGTGCTGCGCACCCTGGAAGGGATCCAGCAGGCCTTCAATGCCGCCCAGTCCGGCGGCAAGCAGGTCTCGCTGGCCGACCTGATCGTGCTCGCCGGTGCTGCGGCCGTCGAGCAGGCTGCCAAGGACGCGGGCTTCGGCGTCCAGGTGCCCTTCACGCCGGGCCGCGCGGACGCGGCGCAGGAGCAGACGGACGTGGAGTCGTTCGCCGCGCTCGAGCCGGCCGCCGACGGGTTCCGCAACTACCCCGGGAAGGGCAACCGGCTGCCGGCTGAGTACCTGCTGCTCGACCGGGCGAACCTGCTGACCCTGAGCGCCCCCGAGATGACGGTCCTCGTCGGTGGCCTCCGCGTCCTCGGCGCGAACTACCAGCAGTCGCCGGCCGGCGTCTTCACCACGACCCCCGGGTCCCTGACCAACGACTTCTTCGTCAACCTGCTCGACATGGGCACGACGTGGAAAGCGACATCGGAGGACGCGAACACGTTCGAGGGCCGCGACGCGGCCACCGGCGAGGTGAAGTGGACCGGCAGCCGTGCCGACCTCGTCTTCGGGTCGAACTCCGAGCTGCGCGCGCTC
>DATCGA010000679.1:0-2383 GCA_036509215.1 Trebonia sp.
CCCCGGTCGTTGAACATCGAGGCGGATTTCTCCGGGTCGTTTCCTGCGAGCCGATCGACACGTGGCCGGCCGCCTCGGTGGCGGAGTAGTACTCGTAGATGACCGGGCCGAACCAGTCGATCATCTGCCGCTTGACCTCGACCGGGCAGGGCGCGGCGCTGTGCGCGACGGTGCGCAGGCTGCTGACGTCGTAGCGGCGGCGGACCGCCTCGGGCAGCCGCAGCAGGCGGATGAACATCGTCGGGACGAACTGGGCATAGGTCACCCGGTACCGCTCGATCGCGTGCAGCGTCTGCTCGGCGTCGAACCTCGGCAGCAGCACCATGGTGCCGCCGTGCCGGTGGGTGGCCATGGCCGACACCAGCGGCGCGGCGTGATACAGCGGGCCCACGTTCAGCGTCACGGTGGACGGATCGAGCCCGTAGCGGTTGACCCAGAGGATGTCACCGGCCACGTCGCCGAACCGGCGGCCGACGTCGATCGTGGTATGGACGATCCCCTTCGGCCGGCCGGTGGTGCCCGAGGAGTAGAGCATCGCCTGCCCCTCGAGCTCGGGGCCGATCGGAACCGCCGGGGCCTTCGCGACCGTCGCGGCGTAGTCGTCCCAGCCAGGGCGGTCCGGCCCGATCAGCAGCCGCAGGCCCGGCTCCGGCCGGTCGCCGGCCGCCTGCTCGGCCACGTCCGCCAGGTCGGCGGAGACGATGAGCGCCTTCGACTGCGAGTTCTCCAGCATGTAGCCCACTTCGGCCGGGGTGAGGTGCCAGCTGATCGCGGTATAGAAGAAGCCTGCGCGCCGGGCCGCCCACACCACCTCGAAGTACTCGGGCACGTTGGTCATGAAGATCGCGACGTGGTCCCCAGGCCGGAGCCCGCGATCCCGCAGCACGTTCGCCAGCCGCTTGGACTGGTCGACCATGGTCCGGTAGGAGATCCGCTGGCCGGTGGTCGGCACGGCGACGGCAACGCTGTCGGGCGCGTGGTCGGCGTGCTCGTCCGGCCGCAGCAAAGCGGGCTGATCCGTCATCAGGCGGGCCGGCCGATGGCCTTGACCTCGAGGTATTCCTCGAAGCCGCCGTCGCCGTAGCGGCGGCCGAGGCCGCTCTGGCGCACGCCGCCGAGCGGGCTGGTGAGGCTGAACGTGCCGCCGACGTTCGCGCCGATCGTGCCGGTGCGGATTTTGAGTGCCACCGCCAGCGCGTGGTCGTCGTCGCCGCTCGACACCTGGCCGGCCAGACCGTAGCTGGTGTCGTTGGCGATCGCGACCGCCTCCTCCTCGGTGTCGTAGGGGGTCACCGTGACGACGGGCCCGAAGGTTTCCTCCTGGCCGATCGCGGAGCGCGGGTCGACGTCGGACAGCAGCGTCGGCTCGATGTAGTACCCCACCGGCAGGTAGGGCGGCTTTCCGCCGCCGGTGATCAGGGTGGCTCCGGCCGCCACCGCGCCCTCGACCAGGCCGAGCACCTTGGCCCGCTGGGCAGCGCTGATCGCGGGCCCGGAGTAGTTCTTCATGTCCCACGGGTCGCCGTAGGGGAAGCGCTCCATGGTCGCTCGCATGATGACCAGGCCCCCGGCCAGCTTGCTCCTCGGCAGCAGGATCCGGGTGGCGAGCGTGCACCCCTGGCCGGACATCGTGCACACGCCGCCGGCGGCGAGCGGGAGCACCTCGGCCAGGTCGGCGTCGTCCAGCACGATGTGGGTGGACTTGCCGCCCAGTTCCATCACCGTCTTCTTCACCGTGGGCGCGGCCGCGGCGAGGATCTTGCGGCCCACGGCGGTCGATCCGGTGAAGGTGACCATGTCGACCCGCGGATCGGAGGTCAGGACCGAGGCCACGTCGTTGTCGTTGGACACGACCACCTGGAAGATGCCGGGCGGTAGGTCGGTCTCCTCGGCCGCGATGCGGCCGAGCTCGAGCCCGGCCCACGGGGTGAGCTGGGCCGGCTTGAGTATCACCGCGTTGCCAGCGAGCAGGGCGGGCACGCTCTCGGCGACATTGAGGTAGAGCGGGGCATTCCACGGGGTGATGGCCGCGACCACCCCGACCGGGATGTACTGCAGCTGCTGCCGGAACGTGCGGCCCAGGCCCGAGTGGGTGCCGGCGTCGCGCAGGAACGCGAAGTTGCGCGCGTAGTCCGGCCAGTAGCCGGCCTCCTCGATCGGGAACGCGAGCTGGATGCCGTAGGTCATGGCGACCGGGGTGCCGATCTCGGTCACGAGGATGCGGCGCAGCCGCTCCTGCGCGCGGACGAGGCCGTCGCGGAGCTGGGTCACGCAGTGCGCGCGGAACTCGACGTCGTCCCGCCAGTTCCCGGCGTTGGCGTCGAACGCCCGGCGCGCGGCGGCGATCGCCCGGTCGAAGTCGGCCCGGGCGCCGTCCGCCGCC
>DATCGA010000680.1:0-35391 GCA_036509215.1 Trebonia sp.
TCTGCCTACAGACTACCGTTCGATCAATGATAATCAAAGGGCATAGTCATGATCATCTGTTCGATTTCTGTCGGCTACGCCACCGACAGGATCCTGAGCCGGATAGAGCCGGTCACGGTCCGTTCGATAAAACGGGTTTGAGCTTTGAATCAGCAATGCGCGCAGCTGGCCCGGACTTGTCGTGGCCGGCGAGGCCGTGGTGATTCCGCATCGCATCTACAACCCGGGTCGTCATTGCGTCCGGCCCTGGGCGTGCTAGCCGTACCCCGGGTTCGGGTGGCCGCACGGTGGATCTCGCCTTGGCGCGCAGGGAGTATCGAGATAGGCGACCGGAGTGGCCGGGCACCGCCGGTAAAAGGAGGAATCATAATGGACGCGACAAGGCCATGGGTATACCGTCACCCCTATTTCAGCACCGGTGTGCGCATTGCCGCGGGCAGCTGGAACCTGGCCCTCGGCAGCTTCCTGATCTCCCGCGGCTACTCGTGGGGATCGGTGCTGATCGCCGTTTCTGCGGTGATCTTCGTGGCTGCGTACTTCCTGGCCAAGGGGAAGTTCCAGTCCCGGCGCAGCAGCCAGAGCTAGCGTGCCCGGGATGGTTAGCGGGCTTTACCAATGAGTGTTCACAGGCCGACCTCGCGGGCGATCAGCATCAGCTGCACCTCGGTGGTGCCCTCGCCGATCTCCAGGATCTTGGAGTCGCGGTAGTGCCGGGCGACCGGGAACTCGTTCATGAAGCCGTAGCCGCCGAAGACCTGGGTCGCGTCCCGCGCGTTGTCCATCGCGGCCTCGCTGCCGACCAGCTTGGCGATCGCCGCCTCCTTCTTGAACGGCTTGCCCGCGAGCATGAGGGCGGCGGCGTGGTAGTAGGCCTGCCGGGCGACGTGGGCGCGGGTCTCCATCCGGGCGATCTTGAACGCGATCGCCTGGTTGCTGCCGATCGAGCGGCCGAACGCCTGCCGCTCCCCCGCGTACCGGACGCACTCGTCGACGCAGCCCTGGGCGGCGCCGACCGCGAGCGCGGCGATCGCGATCCGCCCCTCGTCGAGGATGCGGAGGAAGTTGGCGTAGCCCCGGCCCGGTTCGCCGAGCAGGTTCTCCCTCGGGACCCGGACGTCGTTGAAGGTCAGCGGGTGGGTGTCGGAGGCGTTCCAGCCGACCTTGTCGTAGGCGGGCTCGACGATCAGGCCGTCGGTGCCGGCCGGGATCAGGAACGAGGAGATCTTCGGGCGCCCGTCGACGCGGTCGGTGACCGCGGTGGCGGTGATCAGGGCGGTGATGTCGGTGCCGGAGTTGGTGATGAACTGCTTGCTGCCGTTGATCACCCACTCATCGCCGTCGGCCACCGCCGTGGTCCGGGTGCCGCCTGCGTCGCTGCCTGCGCCGGCCTCGGTCAGCCCGAACGCTCCCAGAGCCTCCCCGCTGGCCAGCCTCGGCAGCCATTCCTGCTTCTGCGCCTCGGTCCCGAACCGGTAGACCGGCATCGCCCCGAGCGACACGCCCGCCTCGAGCGTGATGGCGACGCTCTGGTCGACTTTGCCGAGCTCCTCGAGGGCCAGGCAGAGGGCGAAGTAGTCCCCGCCCATGCCCCCGTACTCTTCCGGGAACGGCAGGCCGAACAGGCCCATGCCGGCCATCCCGGCCACGACCTCGTAGGGGAACGTGTGATGGGCGTCGTGGTCGGCGGCGACCGGGGCGACGACGTTGACCGCGAAATCCCGGACGGTCTTGGCAAGATCGCTGTACTCGTCCGGCAGTTCGCCGAGCAGGCTCTCGGGCCTCATGCGGGTTCTCCTTTGGATGCGTTTTCGTCTTCGTCTTCGCCGTCGCCTTCGCCGTCCGCAGCGCGGAGCCGGGCCAGCGGCTGGTCGACGTCCACCTGGTCGCCCACCTTGACCAGGACTTCGACGACACCGTCGATGGGCGCCTTGAGTACGTGTTCCATCTTCATCGCCTCGACCGCGAGCACCGGCGCACCGCGATCTGCGCGCTGGCCGTCTTCGACGTGCACGGCCACCACCGACCCGGGCATCGGGCTGGTGATCACGGCGGAGGCGTCCTGGCCGGCGTCCGCGCGCCGTCGTTCCTCCGGCGCACGGCGCACCGGGTAGGTCTCGCCGTCGACGTGCACCCAGACCATATCGGCCGCGGCCGCCACCGGGCAGTTCCGCCGCAGGCCGTCGATCGTCATCGCGATCCCCCCGCTGACCGGCGCGCACTCCACCTGGTGGCTCACGTCGCCGACGGTTGCGCTGGCGGCGGCGGGCGAACCGGTCAGCGTGACTTCCGTCGTGCGGTCACCGCAGGAGAGCCGGAACCGGGACGGCGCGCGGTCGCCGACCCGCCACCCGTCCGGCCGACTCCAGAGGTCGCCTGGATCGGCGTCCTGCCAGCGGGCCAGCCAGACGCTGGCGGCGGCGGCCAGGAAGGCGGCGTCGGGCGCGGCGCCGGGCGCGTACTCGGCCGCGATGCGGTCGAGCAGGGAGGTGTCCAAGCGCCCGCCGCGTACGTCGGCGTCGGCCAGCAGCCGGCGCAGGAAGGCGATGTTGGTCTGCACGCCCAGCACGCCGGTCTGGGCCAGGGCCCGGTCGAGGCCGTTTATGGCCTCCGCCCGCGTGCCGGCGTGGACGATGACCTTGGACAGCATGGGGTCGTAGTCGGAGCCGACGACGGTCCCCGTCCGCAGACCCGAGTCCACCCGGACGCCGGGGCCGTCCGGCTCGAGGAGGGCGAGGACGCGGCCGCCGGTGGGCAGGAACTCACGGCCGGGGTCCTCGGCGTAGACGCGGGCCTCGACCGCGTGCCCGGTGAGCTGGATGTCGTTCTGCGTGAACGGGAGACGCTCGCCGGCCGCGACCCGGACCTGCCACTCGACCAGGTCAATGCCGGTCACCAGCTCGGTCACCGGGTGCTCGACCTGAAGGCGGGTGTTCATCTCCATGAAGAAGAAATCGCCCGGTCGTTCGGCCGAGACGATGAACTCCACCGTTCCCGCGCCGACGTAGTCCACGCTGCGGGCGGTGTCGCACGCGGCGGCGCCGATGCGGGCGCGGGCGGCGGCGTCGAGCAGCGGCGAGGGGGCTTCCTCGACCACCTTCTGGTGACGGCGCTGCAGGCTGCACTCGCGCTCGCCGAGGTGGACCACGTTGCCGTGGCCGTCGGCCAGCACCTGGACCTCGATGTGCCGCGGCCGGAGCACGAACTGCTCCAGGAAGAGGGTGTCGTCCCCGAAGGACGCCGCCGCCTCGCGGCGGGCGCTGACGAGGGCCGGACCGAGGTCCTCGGGCCGCTCGACGACGCGCATCCCCTTGCCGCCTCCTCCCGCGGAGGGCTTGACCAGCATCGGGTAGGCGATGCCGGCCGCGGCGTCGATGAGCTCGGCGTCACTCAGCCCGGGGGCGGCGACGCCCGGCACCACCGGCACGCCGAACGCGGCCACGGTCGCCTTGGCCGTGATCTTGTCCCCCATCGTGGCGATGGCGCGGGCCGATGGCCCGATGAACGCGATGCCCGCCTCGGCCAGCGCCTCGGCGAAGGCGGCGTTCTCGGACAGGAACCCGTAGCCGGGATGGACGGCCTGCGCGCCGGTGGCCCGGCAGGCGGCCACGACGGCCTCGATCGAGAGGTAGCTCTGCCGGGCCGGGGCCGGTCCGAGCCGGCAGGCGACGTCTGCGTCGGCGACGTGCCGGGCGCCGGCGTCGGCGTCGCTGTAGACCGCCGCCGAGCGGATGCCCAGCGCCCGCAGCGTTCGGATCACGCGGACGGCGATCTCGCCGCGGTTGGCGACGAGGACGGTGTCGAAGGGTGGCATCGGCTGCCTCACATCCGGAAGACGCCGTAGGAGACGTCGTCGAGGGGCGCCTGGGCGCAGACGGACAGCGCCAGGCCGACGACGGTGCGGGTGTCGGCCGGATCGATGATGCCGTCGTCCCAGAGCCGGGCGGTGGAGTAGTAGGCGTTCCCCTGCTCCTCGTACTGGGCCCTGATCGGGGCCTTGAAGTCGTCGGCGTCCCGTTCGGTCCAGGGCCGGCCGGCCGCCTCGAGCTGGTCGCCGCGGACGGTGGCGAGCACCGAGGCGGCCTGCTCGCCGCCCATCACCGAGATCCGGGCGTTCGGCCACATCCACAGGAAGCGCGGCGAGTAGGCCCGGCCGCACATCGAATAGTTGCCCGCGCCGTAGGAGCCCCCGATGATCACGGTCAGCTTCGGCACCCGGGCGCAGGCGACGGCCGTCACCATCTTGGCCCCGTGCTTGGCGATGCCGGCCGCTTCGTACGCGCGGCCGACCATGAAGCCGCTGATGTTCTGCAGGAACAGCAGCGGGGTCCGGCGCTGATCGCACAGCTCGATGAAGTGGGCTCCCTTGAGCGCGGACTCGCCGAAGAGCACGCCGTTGCTGGCCACGACCCCGACCGGATGCCCGTGGATCCTGGTGAAGGCGGTGACCAGGGTGGTGCCGTACTCGGCCTTGAACTCCTGGAACTGGCCGCCGTCGGCGAGGCAGCCGATGACGTCGCGCACGTCGTACGGGGTGCGCGAGTCCGGCGGGACGATGTCATAGAGGTCCTGCTGCGGCCGCGCGGGCGCGACGGTCGCCGCCGTATCCCACGGCGCGGACGTTCTCGGCGCGAGCCCGGCCACGATGCCGCGGACGATGTCGAGGGCGTGCGCGTCGTCGTCGGCGAGGTGATCGACGACACCGGACTTGCGGGCGTGCACGTCTCCGCCGCCCAGGTCCTCGGCGCTGACGACCTCGCCGGTGGCCGCCTTCACCAGCGGCGGCCCGCCGAGGAAGATCGTGCCCTGGTTGCGCACGATCACGGTCTCGTCGCTCATCGCGGGCACGTAGGCGCCGCCCGCCGTGCACGATCCCAGCACCGCGGCGATCTGGGCGATGCCGCGGGCGCTCATCGTGGCCTGGTTGAAGAAGATCCGCCCGAAATGCTCGCGGTCCGGGAAGACCTCGTCCTGCCGGGGCAGAAAGGCGCCGCCGGAGTCGACCAGGTAGACGCAGGGCAGGCGGTTCGCCAGCGCGATCTCCTGCGCCCGCAGGTGCTTCTTCACCGTCATCGGGTAGTAGGTGCCGCCCTTGACGGTGGCGTCGTTGGCCACCACCACGCACTCCCGGCCGCTGACCCGGCCGATCCCGGTGATGATCCCGGCCCCCGGCGTCTCGTTCTCGTACATGCCCTCGGCCGCCAGGGGGGCGATCTCCAGGAACGCGCTGCCCGGATCGAGCAGCCGCTCCACCCGGTCCCTGGGCAGCAGCTTGCCGCGGGACACGTGCCTGGCCCGGGATGCCTCGGGACCGCCCAGCGCCCGCACCCGGAGCCGCTCCCGCAGGTCGGCGACCAGTTCCTGGTACTGCGCACGGGGCGGCGCGGTCGTACTCTGCACGGTCATCGGCAACGGCACCTCTCCGGGTTAACGATGATTAACCGAATTTAAGTTAGCCGTCATTAGCCGAAACGTCCATAGACTCTCCCCATGAGCGAGCCGGCCGTGCCCTCGACGTCCACCCCGCAGTCGGCCCTGACCCCGCGCCAGCAGCTCAAGGCCGACCGGCGGGAGGCGCTGCTGGCCGCGGCCAAGCGCCTCATCGCCAAGCACGGCTACCTCGGCGTGCGCCTCGAGGACATCGGCGGCGCGGCCGGGGTCAGCGGTCCCGCCGTCTACCGGCACTTCGCCAGCAAGGACGCGGTGCTGGCGGCCTTGCTGGTCGGGATCAGCCACACCCTGCGCGACGGCGGGCAGCGCATCCGGGAGTCGGCCGCCACCCCGTCGGAGGCGCTGCTCGGCCTCGTCGGCTGGCAGCTCGACTTCGCGCTGTCCGAACCCGAGCTGATCTTGATCTACGACCGGGATCGCTTCCACCTGCCCCCAGAGAACCTGCATGATGTCCGTCGTACCCAGCGCGCCTACGTTGAGATCTGGGTCGACGTGATCCGGGCGGCCGCGCCGTCCGGCAGCGTGGCCGAGGACCGCACCCGCGCGCACGCTGTCATCGGGCTGATCAACTCCGCGCCGCGCATCCCCGGCACGAGCGGGTCGGGGCAGACCCGCAAGGTCCTGTACCGGATGGCGCTGGGCGCTGTCGGCGTCGACGATGCCGGACAGCCTCGGGTCGACTGCGGGAGACTGCCATCTGGGAAGGACGCGGAGTTACGGGTCCGTTCGGGAAAATCCTGAAGTTGCCCTTGAACTTTTGAATAGGGTCCCGCCCCGCCGAGGGATCACCTTGACCAGATGACGACAGGATCGGCGCCGACGACCAGTGTGGGTGGTCGTGCCGTGCCGCGCGCATCGCTGGGGAGGTGAGGCAGAGCCGATGGTGATGCCTCTGGCGGGACGGGTGGTGGCCGCGGTGATCGGCGGCCTGCTCTTGCTCACCTCGGTCTCCAGCGTCATCGGGACGCTGGTCGTAACTCGCTCGGTCAGCAGCCGCCTGACCCGGTGGGTGGACCGGACGGTCGACCGGGCCTACCGAGTGGGAACGCTGGGCCGCCGACGTCGCCGAGAGCCACACCACGTACCTGCACCTGGCCCGTTTCCGGTCGCCGCAGCCGCTGTCGTCCTGGGTGACCTCGCTGCTGGCCGTGCTCGACTCGGCCGCGCTGTTCCTGGCCCGGATGCGGGAAGTCGACTTCCCGATCGAGCGTGATCCGGCCGAGGCATGGCCGGAGTTCGTCGGATGGCGGGTCAACTACGAGCGGGCCGCCTACGCGGTCGGCGCCGCCGTCTACGCCGTGCCGGCCCTGTGGTCGGGCCCGCGCCGGCACCCGGTGGCGCCGATCGCGCCTATCCGCCCGGATCTTGGCCGGCCGCCTAAGTAGGCGCTACTCCTCGTTCCAGGGGAGGGACGAGCTCGTCCAGTGGGTCAGGGTTTCGAGGTCCTGCTCGCCGGCTATGTGGCGGGGCGGCGTCATGAAGCTCGCGTAGGGCTTCAGGCGGAGCACGACCCGGTCCTCCTTGATCGCCATCGCTCGGGCGTGCTCGCGGGCGGAGGGGTCGAGCTCACGGCCGGCCATCAGCTCGAGGACTTTTAGGAGCAAGTCGGCGACCGCATCCGGGTCGTCGTTGACTGTGGCTTCGATCGTCGCGTCGCAGAACAGCGTGATGTAGGTCGGCGGCCAGTTCTCGTCCAGCACGCAGAGCGACACCTTGGGGTTGCGCTTCACCGCCTTGGCCTTGCCGCGCGCCAGCATGGTCGAGATCAGAAGGTCGTCGCCGTCCATGATGTAGTAGAGAACCGTCATCGCGGGCCCGTCGTCTTTCCGGCCATATCCGAAGATCGCCGTCCGGTGCTCGCGGACGAACTGGCGGCGCTGGGCGGGCGACATCTGGCCTTGTTGGACCGTGGTCATGCGACTCTCCTTCTTCTGGCAGCGAGGCCAGGTCCCTGCCGGACGGGCATAGGGCGAAAGCTAGGCCCGCCCGCAGCCGGAGTCAAGGTGATCGCGGCCACTAGGCGGCGCCCGGGAGTTGTCGCGTCGATTGATCGAGGCTTGTTGTTATCACATATAGTTGCTAATTTGCCCTGAGTCACACCGCGCACGATGCGACAGATGAGGGAAACCAGATGACTTACCTCGAAGCGCATGATCACGCCGACCTCTACGTTCCGCACTCGTTCGACGAGCACATCGTCGATCTGGGCGAGGTCAGGCTCAACTACGCCGTGGCCGGCGACGCCAGCCTTCCCGCGCTGCTGCTGATCCCGGCCCAGAGCGAGTCGTGGTGGGGGTACGAGGTCGCGATGCCGCTGCTGGCCGAGCACTTCCAGGTGTTCGCGGTCGACCTGCGCGGTCAGGGGCGCTCGACCTGGACTCCCGGCCGGTACACGCTCGACATCTTCGGCAACGACCTGGTCCGGTTCATCGACCTGGTGATCGGACGGCCGGTCATCGTGTCGGGACTGTCGTCCGGCGGCACCATCGCCGCGTGGCTGTCCGCCTTCGCCAAGCCCGGTCAGGTCACCGCCGCCGTGTGGGAGGACCCGCCGCTGTTCGCGTCGGAGGCGAACCCTGCGGTCGGGCAGTCCATCCGGCAGGGCATCGGCCCGATGTTCGCGCTGTGGAACGCCTATCTCGGTGACCAGTGGTCGGTCGGCGACTGGAACGGACTGCAGCGGGCTATTCCGCGGACCCTGCCGATGTCGATGCTTCGAGGGTTCGCCGCCATGTTCCCGCCGCTGGAAGGCGAGCAGGCGGCGGGAGTCCCGCAGAACCTCAAGGAGTACGACCCCGAGTGGGGGAAGGCATTCGTGTCCGGCATCGCCACCGCCTCCTGCGACCACGCCGCGATGATCTCCCAGGTGAAGGTGCCGGTCCTGCTCACCCACCACTTCCACCAAGTCGACTCGACGACCGGCACGTTGGTCGGCGCGATGTCCGATCTTCAGGCCAGCCGCGCGGGGGAACTCGTCACGGCGGCCGGACAGGAGCTCACCTTCCGCTCCTTCCCGGACATGCCGCACGCGATGCACCGGTACCAGCCGGCGGTCTACACCGACACCGTCGTCGAGTGGGCAACGAAGCTTGGCCTTGTCGGATGACTGGGCTTAGCGCAGGTCGTGGGAGTGGAGTTCCGGAAGGCCGACCACTCCCCTAGGCCGACGGCAGAGCGCGCATCAGCCGCAAGTGGTCGGCATAGCCGACGTCAAGCAGGGTGCCCGTGGCCACCATCTGCCGCACCGTCTGTCGGTAGACCTCCGCGTTGCCGAACGTGTCGGTCGGGCCGGCGCCAGGCCAGCGGCTCCACGCCTGGTACCGGAAGCTGGCGTACGCGCTGTCCGTCCCCTGCCAGAAGGGGGAGTTCGCGCTGAGGGCCAGCAGGACGGCCAGCCACGGCCCGATCCGGTCGAGCACGGCAACCCCCTCGTCAGCCGAAGAGATCCCGACATGGACGTGGCAACCGCAGGTGAGCTGCTCGTGAGCGGTGAGCCCGAACGCGCGGGCCATCTCCTGGTTGCGCCTTGCAGGCACCAACTCAGGCACGACCGGGATCGGTGAAGTCGCCAGCGCCGCCACCCGGGCTCCGGCCCGGGCCGCCACCTCGGCGGCCAGCGACCGGCACCTGCGCAACTCGCGTCCGAGCTCGGTGAGGTCACAGCACGGCCTGGTGTTTGTCTCAAGTTGCTGGCGCTGGAACTCGAGGTCAAGCGACTGTGCGGGATCGTCAGCCTGAGGCCCGTCTCCCGCTGTCTCCGGGTGCTTGATTGCGCGCAGCGCCGTCTCGGCCACCGCCCGGGGCTGGCCGGTGCCGGGCTCGACCAGCAGCAATTCTTCTTCCACACCCACACTGCGAACGGTCATTGACGCTGAATGCCCACCGATCGCCGACTCATGCAGGGCCGCGCCTCGCCGCCGATCGGTCGGCTTCGCCATCGAGGGGAATTGAGCTGAGTCAAGTCGCCCCGGTCCGTTCGAGATAACGGGTTTGATCTGCCTGGGCGCGTTGCCGGCGGCTGGACGCGCGCGCTATAGCTCTGCCGCCCGGCCCATCACCTGAGTGCCTGGCCTCAGAATGCCGAGCTTGCGCCAGCCGCTGCTGAGGTACAACTGGACGGCCGGGTCTGCGAGGTCGTCCGTCGTGCTCAGCAGGGCTCTCTGGCTGACGCCGTCCAGCAGGGTGTCGTGCAGCCGACGGCCGAGCCCAGTAGCGTGACGACTTCACCGTCGGTGGTCTCGCGGGCCACGTTGAGCAGCCCGTCAAATGGCACATCGCGAAAGGCTGCGTTCAGGCCCATCAACTTCAGATAGAACGGCACGACGCAGCGCTGCTCGAGATCCGAGAGCCCAGGCACGGAGTCAGAGTAGGGCATGCTCTTGGCCCCGGTACGACCGGCGAGGATGATGAGCGGCTAACTTGCATGCGCTTGAAGTCGTCCAACAACTCCTCCGCGCCGCATGCGCGGCAACGCCGCGGGTCTGCTCAGTAGAAGAGTTCATCGATTCCGGATGGCCGGTCAGAATCCAGCCCTCCGCCGCTGGCGCCCTCGACCTGATGCGGACGCGAGGGCGCTTTCGCGAGGACATCGAGGAAGGCCGGCCGTCACTAGGCGGATGACGTTGCCGGTCGCGATCGACTCGTTGGCCGCGAGCCCGATCGCGACGCTGGCCAGGCCGTCGTTCACCGAAGGCCGAGCCGGATGAGGCAGGCGGACGGGAAGCGCGGGAGCTCGACCGACAGGGCGCTCGCGGCCGCGTCCCAGGTGGCCGCGGCCCCGGCCGAACGCGGGTACAGCACGTCGGCGGCGGTCACCGGGTGGCCGCGAAGCTGCGCAATAGGCAGGGTGATCCCCGGCTGATCAACGGTTCCGGTCCCGCCGTCGAACGGGCCCCGGTGCCATACGGTCAGGTAGCTCGCCTCGGGCGTGCGCAGGCCGAGGGCGATCCAGGGATCGGTCCAGCGCGGCAGTCCTAGCGGCCAGAACGGCAGCGCGCTGGCCAGGCGGCCGCGCAGTTCCTTGTGCACCCGCACCGCCTCCGCGACCAGGCCGCGCTGCGCGCGGCTCATGTGGTCGAGGTGACCGGACAGGTACATCCGGCCGAGCATCGCCCCGCACAAGGTGAACGCGATCTCGTCGTCAGTGAACGACGGCTGCGGGTAGGCCCAGCTCGCGGCCTGCTCGGGGGCGATCGCGGCCGGGGCGGCGGCCGCGATCGGCGGATAGCGGAGCGGATCCTGCTGGTCACTGGTGGACTGCAGCTGGAAGCGGGACAGCAGCGCGTAGTCGATGCGCATCCCGCCCGAGCTGCAGTTCTCGAGCACCAGCCGGGGGTGCCGGTCGAGGACCGCGTCCAGCCAGTCCAGCTGCGCCCGGTTGGCCTCGAGCAGCCCCGCGCCCGGGCTCAGCCCGGCGGTGTCGGGTCCCGGGGCGATCTCGATGTTGTAGTCAAGCTTGAGGTAGCCGACGCCGAGGTCGCCGACGACGAAGTCCACCACCTCGTCGAGGTGCTTCGCCGCGGCCGGGTGCCTGAGGTCGAGGTGATGCCGGCCGTGCTCGGTGACCAGCCTGCCGTCCCGCTGGAAAAACGCCTCCGGCGGCAGCTGCCTGACGACCGGGCTGTTCACGCCCACGACCTCGGGCTCGAGCCACAGGCCGGGGACCATCCCGGCCGACCTGATGCGGTCGAGCACCTCGCCGATGCCGTGTGGAAACCGGGTGGCGGACGGCTTCCACGCGCCGACCGTGTCCCACCAGCTCTCGTCGAGGTCGGCGTACCAGCCGGAATCGATGCAGAAGTACTCGGCGCCGACCTCGGCCGCGGCGTCAATCAGCGGCAGCAGCCGCTCCGTGGTCGGGTTGCCCATCAGCGTGTTCATGTAGTCGTTGAAGATCACCGGCAGGCGGCGGCCGTCCTCGTGCGGGCGGCGGATCGCCCGCCGGACCGCGGTCAGGCCGGCGACCGCCCCCTCGAACCCGTCCGCGCTGACGGCGACGGCGGCCGGCACGGTCGTGAACGTGCCGCCCGGGGGCAGCGTGACCTGCCAGGCGTGCTCGGTGTCGGCCGGGCCGAGCAGCGCCAGGTAGGCGCCGCTGGCCGACCCCGCGGGCGCGTGCCTGCCGTGCGGGCCGGGTCCGGCCGCGGGGTACCGGTGCGTGCACTCCCCCGTCTGCCAGTGCCAGCCGCCGTTGTGCTCGATCTGCCAGGCCCACGCGTGGCCGCTGGTCCGGCTGACGACCGCGCCCATCGGGAGGTAGACCCCGGACGACCAGGTGCCCGCGCTGGTGAGGCCGAACCGGCCGCGCGGGTCGGCCCCGTGGACCTGCCGGTTCAGGTCCGGCAGCGCATCGCGCAGGGCCCGGCGCTGCCACCGCCCCTCCGCCAGCCAGTCGTTCTCGGCCCAGAGCACGTCGAGGTCATCGAGGTCGTCGGGAGCGCCGAGGGCGGCGTTTGCGGCGCCGGCGCCGCTCGACAGGCTGCCGCTCGACAGGCCGCCGCACAGGAACGACGTCACCGACTCGACCGTCACCGGCGCGGCGCCGGCGTTGGTCAGGCGCACCCAGCAGCGCAGCGCGCCCGCCCCCGCCAGCACGCGGTAGAACACCTCGGCCCACAGCCCGCTGACCGGGTCGGCCAGGTCCACCCGCAGCTCCCGCCATCCGCCTGGCAGGTCGACGCGGTCATGACGGACGTAGCGGAACCGTCCGCCGGCCTCCGATTCGCAGTAGCGATCGCCGGACCAGGCCTTTCCCTCGCCGGCGAGGACCACGTCGAGCAGCGGCAGCGCCGCGTCGGCGGGCTCGTCGCCGGGGTCCGGCGATCGCTCGCCGGCGGCGCGGGCGGGGGGTTCCGGCGCGGCGCGGGCGGCGAGCCGGATGATCCTCGCCATCCCGTCCCGGCCCACCTCGATCCGCAGGTCCAGGGCCTCATCCGGTACGCCGATCAGTGGTTCAGCTGCGCTCGCCAAGCGAGCCTCCTCGTTGCCCTGTCCGGAACTTCCGCACATCACGAGGGCTAAATCGTGACGGCAGCGCCCTTGACGATCAAATTGTGAGCGGTCACAATCCTTCCATGGATGTGAGCGCTCACACAAGTCCACCCACCTGTGAGCCGCGGCAGCAGAGCAACTGAATCAGGCAGCAGAGCATCAAGAAACGGAGCGACTTGTGACCGATAACATCCCCAGCAGACGCCGGGCAAGAAGCTGGACGGCGCCCGCGGCGCTACTCGCGACCAGCGCCGTGCTCACCCTCGCGGCCTGCGGCGGCCCGGCCGCCTCGTCGGCCTCATCGGCCTCATCGGCCGGCGGCACCGGATCGGCGTCAGGGGTCGTGAACATCACCTGGCAGACGATGTGGTCGGGCGAGACCCTGACCCTGCTGAACCAGATGGTCACCCAGTTCAACAAGACCCATCCCGACATTCACGTGACCGAGTCCAACATCCCCAGCGCCACCGGGGACGCGAAGCTGCTGTCGGAGATCGCGGCGGGCGACCCGCCGGACGTGTTCACCGAGTGGAACCCGGTACTCGGCGAGTACGCCGCCGACGGCACCATCCAGTCGATGTCCCCGTACCTGACCGGCACCTACGCCGGGCTGGAGAAGTGGGAGTACCCGATCGCGCTGCAGGGCGGCGAGTACAAGGGCGCGCTGTACGCGCTGCCGATGTCGATGAACTCGTGGGCCCTGTACTACAACAAGTCCATGCTCACGGCGGCGGGCATCTCCTCCCCGCCGACGACGCTCGCCCAGCTCTACGCCGACCAGGCCAAGGAGTGGAAGACCCCCGGCGGCAAGCTCGAGCAGATCGGCTTCGACCCGGACGCCGGCGATAACGCGGGCTTCGAGTACTACGGAAGCTTCTTCGGCGCCGTCAACTGCTTCAGCTCGGCCGGGAAGTACAGCTTCGAGACCTGCCCGGCCGCCACGACGGAGGCGAACTGGCTCGCGCAGTACGACAACTACCCGCTCTCGGACGTCGAGGCTATGCAGGCCGCCTACGGGGCGGTGGCCGGCGGTCAGGACGACCCCTTCGTCGCGGGCAAGGAAGGGTTCGACATGGACGGCCCCTGGGAGGGGGCCCAGAACATTCCGGTCACCAACCCGAGCATGAACAGCAACTTCGGCGTCGAGGCCTTCCCCGGCACCGTCGGCCAGCCCAGCACGTTCGGGCAGGGCAACTACAACATCATCCCCAAGGGCGCCGCCAATCCGCAGGCCGCGTTCACGTTCGCCGCGTGGCTGGCCGGATACGACAACGCGACCTTCACCGCGCAGATGGATCCCAAGGGCGGCTGGATGCCGGCGTCGCCGTCGATCGTCCAGCAGCCGGCCTACCAGGCCTGGCTCAAGGCCAACCCGTGGCTGAACGTGTTCGTCAGCCAGATGTCGAGCTCGGCCTCGGTCGCGCCGGCCCTCACCGCCAGCGAGTCGGAGTTCGAGACCGCCGAGGCGACCGCGACCGAGGACATCGCCGAGCGCAGCAAGACGCCGCAGCAGGCGCTGGTCTACATCGACCAGCAGGCCAACAGCGCGGCCGGCGGCTGACAACGCCCGCCATCTGACGGTACAAACAAGCACGCGACGAACGAGGTAGAGGTAGCCATGCAGATGACAACCCGCGCGGTCATTCCGGCCCTCCGGTCACCCGGGTCGCGCCGGCTCTGGCTCGGGCTGCTGTTCGTGAGCCCGTGGATCATCGGGTTCTGCGGGTTCTACCTCTACCCGTTCTTGGCGACCCTGTACTACAGCTTCACGAGCTTCACCGGGATCGGGAATCCGACCTTTACCGGCCTGGCGAACTTTGACTCGCTCATCCGCGACACCACGTTCCGTACCGCGCTCTTCAACACGTTCTATTACACGGTCATCGAGGTCCCGTTCTCGACCGTCGCGGCGCTCGGCCTGGCCATGCTGCTGAACATGAACGTGCGCGGGCAGGCGTTTTACCGGACGCTGTTCTACATTCCGTCGATCGTGCCGGTGGTCGCGTCTTCGCTGATCTTCGTGTGGATTTTCCAGCCGTCGTTCGGAATCGTGAACGCGCTGCTGGCCGACGTGCACGTCAACGGCCCGGCCTGGTTCTTCTCGATCACCTGGTCCAAGCCGACGTTCATCCTGCTCGGGCTGTGGGGCATGGGCCAGCCGATGGTCATCTACCTGGCCGCGCTGCAGGGCGTGCCCAAGGAGATGTACGAGGTCGCCGCGCTGGAGGGGGCGGGGCCGTGGCAGCGGCTGCGCTACGTGACGATCCCGATGATCAGCCCGATCATCTTGTTCAACGTCATCTTGTCGCTGGTGCTCTCCATTCAGTATTTCACCCAGGCTCAGGTGATCGAGAGCCCGGTCGGCAGCCCCGGCAACTCGACGATGTTCTACGTCACCTATTACTACCAGCAGGCATTCCAGTACCTGCATCTCGGATACGCCTCGGCGATGGCATTCCTGCTATTCATCCTGGTCCTCATCGTTACCGTCGTATTGCTTAAAACGTCGTCGAGGTGGGTCTACTATGAGAACGAAGAGCGGTGACTGATGCGCAATAGATTGCGCAAGGTCGGCGCCAGCGCGTCCAAGCACCTGGTGCTGATCGTTCTCAGCTGCGTCTTCGGGCTGCCGCTGATCTGGATGATCGGCACCTCGTTCAAGACCGCCGGCCAGGCTCTCCAGCTGCCGGTCGTGTGGTGGCCGCGCCCGTTCCTGTGGTCGAACTACCCGCAGCTGTTCGCGGCGCTGCCCATCTGGCGGTTCTTCCTGAACACGTTCGTCTACGCCGCGGTGACGATCGTGGGCGTGCTGGTATCGAGCAGCCTGGTGGCGTACGGATTCTCCCGGCTCAAATGGCCGGGCCGAGACCCGTTGTTCTACCTGATGCTGATGACGATGATCCTGCCGTTCATCTGCACGCTGATCCCGCTGTTCGTCATGTACAAGCGGTTCGGCTGGATCGGCAGCTATCTTCCGCTCGAGGTGCCGACGTTCTTCGGCAGCTCGGTGTTCAGCACGTTCCTGCTGCGGCAGTTCTTCACGACGATCCCGCAGTCGCTGTCGGAGGCGGCGCGCATCGACGGCGCGAACGAGTTCTTCATCTACAGCCGGATCATCCTGCCGCTGGCCAAGCCCGCCATGGCGACCGTCATCCTGTTCCAGTTCATCTACTGCTGGAACGACTACCTGGGGCCGCTGATCTACATCAGCAACCAGAACTCGTACCCGCTCTCGCTCGGGCTCGACCTGATACTGGGCGACTACACCACCAACTGGGCGTGGGTGATGGCCGGGGCCACGGCGGCGACCGCGCCGATCGTCATCCTGTTCTTCCTGACCCAGCGGACGTTCATCCAGGGGATCGCCCTGACCGGAACGAAGGGGTGACGCATGCTGACCGGCATCCTCGGGACGCGGATCATGGCCGCGCTGGCGGCGCTGTTCAACTTCCTCGCGCTCAACCTGGTCCTGCTCGTCTTCTCGCTGCCGGTCATCACGCTGCCCGCCGCGGTGAGCGCGGCCACGCACGCGCTGGACCGGTGGCGGCGGGACGGGGAAGACCAGGTGGTGCGGGAGTTCCTGATCGGGTTTCGGGCCGAGTGGACGAGGCAGACGGTCCTGGTCGGCGTGCCGCTGGCGGCGGCCGTCGTCGGCGTGGTCGAGGCACGGCACTTCGCGGCCGGAGCGGGCGCGGCTGACCGGCTCGCGCTCGGGTTCGGCACGGCGGCGCTGCTGGTCACGGCGAGCGCCCTAGGTTACGTGTTCCTGCTGGCGGGGGCGAGGGGGGCGGCGGGGACGGCCGGGAGCACGGCGGCTGAGTTCTGGACGGCGTGCGTCCGGCTGGGGATCAGGAACTCGCTCGTTACCGGGCCGCTCTTCCTGATCGAGATCGGCGGTGCGGCCGTTCTCGCCTGGATCGACCCGCCGCTACTGCTGTTGGGGCTGCCGTTGCTGGCGCTGCAGCTGATGCGGGTCACCGCGAACTTCGGCCTGCGCCTGGCTGGCCGCTAAGGTAGGCGGGCGCTGACGCTCGCCACTTTGGCCCGCCTAGCCACTCTGGCTCCCGAAGCGGCGAAGATCGAAAAGATACATGGCGTTTCCGGTGCTATAGTCCCGGAAACGCCATATAGTTCGAAAATACGATGTTTCCGTTGGGTTAGCCGGCTAGGGGTGGTCCCGAGCTCTCTCTGATGACCAGTTCGGGGCCTGGCCTCGGGCGGTCGACCGGGGCGGCGCCCATCTGCTCTCGCAGCAGGTCGAAGGAGGCCCGGCCGAGCTCGGTGAAGTCCAGCCGGACCGTGGTCAGGGCCGGGGTCAGGAACGCCGCCTGCGGTATGTCGTCGAAGCCGACGACGCTGACGCTGCCGGGGACGTCGCGCCCGGCCTCGCGCATGGCCCTGATCACGCCGAGCGCGAGGTCGTCGTTTCCGCACAGCACCGCGGTGACCGAGGGGTCGGCCGCGAGCCGCCGCCCGGCCGTGTAGCCCGATCGCGGGTGCCAGCCCGCCTGAATCGGCTCGGGCACCTCGACCCGGGCGCTCTCCAGGGCCGAGCGCCAGCCCGCCAGGCGCCGCGGGGTCGCGTCCGACAGCGGCGGGATCGAGACGTAGTGCACGGTCCGGTGCCCGAGGCCGAGCAGGTACGCGGTCGCCTCCGCCGCCGCCTGGCAGTCGTCGATCCAGACCCAGGGCCTGCCGTCGCCTTCGCCCCCGGTCGGGGTCTCGACGATCCCGACCATGGGCACGCCGGACGGGACGGCGCGAAGCGCCTGCGTTCCGGCCCGGTCGAAGGCGACCACGATCAGGGCCGAGCCGCGCAGGACGGAGCGGTCGACGGCGTCGCGGACGGCGTCCGGCTGCTCGGATTCGATCACCCGGACGCCCATCGCGAAGTCGGCCGCGCGGGCGGCCTCCTCGATTCCCTGCAGGACCGACCGGTGGCCGAACAGCGTCGTGTCCGACGTGAGCACGGTCACCGACTGGACCCGGCCGCCGGCCAGCGCCCGAGCCACCCGGCTCGGCCGGTAGCCGAGCCGGGTGATGGTCGCCAGCACGTGCTCGCGGGTGGAGTGCTTGACGTTGGGCGCGCCGTTGATCACCCGGGAGACCGTTTGGTAGGAAACGCCGGCCGCGCCGGCGACGTCGTAGATGTTGAGGGACTGGGCGCCGCCGCCGCCGTCGGGTTCCTGATCGGCGTCGGTTCCGCCTGTTCCGGCTCCGCCGGCACTCGTGTGAGCGCTCACATCCATGGCAGGATTGTGATGAATCCTTGGCCGTATGTCAAATTGGGGACGGGTGAGCGGGCGCGGAGAAGGGGACGACGGGACCGTTCGGGATGAAAAGATCTTGACTGGGGGTTGGGGGCGTCACTTCGTGATCGTCCAGGTGGTGTCGGCGCTGGTGCAGGCGACCTGGACCAGGGCCGCCCCGACGGTGGTGGAGCCGCCGGCCGGCGCTATGCAGAGGCCGGAGTTGGCCGCGATGACGTGGTACGCGTTGGTGCCGACGGAGGTGAGCGTGAACTCCTCGTTGCTGGCGTAGTTGCACCGGTACTGGATGATCGCGGCGCCGCTGGCGGAGGAGTCGGCGTTGACGTCGGTGCAGTAGTCCGGGGTCATCGGCTGGATGAAGTAGGTGCTGCTGCCGGACGCGACCGGGACGAAGCTGAACGCCTGGTTGGTGCCGCTGTTGCAGGTCCACTGCTGGAGCTGGGCGGCCGATAGCGTGGTCCAGTCGTTCTCGTCCATGCACTGGCCGGTGCCGTTGTTGGCCATGGTGCTGCTGAAGCCGGCCGCGAAGCCCGGCGTCAGGTAGATCGCGAACGCGTCGTTGGCGGCCGCGAACGTGATCGGCACCGTGATCGAGCCGCTCGAGGCGCTCAGGGTCTCGTTGGTGACCACGTCGGGCGAGTTCAGCGGCGACTGGTCCGGGATCCGGTACACGGTGACGTTGACGTTGCCGCCGTTGGCCAGCCAGCTCACCGACGACAGGCCGGTGAACGTCACCGACGCGGCGCCGGTGTAGCCGCCGGAGTCGCCGAGGATCGCCACCGCCCGGCGGTGCGAGCTGTCCTCGGCGGCGGAGATCGCGGTGTTCCCCACCTCGCCGGAGGTGGAGACTCGGGACCCGGTGAGGTCGGCGTAGGTGCGGAACGCCCACCACTGGCCGGTGTAGGAGTAGCCGCCGCTGCCGTTGGAGACGATGGTCCCGGCCAGGGTCGGGTTCACGCAGCAGGACGCCCAGTTGCCGCGGGCGGCGTTGGCGTAGCCGGACTGGGCGAAGCGGGCCAGGTACCAGGCGGTCTGGCCGGCCGTCTGGTCGTTCTCGGGCAGGAACTCGTTGGCCGACAGCGGTCGGGCGGAGATCCCGGCGGTCGACAGGTCGCTGTTGATCGACGTCGCCACCGCGACCGGGTCGTCACCGTCGCCCTCGAGGTGGTCGCTGATCTCGCTGGGCGCGGTCCCGGCCGACTTGACGTGGGCGAGGAACTCCGTCCATTCGGTCGGGTTCTGGGCCGGGTCGGCGGCGAAGTCGGGCCCGACCGTGAGCGCGCTCGGGGCGAGGCTCTTGATCGTGTTGTCGGCGGTGTCCCACATCTCGAAGTACTGGGTGGTGTCCGCGCCGGGCGCCCAGAACGCGGACTCATCCGGCTCGTTCCAGATGTCGTAGGTGACCGTGACCCCGGACGCCTGGATAGCGCCGACCACGTCGTCGAGGAAGGTGACGAAGTTGGCGCAGTTACCGCTGGTGCACGGCCAGGTCGTGTCGGACGGCTGGCTTCCGTCGGCGCCGTAGATGTCGGTCAGCAGCACCTGGTACTGCGCGTGGTACGGCGTCGCGGTGAACCGCTTGGCCTGCGCGATCACCTCGGCGACCTGGGCTTTGGTGCTGGTGCCGTAGGCGTAGCCGTCCGCGATCCAGCCGCCGGTGGGGGTGGCGTGGCCGCCCGCCCGCATCGCGGTGAGGCCGAGCGGCTCGGCGAACTGGTCCGGCGGCGCGGTGCCGTCCTGGCTCGTCCCGTACAGGAACCCCTCGCCGACGCTGGTCGCGCTCCCGGTCGTGCTGGCCAGGTTGACGGTCAGGGTCTCGGCTGCCAGCGCCCTGGGAGCGGCCGGCAGCGCCAGCAATGCCAGCGCGACCGCTACCGCGGCGGCGGCCCAGGCCGCCAGGCGACCGGGTTTCACTCTCGTCCTCATCGACTGTTCTCCTGTTCTGCTCCGTCGGGTGATGTGATTGTGAGCGCTCACGTGAGCGCTCACATCCGCATAGTGAGCGCGAACACGGCCATGGTCAAGGGGGCGGAGCGGGTTGCCTGGCGTACCGGGCTGGCGGGCAAGGAAGCGGTCATGATCGCCGCACGCCGCTGCCGCTGCGGTGATACCCGCCGGGAACTGCCGTCGGCCAAGGCCGTCGTCATCGGGGACCTGGCCACGATGGCGGGGATGCGCCAGGTCGCCGAGGCCGCTAACGCCGTCGGCCGCTACGACGCCGTGATCCACAACGCCGGGGTCGGCTACCGCGAACCGCGGCTGGAGACCGGGGACGGCCTTGAGCACGTGTTCGCCGTCAACGTGCTCGCCCCGTACCTGCTGACGGCGCTCATCGAGCCGCCCGCGCGGCTGGTCTACCTCAGCTCCGGCATGCACCGGGGCGGCACCGCCAGCCTGGCCGACCCGCAGTGGGAACGGCGGCCCTGGAACGGGGCGCAGGCCTACTCCGACAGCAAGCTGTTCGACGTCGCGCTGGCGTTCGCCGTCGCCCGGCGCTGGCCGGCCGTCCGGTCCAACGCCCTCGAGCCGGGCTGGGTGCCGACCAGGATGGGCGGCCCGGCCGCCCCCGATGACCTCTCGCTGGCGCCGGTCACCCAGGCGTGGCTGGCGGTCGGCGATGAGCCGGCCGCGACGGTGACGGGCGGGTACTTCTACCATCAGCGGCCGCGCGAGGTCGCCCCGGCGGTGCGGGACGCCGCCTTCCAGGATGAGCTGCTCGGGTACTGCGCGGCGCTGACCGGGACGACGCTGCCGGAGTTCGCCGGATCGGCCGGTTTGGCGGGGCCGGCCGGTTTGGCGGGGCCGGCCGGTTTGACGGGGCCGGCCGGGGCGGCGGCCGGCTGGTCGATGAGGTCGCGGAGCTGGTGCCGCCCGGCCACGCCGAGTTTGGGGTAGGAACGGTACGCCGGCCGGGTTAACGCGGTCAGGGCGAGGCGAGGAACGCGTCAACATCGGCCGCGAAAGCCGCGTGGTGCTGGAACAGGAACCCGAGGAGGCCAGGACCAGCCGTCGGACGATGCCCGGCCGAGTCAGCGCGATCTGCTGGGCGACGAAGCTGCCGATGGAGAAGCCCAGCAAATCCGCCTGGTTGATGTCCAGGGCGGCGATGAAGGCGATGGCGTCGCGCGCCATCTGCTCGATCGTGTCCGGCGTGGTCCCGGTCGCCGGCCCGGGAGCCGGCCGCAGGCAGTCGCGACGCGGGTTTAGTCCTGACTGCCGAGATGGGCGCGGACGAACCGGATCAGGAACTCGCCGCCCAGGGCGGCCGCGCCGACGCCGCCGAGGAAGAGGATCAGCACCCCGACGGCGTACAGGTCGGGCTCGACCAGCCCGAGCACGCCGATCACTAGCCCAAGCAGGATGACGAGCGCTACCGCCCCGACGTTTCTGCTGTTCATGTGCCGGACGCCCATTTCTGCGAGAACGTTGCGGTGCTGACGCGTGTACCCACAGTGTAGTAGCGGTACACATAGCGTGATCGTTGGTAGCCGCGGTTGGGGCGTAAGGGGGGCGCGTGCTAGGCACGATGACGCACGTTCTGGCCGTGAGTGCCACCAGTCCGGTGCCGGCCCGGTCGCAGATGGGGTCGTCGCTGGGGTTCCACATCATCCTCGCGTGCTTCGGCGTCGCGTTCCCGGCCGTCATCATGACCGCCGAGTGGATCGGCATCAAGCGGGCCGACCCGGTGGCGATGCTGCTGGCCCGCCGCTGGTCGAAGGTGATGGCGGTGCTGGTGGCGGTCGGGGCCGTGTCCGGGACCGTGCTGTCGTACGAGATGGGCCTGCTGTGGCCGGGCCTGATGGGCCGGTACGGGGCGGCGATCGGCCTCCCGTTCTCGCTCGAGGGGATCTTCTTCTTCCTCGAGGCCATCTTCGTCGGGGTGTATCTGTACGGGTGGAAGCGACTGTCACCGTGGGCGCACTGGTGGACCGGGATGCCGATCGTCGTGTCCGGGATCCTCGGCGCGATCTCGGTCGTCGCGGCGAACTCGTGGATGAACTCGCCGGCCGGCTACACGCTCACCAACGGCACGATCAGCAGCGTCGACCCGGTGTCGGTGTTCTTCAACCCGTCGACCCCCTACGAGGCCACCCACATGGTCCTGGCCGCCTACATGGTGACCGGGTTCCTGGTGGCGGGCGTGTACGCGGTGGGGCTGCTGCGCGGCCGCCGGGACCGCTACCACCGGCTCGGCTTCGGCGTCCCGTTCGCGATCGCCGGGATCGCCGCCCCGCTGCAGGTGATGATGGGCGACGTCCTCGCCCGGTTCGTCGCCCACAACCAGCCGGTTAAGTTCGCGGCGATGGAGTACGTCTCCAACACCACCAGCGACGCGGCCGAGTGGCTGGGCGGGATCTTGATCAACGGGCACGTCTACTTCGGCGCCTCGATCCCGGCGTTCGACTCGATCCTGGTCGGGTTCAACCCGCACACCCGGGTCATCGGCTGGGACAGCGTGCCCCCGGCCCAGCGGCCGCCGCTTGACACGCTCATCCACCTGAGCTTCGACCTGATGGTTGGAATCGGCTTCTTCCTGTTCGCGCTGGCCGCGTGGCAGGGCTGGTGGTGGTGGTTCCACCGCCGGGTGCTGACGACCGCCTGGTTCCTGGTGCCGGCCGCGCTCGGCGGCGTGGCGGCGGTGGCGGCGATGGAGGCGGGCTGGGTCGTCACCGAGGTCGGCCGCCAGCCCTGGATCGTCTACCGGGTCCTGCTGGTCAACGCGGCCGTCACCCCGTCGAGCGGGGTCACGGTGACGCTGGCGGTGATCCTGGTCCTGTACGCGATCTTGACCCTGGTCTCGATCGGCGTGCCGATGATCATGTCGCGGCGATGGCGGCGCGAGGGGCCCGCCGATGAGGACGCGGAGCAGGTGCCGTACGGCCCCTCGTCGGCTCCGGCGAGCGCCTTGGGGGCGGGGGCGGGGGCGTCGCGGGCTGAGCCGCGGGCGCCGGTCGGCCGGGCGGAGGCGCCGTGAACCCGTCGCCGGAGACGATCGCGGTCGCCGCGATCCTGTTCGTCGTCCTCGCCGCGTACGCGCTGTTCGGCGGGGCGGACTTCGGCGGCGGGATCTGGGACCTGGTGGCGGGCGGCCCCGAGCGCGGCGCGGACGCGCGGGAGCTGATCGACGAGTCCATCACCCCGGTCTGGGAAGCCAACCACGTGTGGCTGGTCTTCATCCTGGTGCTGCTGTGGACCGCGTTCTCGGTCGCGTTCGCCGCCATCATGACCGCGCTGTTCGTGCCGCTCAGCCTGTCGCTGCTGGGCATCGTGCTGCGCGGGGCCGGGTTCGCCTTCCGGCACACCGCCCAGCGGCTGCGGGTGCGGCAGTTCACCGGCGCCACCTTCGCCGCCTCCTCGCTGATCACGCCGTTTTTCATGGGCACGGTGGTCGGGGCGGTCGCCACCGGGCAGGTGCCGGTCCACCCGGGCGGGAACGTGCTGGCGGCCTGGACGTCGCCCACCGCCATCCTGACCGGGTTCCTGTTCGTCGCCGCCTGCGCCTACGTGAGCGCGGTGTTCCTGGTCCTGGAGGCGCGCCAGCGCGGGCGGCACGCCCTGATGCGCTACTTCGCGCTCCGGGCGACCGCGGCCGGGGCGGTGACCGGCGGGCTGGCGGGCGGCACGTTCTTTGAGCTGTCGAGGAGCGCGCCGTATGTCTATCACCGCCTGACCGGCATCTCGCTGCCGCTGGTGGCGATCTCGATCGCGGCCGGCATCGCGGTGCTGGCCATGCTCTGGCTGCGCTGGTACCACCCGCTGATCCTGCGGGCGACGGCCGCGGTCGCGGTGGTGACGGTGGTCTGGGGCTGGGGGCTGGCCCAGTACCCGTACCTGTTCCCGACCTCGCTGACGCTGAAGGCCGGGAGCGCGCCGGTCGACACCCTGGACGCGGAGTTCATCGTCGCCGGGCTGGCGGTGGTGCTGGTCGTGCCGGGCTTCGCGCTGCTGTACTACCTGCAGCAGCGGGGGTTGCTGACCGAGGCGGAGAGCGACGCCGACCTGCGGCTGGCCGCCGATCTCCGGGGGGCCGGGGGCGGGGCCGGCGCAGGACCGGACCGGCCGGGCGCCGTCGAACGGGAGCCGGTCGGTGCCCGTATCGGGGTGGCTGCGGTGCTGGTGACGCTGGCGGTACGGGCGATCAGGAACGTGTTCGCGCCGGGGTCGCGGCGGGGGTAGCGCGCGAACTACGTCATTTGGCGGAATCGACGATCGTCACCGCCGGATTAGCGTTCCGCTCACATCCCGATCGAGCCCGGGGCCGAACCCCGGGCGATGGAGGCAAGATCGTGAGTACTCCGGAAATCAAGAACATCGTGCTCGTGCACGGCGGGTTCGTCGACGGCTCCGGCTGGCAGGGGGTCTACGACCACCTCACCGCCGACGGCTACCGGGTGTCGGTGGTGCAGAACCCGACCCTGTCGCTGGCGGGCGACGTCGCCGCGACCCACATGATCCTCGACCGCATCGACGGCCCGGCCGTGCTGGTCGGGCACTCCTACGGCGGCGCGGTCATCACCGAGGCGGGCAATCACCCTAACGTGGCCGCGCTCGCCTACATCACGGCGTTCGCGCCGGACAAGGGCGAGTCGGTCAACTCGCTGATCGCCAACCCGCCGCCCGGCGCGCCGGTGCCGCCGATCCTGCCGCCGGTGAACGGGTTCCTCTTCCTCGACCGGGACAAGTTCGCCGCCTCGTTCGCGGGCGACGTCGAGCCTGCGGTGGCCGCGTTCATGGCCGACTCGCAGGTGCCGTGGGGCGTCGACGCGCTCGGCGGCGCGATCACCGAGCCGGCCTGGCGGAGCAAGCCGTCGTGGTACCTGCAGGTCACCGACGACCGGATGATCCCGCTGCCCGCCCAGCGGGCGATGGCCGAGCGGGCCGGGGCGCGGGTGACCGAGGTGCCGGGCAGCCACGCCATCTACGTGTCCAACCCCGCCGCCGTGGCCGCCGTCATCGGCCAGGCGGCGGCGACGCTGGCCGAGTAGTAGCCTTCTCGCCCGGCGCCCGAGGCGCCCGGGGCCGGGCGAGACGCCCGTCGACGACCGTGACATTACCCGGGTTTGCTGAACATGTAATGTGGTGATCCCCCGCCCAGACAGCCTGATTAGCGCGGGGAGGCATTCGTGATAAATGACATGAAAAGCCCGAAGAGTCGCAAGGTTGTAGTGCTCGGGCCGATCGCCCGGGACCGGGTGGTCACAAATAACGGTGAGCGGTTCGAAAAGTACGGATGTGTGATCTACACGGCGGTTGCCCTTTCCGCGCTCTTGGAAGCCGGCGACACGGTCGTCCCGATATCACACGTGCGCCGCCAGGACGAGGGCCCGATCAAGCAGATCCTCGCGTCCTTCCCGAACATCGACACCTCACGTATCACGTCGTCGGCCGACCGTGGGGACCATGTCGAGCTGCGGTATATCGGCGAGAGCCATCGCGTGGAACGGCAGATCAGCTTCATGAATCCGATCCTGCCGGCCGACGTCAGCGACGTGCTTGACGCCGACGCGTTCGTCTGTGTTCCGATCACGGACTATGAGGTGGGCCAGGCAACACTGCGGCACATCAAGGAGCACAGCCGCGCGACCGTGGTGCTGGACGCCCACGGCCCCACGACGACGCTGACCTCAAGCGGCGAGCGTCATCCAAGGGTATGGGCCGACCAGGACGGGTGGCTCCCGTACGTCGACATCCTGAAGATGAACCTGGAGGAAGCGGGCACGATGTGGCTCGGTGAGTCAGCGGAGCTGACCGCTGATCCGCCGAGGCAGAGCACGGAATTGCGCGAGCTGGCAGGTCGCTGCCTGGAGCGCGGTGTCGGGGCGGTGTGCGTGACCCTCGACGAACGCGGCTGCGTGGCCTTCTACCGCGGCGGCGACGGCGAGGTCACCGAGGAGCTGGTCGATCCCATCCCGGTCGACCAGGTCGTGGACACGACCGGCGCCGGCGACTCGTTCGCCGCGGGACTGGCTTACGGCTACCTCGCGTACCGGGATTACGTCGTGGGCTGCCAGTACGGGAACGCGATGGGCGCTCAGCGCTGTGCCGGCGCGGAACTCGACGCTTACCTGCCACGGAAGGAAACGGAGCGGCAGATCCTCGCGACCTACGGCCCTCGGTCCCTCCACCAAGGAGCATGACATGGACGGTTTCTCGCTCGCTTACGACGGTTTCGACGCGGGGGCCGAGGGGCTGCGGGAGGCGCTGACCTCCACCGGCAACGGTTACCTGTGCACGCGCGGCGCGGCGGAGTGGGAAGACGCCGACGGCGTGCACTATCCGGGCACCTACGCGCACGGCGGATACAACCGCGAGACGACGATCCTCGGCGGCCTGCCGGTGCTCAACGAGGACCTCGTCAACCTGCCGAACTGGCTGGTCCTCGAGTTGCGCATCGAAGGCGGGGATGCGTTCAGGCTCGCCGACGTCGAGTTGCTCGGCTACCGTCACGAGTTTGACATCCGGAGCGCCACGGTCTCGCGGCAGCTGCGCTTTCGCGACGGCGCGGGCAGAGAGACAAGGCTGGAAAGCCGCCGGTTCGTGAGCATGGCCGACTCGCATCAGGCCGGGATCGAGTGGATCCTCATCCCCGAGAACTGGTCCGGGCACGTCGAGGTCATCTCGGCGCTCGACGCCCGGGTGCGCAACAGCGGCGTTGCCCGCTATCGGGAGCTAGAGGGCCGTCACCTGAACCCGGTCTCGCCGCGGACGTTCGGGCCGGAGGTCATCGCGCTCAAGGCCGAGACCCGGCAGTCGAATCTGTACATCAGCCAGGCGACGCGGACGCGCGTGTTCCGCGGCGGAGCGGCCCTGCCGGCGAGTCGGACGCTCTACCAGATGGAGGACTACATCCAGCAGGTCCTGGCCTTCGATGTGCGCCAGGGCGAGGCGACCCGAGTCGAGAAGATGGTCGCGTTCTATACCTCGCGTGACCTGGCCGTCAGCGACACGCTGGTGCGGGCGGCCAGGTCGGCGGGCCGCCAGAGCGACTTCCGCACGGCGTTCGGGCGGCACGGCGCCGCCTGGGACGAATTGTGGCGATCGTGCGACGTGCGGGTGCCAGGAAATGAGCAGGTCCAGTTGCCGCTCCGGCTGCACATCGCGCACCTTCTCCAGGTCTGCTCCTGGCATACGGCCGATCTCGACGCCGGGATGCCGGCCCGCGGCCTCAACGGCGAGGCCTACCGCGGCCACGTGTTCTGGGACGAGATGTACGCGTTCCCGTTCTTCAACGTCCGGCTGCCCGAGGTCTCGCGGGGGCTGCTGATGTACCGGTACCGCCGGATCGGGGAGGCGCGGGCGGCAGCCAGGGAGGCCGGGTTCCGGGGGGCGATGTTCCCGTGGCAGAGCGGGAGCGAGGGCGTCGAGGAGACCCAGCGCGTCCACCTCAACCCGCTGTCGGGCCGCTGGGAGCCTGATCTCAGCCACAACCAGCGGCACGTTAACGCGGCCATCTTCTTCAACATCTGGAACTACTTCCAGGCCACTGGCGACGACGCATTCGTCGAACGCTATGGCGCGGAGATGATGCTGGAGATCGCGCGATTCTGGTCGTCCATCGCTCACTTCAATCCGGCCCGGGAGCGCTACGAGATCCATGGCGTGATGGGCCCCGACGAGTTCCATGAGAAGTACCCGGGCGCGGAGCAGGGCGGGCTGCGCAACAACGCTTACACCAACGTGATGGTCGCGTGGCTCTGCGGCATCGCCGGCCAGCTGCTGTCGCTGCTGCCGGTAAGCAGCGCGGAGGGCTTGCGCGCACGGCTCGGTATCGAAGACGGCGAGCTGGATCTGTGGCAGGACATGAGCCGCCGGATGTTCGTCCCGTTCCACGGGGACGGAATCATCAGCCAGTTCGAGGGTTATGAGGACCTCGAAGAACTGGACTGGGACGCCTACCGCGCGAAGTACGGGAACATCCAGCGGCTCGACCGGATCCTGCGCGCGGAAGGCGACGAACCCGACCGCTATAAGATCGCCAAGCAGGCCGATACGGTGATGATCTTCTTCCTGTTCCCTGGCGAGCAATTGCGTCAGATCTTTCAGCGGCTGGGGTACGACTACCGTCCCGATACGGCCGCGCGGAACGTCGGCTACTACGATCGGCGGACGTCGCACGGCTCGACGCTGAGCTTTGTCACCCATGCGGGGGTACTCGCCGCCCTCGACCCGGGCAGCTCGTGGGCACGGTTCCTCGTCGCGCTCCGCAGCGATGTCGACGACATCCAGGGCGGCACGACGCAGGAGGGGATCCACCTTGGTGTCATGGCAGGGACGCTGGACGTGCTGCAGCGGTATTACGCGGGCACCCATATCCGCGACGGCGTCCTGTACTTCGACCCCCTCCTGCCCGATGAGCTAGACGGCCTGTCATTCCCGATGCAGTTCCGGGAGGCCCCGATCCAAGTCACCCTCGGCGGCGACCGGCTGACGATAGACGTTCAGCCCGAGGGCGCGAGCCACCGGATACGGGCCGGTGTACCCGGTGACGTCCGCGAGCTGGGCCCCGGCGACACGGCTCAGTTCGCGCTCGGGCGGACTGGCTGGACGGGCTCCGGCAAATAGCGGAAGGTCGGTAGATGCATCGGTTCAGCGCGCGCCATGGTCAGGGTGGCGCGGCGCCGGTGGACCTGATCGGCCGCGAAGCGGAGATCGAGCGGCTGCAACTGTTCCTCGGCCAGATCGCCGAGGGCGCCGGGGGGCGCGCTGCTGCTGTCGGGCGACCCCGGCGTCGGCAAGACCTCGCTGCTTGGCGCGGCCGCTGCTCTGGCCGCAGATTCCGGGCTCAGGGTGCTGCGGGCGACCGGCTCGCAGTTCGAGGCGAACATCTCCTACGCCGCCTGCACCAGCTCCTGCGCCCGTGCCTCGACGACGTGCCCGAGCTGAGCCCGATGCTGGCCGGGGCGCTGAACGTGGCGCTTGACCTGGGCGCGGGCCGCCGCCCGCGCAGCTGCTGGTCGCCACCGCGGTGCTGGCGCTGCTTGAGCGGGGGGCCAAGGGGCAGCCGCTGCTGATGGTGATCGACGACCTGCCGTGGCTGGACCGGGCCAGCGCGCTCGTGCTCGGCATGGTGGCCCGCCGTCTCACCGGCTTGCCGGCCGGCCTGCTGGCGGCCAGCCGGACCGGTGAGCCCAACTTCTTCGAGCAGGGAAACCTGCCGGTCGCGCGGGTGGCGCCGCGGCCAGCAGGTCAGCCCGGCCAGGATCACCCGCACCGGCATCGCCGTGGCCTACCTCGACCGGCTTTCTGCCTGCCGCGAGCCGCTGCAGCGCGCGATCCAGCACGGCCGCGAGGGGGGCGCGATCACCTCCGCCATCGAGGCCCTGTTCCTGCTGGGCGAGGACGCCTTCCACACCGGCCGCTGGGACGAGGCCCAGGAGCTGGTCGACGAGGGGCTCCAGCTGTGCGCCACCCACGGCTACGACCTGCTGACCTGGCCCGGCCGGCTCACCTCGGCCCTGCTCGCCGCCACCCGGGGCGACTGCGAGCGGGCGATCGAGACCGCCAGGGACATGGACGCCTGGGCCACCCCGCGACGGGCCGGAATCATCGGCGCCTACGCGTCCCACATCCGCGGCCTGGCCGCCCTCGGCCAGGAAGACTTCGAGACCGCGTTCCGCAACGCGGCCGCGATCAGCCCGCCCGGCGTCCTCGCCCCCTACGCGCCGCACGCCCTGTGGGTATTTCACGACCTGGTCGAGGCGGCCATGTACACCGGCCGCGAGGCAGCCGCCGCCGCTCACATCGCCGCCGCCCGCGAGTGCCATCTGGAGCGGCTTTCGCCTCGCCTGCGGCTGGTCGTGCTGGCCAGCGCCGCCAGCGCCGCCATCGCCGAGCCGGGGACCGACACCGCCGCCCTTGAGCACGCGATCACCGAGCCGGGCAACGACCGCTGGCCGTTCGACCTGGCCAGGATCCAGCTCGCCTACGGTTCCCACCTGCGCCGGATCAAGCGCACAACCGACGCCAGGCGGCAGCTCGCGGGGGCGGCCGAGATCTTCCGCCGGCTGGGGGCGGTCCCGTGGGCGGCCCGGGCCGACCGCGAGCTGCGAGCCACCGGCATCACGATCTCCACCACCGACGCCGGCCTCGCGTCGCTCACCCCGCAGCAGCGCCAGATCGCGCTGCTGGCGGCGGCGGGCCATACCAACAAGGAGATCGCCACCCGGCTCTTCCTCTCCCCGAGGACGGTCTCCACCCACCTCTACCAGGTGTTTCCTAAGCTTGGGATCACCTCGCGGGCGGCGCTGCGCGACGCGCTGGGCGACACGCCACCGGAGTGACTCCGGTCGGGTGGCGGTGTTCCTCGCCCCGGTAAGGGCGATCCGGAACGTGATCGCGGCGGGGGCGATCAGGCCCGGGCGCCGTGATCGTGTTCCTTTTGGAGCGCGCTGTTTCGGCCGCGGGCGTCACCGTGTGCCGTTATGGGGCCTATACGACCCGAACAGCACACGATGAGCCTTATGTCCGCCCTGCTTGGTGTGTGTGGTGCGGGTGGGGGCGTTGTCGCCGATGTCCAGCCGAGGAGGGCGCGACGGGCCGGCTGACGTCCGGCGCCAGGGCGAAAGTCAAGAGCATGAGTTTTCCGAACGGTCGCGTGACTTCGCCTCGACCGCCAGCTGGCTCAGGAAAGCAGCCGGCCTGTTCAACGGCGGGTTGGGTCGAGGGCCGCGATCAGGGCGGCCAAGTCGCGACGGCGGGCCAGGGCGGGCCAGACCGCCCAGGTTCGGCGGACAAGAGGATTCCCTATCAGCGGCTGCCAGGCCACTTCCGGGGGCAGTTGCTGAGCCCAGCCGGGAGGGGCAAGAGCGAAAGCGCGCCCCGTCCCTACGGCGGCGACCTTAACCTCGGCGATCAGCGCGCCTTCCGGGTGTGATGGCTGCTCATCGGGCGAAATACCGTGCGCTCGCAAGGTGGCCGTGACCTGGTCATGCCAGGCGGGCGCTTCCGCTCGGGGGAAACCAAGCCAGTTCAACCCGGCCAGCCGACGCAACTGGACGCCTCCCGGCTCTGCTAGCCTCTGGGCGGTCGCGGCCGCCAGCGCGACGCCGAGGGGCTCCTCGACGACCAGCATCGCGTCGAAACGCTCGTCGGCCGGGCACTCGCGGACCAGGGCGGCATCGAGCTGGCCCTGCTCCAGCTCAGCGAGCTGGACGGCGGTGGAGGCATGGCTCACCTCCACCCGGGTGAGCGGATGCGCGGCGGCCACCTCGCTGAGCACTCCGGGCAGCAGGGCAGCAGGCAGCTCAAGCGGAACCCCGACCCGCAGGATGCCGGGCCGGTCCGCGTCGCCGCCCGCGACTGCCGCGATCACCCGGTCGTACTCGGCGAGCAGACCGCGGCCCTGCCGGAGCAGATGCGCGCCCGCCTCGGTGGTGGCGACGCCGGTGCTGCTGCGGATGAGCAGCTGGACCCCGAGCTGGCGTTCCAGGGACTGGATGGTCTGGGACAGGGCCGATTGGCTCAGGTGAAGCCGGCGCGCCGCAGCAGAAAGACTGCCTTCCTCGGCCACCGTCAGAAAGGTCCGAAGCTCGCGAATTTCCATCGTCCGAACAGTCTGCAACTCTTGCGCGGTGAGCGCGTAGCGGGGGTCGCCGACGGGATGCGGGCCGCCTGGTTGGATAAGAGACGGCCCGGTCCGTTCGGAATCATGGGTTTGTCAGACCGCGATCCTGCCGCCGTCGACCGGCAGCAGAGCGCCCTGCACGAAGCTCGCCTCATCGCTGGCGAGGTAGACGATGGCCGAGGCGATCTCTTCCGGGAGCCCCGGACGGCCGCTTGGCGCGGCCGACGCCAGCTGGTCAAGCGCCTCGCCCATGCCCGCGGTGCCCTCGGTCCGGGTCGGCCCGGGGCTGACGGCGTTGACCCGCACCCCCTCCGGACCGTACTCGGCGGCCCACGACTTGGTCAGCAGCACCAGCGCCGCCTTGCTCGAGCCGTACAAGCCCATCTGCGGCATCCCGAACTCGGCAACCATCGTCGAGACGTTGATGATGGCGCCCCGTCCGCGCTCCGCCATCTTCGGCGCCAGCTCCGCCACCAGGAAGAACGGCACCTTGACGTTAAGGCCGAAGACCTTGTCGAAGTCCTCTTCTGTCGTGGTGTCGGTCGGGCCGAACGGAAAGACCCCGGCGTTGTTGACCAGGATGTCCACGTGCCCGCCGCCGAGCTCGGTCGCCAGCTTGGCCAGCTGCCGCGCGCTGGCCTCGTCGCTGAGCTCCGTCGCGACGAAATCCGCCGTCCCGCCGTGCGCGCGTATCTCCGCGACCACCTGGTCGCCGCGCGCGGCGTCGCGCCCGGAGAGCACCACGTGAGCGCCGCGCCGGGCCAGGGCGACGGCGGCCGCCCGGCCGATGCCGCTGTTGCCGCCGGTGATCAGCGCGGTGGCTCCGGTGAACGTGGTGGCTCCGGTGAACGCGGTGGCTCCGGTGAAGCTGTCAGACATCTCCAGTCATCCCTTTCCTCGGGTTAATCCGGTGCCGGGCCCTGTTCTGGATCCGGCTCCTGACCAAACCAGGGGCAGCACCGGTTGATTGCGTCGCGGCAGACGGCATTGCCGATACCGGCTATAAGGAAAACCGAAGGCGCCGAGTTTCGTCGATCGTTGTTAGGCTGACGCCCCTAACGGCTGATAGCAGCCAGGGGTGGAGGAGTACGGCCACCGGGCGCACCGCCTCATCATCGAGGGGCAGGGACTGCGCCTGCGGGTGCTTCCGGTGGACGCCGACGGCGCCGTCATCGGCGAGCTCGCAGACGCCGACGCGGCCCTGCTCACGCCCGCCCACCAGTTCCCGCTCGGCATGACCCTGGCCCCGCAGCGGCGCCGGTCGTTCGCGGAGTGGGGCGGGATCGTCATCGAAGACGACTACGACGGCGAGTTCCGCTATGACCGGCGGCCGGTCGGCGCCATGCAGGCCCTCGCGCCGGACCACGTGATCTACGCCGGGGCGGCGACCAACAGCCTGGCCCCGGGCGTGCGCCTAGCCTGGCTCGTCGTCCCGGCGGAACTGCTCGGCCCGGTGACGAACTGCCTCGTCAGCGGGCCGTCGGCGCTGGACCAGCTCACGCTGGCGGAGTTCATCATCTCCGGCGCCTACGGCCGGCAGACCCGCCGCGCCCGGGTGGTCTACCGACGCCGGCGCGACCGGCTGATCTCGGCCCTGGACGCACTGGGGTTCCGGGTGAGCGGCATCGCGGCAGGCCTGCATGTCGTCGTCGACCTTTCCCAAGCGGCGGCCGAGCAGCGGGCCACCACCCGGGCCGAGGAGCGCGGGCTGGCGCTGGGCGGCCTGGGCTGGTACGCCATGGCCGGCGACGCCGCCCGGGCGGGCCTCGTCATCGGCTACGCCAGGCCGCCCGAGCACGCCTACGCCGGGGCGCTGGCCAGGCTGTCGGCGGTGCTGGCGTCGTTACCTGAGGCCGCCGCCGAGCGCGATGGGTGCTACTCGGACCCATCGTCGTAGGGCGGCGGGGCGTAGACGCGCTCGGGGCGGAGCCGGACGATCAGCCGCTCCGCCCCCGGCTCGACCGGAGCGGGCGCGCCGCCCATGTGCAGGTCGTACATCACCTGGTGGAACGAGGCGTCGGGGTCGTCGGTAAGCTCGACCGGGCCCGAGATGACCGCGTAGGTGATCTCCCCGGCCGCGCCCGGCAGGCTGTGCACGAGCAGGCTGACCCGGGGATCGCGCAGCATGTTGGCGGTCTTGCGGCGGCCCCTGATCGTGCTGAAGTAGATGTCGTCGCCGTCGGGCTTGACGAAGATGACCGACGCCTGCGGCGAGCCGTCCGAGTTCGCGGTGGTGAGGACGGCCAGGTGCGGCCCGGTGAGGATGCCGGCGGCGGCCTGCCGCGCGAGGTCGGCCGGGCGGCCGTTGCGGTGGGGATCGATGAACAGTTGATTCGTCATACCCGTACTGACTCGGTCACGGGCGCGAAGGAATCGCTTGCCCGACTGTGGGGTCTAGCCGACGTGCCAGAGTCGGCCGGGACCGTTCGGGAAATGATTTTGGTGGTTTTGATCTCAGGGCAGCCGGCTGTTGCGGATGCTGCGATGCGGGTACCCCTCCCCTCAGGGGTATTTCATGGCACAGGAAGCCCAGCGCGCTTCAGCATCGCAGGTGGGTCAGACGGCCGCACGGGACGGCGGGACAGACGCCGACGCCCGGCGCTGGCTGATCCTCAGCGTGGTCTGCCTGGGGCAGCTCATGGTGGTGCTCGACGCCACCGTGGTGAACATCGCGCTGCCGAGCGCCCAGCACGACCTGGGCTTCAACAACGCCGACCGGCAGTGGGTGGTGACCGCCTACTCGCTCGCGTTCGGCGGGCTGCTGCTGCTGGGGGGTCGGCTGTCGGACCTGGTCGGCCGCAAGCGGATGCTGATCATCGGCATGATCGGCTTCGCCTGCGCCTCGGCCCTGGGCGGGGCCGCCCAGAACTTCTCGATGCTGCTCATCGCGCGTGCGATCCAGGGCGCGTTCGGCGCCCTGCTGGCGCCGGCCGCGCTGTCCACGCTGACGGTGACGTTCACCAACCCGGCCGAGCGGGGCAAGGCGTTCGGCATCTTCGGCGCGATCGCCGGGGCCGGCGGGGCGATCGGGCTGCTGCTCGGCGGCGTGCTGACCGAGTACCTGTCCTGGCGCTGGTGCCTGTACGTCAACGTCATCTTCTCGGTCATCGCCGTCGCCGCCGCGATCCGGCTGCTGAGCCGCGATACCCGCGATCCCAGCGTGCATCTGGACATACCGGGGACGGTGCTGGTGGTGGCGGGCCTGGTCTCCTTCGTCTACGGGCTGTCGGAGGCCGATACGAAGGGCTGGGGCGCCCCGCTCACCATCGGGCTGCTGGTGGGCGGGGTGGTCCTGCTGACCCTGTTCGCGCTGACGGAGCGGCGGGTGGCCCATCCGCTGCTGCCGCTGCGGATCGTCCTCGACCGGTTCAGGGGCGGCGCCTACCTGTCGATCGGGCTGTCGGCGATCGGCCTGTTCGGCGTCTTCCTCTTCCTCACGTATTACCTGGAGGAGGTACTGCGGTACTCGCCGGTGGTGACCGGCCTGGCGTTCCTGCCGCTGATCGGCGCGCTGATCGTGTCGTCGACCACGTCCAGCCAGCTGCTGATGCCCCGGCTCGGCCCCCGCATCCTGATCCCGGCCGGGTTGCTGGTGGCGGCGGGCGGCATGGTGATCCTGGCCTCGCAGCTCAGCGTGAACACCAACTACGCGGCCTGGATCCTGCCGGGGCTGGTCCTGGTCGGGCTGGGGCTCGGGCTGGTGTTCGGCTGCGGGCTCAACACCGCCACCTACGGCGCCGACGCGGCCGACGCCGGGGTGGCGTCGGCCATGGTCAACACGTGCCAGCAGGTCGGCGGCTCGATCGGCACCGCGCTGCTCAACACCATCGCCGCCAGCGCCCTATCGAGCTACCTGGTCACGCACGGGACCAGCCCGGCGGCGCAGGCCGGCGGGGCCGTGCACAGCTACGTGGTCGCGTTCTGGGTGTCGGCCGCGATCTTCGCCGGCGCCGCCGTCGTGTGCGCGCTGGTGCTTCGGTCGGGGGTGCTCACGCAGTGGCAGGGCGGGGACGCCGCTCCCGCCGTGGCGTGAGCGTCGGGGCGTGAGCGTCGGGGCGTGAGCGTCGGGGCGTGAGCGTCGGGGCGTGAGCGTCGGGGCGTGAGCGTCGGGGCGTGAGC